>DAIQAV010000027.1:0-17431 GCA_036781505.1 Candidatus Anoxymicrobiaceae bacterium | reverse complement strand
CATGGTCTTCTGCCCGATAGTCGGGAAGTCGTGTTCGACCTCGAAGTCCTCGATGCTAGTGCTCTTCGGAAGCACTTCCACGAGCAACTCCCTGAGTTTGGGGATGTCCCACTGGCGGTTGCCGAGATCGAACAAGAGAATGTTTTCGGACGTTTCCGGCGTTACGTTGAAAGTCCTATAGAAAGACCGGTTGGCGGATATCACCCTGAGTTTGTCATCCAGCACCACGAGGGGTTCTCTAACAGTATCAACTATGTTTTGTGCGTAGTCTAAAGCGGAATTTTCCATATGCCTCCTTCAACGCCGGAATTGTACCACCAGTCACGCCTCTCCGGCACGTCTGGGGGGGTCAGGGTGAGTCTTTTGCGAAGCCTTCGCAGCATTCATGAGTCCGCGACGGATCAGGGCTCATGCGAGGACAGCGAGTAAAAGACTTACCCGTAGCACCTTGATTTGAATCACACCCGCCGTTGCCTCAACTCCATGTTGATTCATAGAAAAAGGCGGACACGTCTATGTCCGCCTTTTTAACCAGTCCTCTTAAGTTACTGCTCCTCGCCTGCCACGAGTTCTTTATACTCGGCGGCCGAGAGGAGGTTGTCCATCTCGGCGGAGTCGCCCACGTCGATGATCGCGATCCACCCTTTGCCGTAGCAGTCCTCGTTGATGAGCTCCGGCGCGTCCTGCACCCCTGAGTTGACCTCCTTGATGCTGCCGGTGAGCGGCGAGTACAGATCGGAGACCGACTTGCGCGACTCGACCTCGCCGAACGCCTCACCGGCTTCGACGTCCGCTCCGGGCTCGGGAACCTCGAGGAACACGATCTCCCCGAGCTGGTCCTGAGCGTAGAAGGTTATCCCAATGGTGCCGTCAGTGCGCACCCACATGTGCTCTTTGTGGTACTTGAGATCCTCCGGGTAATTATCCATATCCATCCCTCCTTTTAGTCCCAAAGGAATATATCAAATGGCATCAGGTCAAACAAGGCGCATCCGCAGGGAAATAATGAGGCGCGCAGTAAGCCTTCTCAGGGCCGAGGCATAGGAAAAGATGCGATACGGTAGAAAAGAAATCGCCGTAGAGGCTTGTTGCAATGACTATGCCGCGCCTGGCCGGAGATCCACTGGCCATGACCGCCCGGCAACTCGCGGCAAGGAGCGCTCTATGAGACAGTTGAGGAGAGTATGGACCGTTCGACGATGCCGGGTTCTTCCGCCGGGGGGAGAGGCGCGATGACACAAGAGGAATATGCCAGGTATGGCGAGCAGATCGCTCAAACAATCCCTGACGCAAAGTCCATGGACGCCCCCGTCGCGGAAAGCCCACCCAGTGAAGTGGTGCCGGCCCGCGAGCCGAGCATCGTACCGCAAGCGACAGCGGACGCGGCTGGCGAAGCGGTCAGCCCCCGCGCGTTGAGGCGCGGATACGTCCCCGCCTGGAGGGCCCGGCTGCCACACATCGTGGCGCCCACCGGGGCAATGCTGGTCATGGCGGCGGCGGTTCTGACCTTGGTGGCCACTTTTCTCAACTGGGTGCAGGGGTCCAGCGGCTGGAACATCATGTTCAGGTCGTTCGGGACCAACGGGACATTTCTTTTCACCTGGTGGAGCCGGGGCCTGCTCTTCAGCGGGTTCACCTCGCTGCTGCTGGGGATACTGGTGGCAGCCGGCGCCGTGATGCTCTTTGCCGACAGGAACGGTGGCAACCTGGTGCTGGCTTGCGGGATCGCCGGTCTGCTGCTGGCTCTGTTCGACATAGTGATGGTGTACGCGAACAGCCTGTACTTCCCCGCGGGACCGGGCCCGGGCCTCTGGGTCTTCGCGGGCGTTTCGTTGGCGACGGTCGTGCTGGGGCTGACCGTGGTTCCAGCGGGAGCGTTCGGCGAGGCGGCGGCGGATTAATACCGGGGTTCATCTACTCCGATCGAGCGCACACCATTCCGGTGATCGTCCTCGCGCAGTCGAGCAGGTCGGCACCGATCAGGTCGGGCTCAACCACGAAGCGGCCGTCGGTGCCTGCCTTTCCGGTCAGGACCAGCGCGGCATGGCAGCCGATATTCCTGCCCAGCATCACGTCGGAGGTCTTGTCGCCGATGACCCAGGAGGATGGGAGGTCGATGTCCAGCTCGTCGGCGGCCGCCAGGGCCAGCGCGGGTTCAGGCTTGCGGCAGCTGCAGTCCGATTCGGGCTTGTCGGTGCAGTAGTATGTCCCGGCGAGCTCGAGGCCCAGCGCCGAGACCATCTCGCGAAGGCGCGCGTCCATCCCTTCCAGGTCCTCAATGCTGAAGACGCCGAGACCCACACCGCCCTGGTTCGACACCAGGACCAGGAGATAGCCGGCGCCGGCCAGGATCTGCAGAGCCTCCTGCGCGCCGTTGATGAAGCGCAGCTCGTCGGCCGAGCGGACGTTTTCGATGCCGGTGACGACGGTCCCGTCCCTGTCCAGGAACACCGCTTTGTTCGCACCCATGCCACACACCTCTGAGGAACACTTTCTCCGCCCGCGTCGCACACCCTTGCCGCCGCTTCCATAAGCCGTTGCTCACTGTGCTGTCTGCCATGGCGGCCTCGCGGCGCTGTGTGAGTATAATTATATGCCGGCTCATTCCGGCGGCACCTACTCATCTCGGAGCGCCATGCCCGGATACTTCAGAGACTACAGCAAGAGAGCCCAGAACAGGGCGCATGACTACGGCCGCAGGGCGCACCAGAAGACGAAACAGAAGTCCCATCGCAAGACGATAGGGATAGTGATCGGCATGCTGGTGGTGCTCGTCGGCGCCGGGGTGGCGATCCCACACGTGTTCCCGCAGGGGCTCCATGCGGACGAGGTGCTGGCCGGACGCGGAGGCGGGCTGTCCATTCTCAGCATCACCAGCGGGGCGAGTAAACAGATACTGGCGCCGCCCCCCGCCGGACAGGCCTACACCACCTGGGGGCTGTCGCAGGACCGGTCGATGTTCCTGGTCGCCTGGTGCCACGAGAATAAGGCGGGCGACCCCGCGTCGGCCGACCGCATGGAGCTGCAGCTTCACGGCTCGTACAGCGGCGGCCAGAGGTGGGAGTACCCTCTGGACCCGAGCAAGGTGAGCGCCGCGGACCTTCAGATCGGCTACATCCCGCGCACCAGGGACATCTGGCTCCTCAGTCGTGGGCGGCTCTGGATAATGGACGACGCCAGTGGAGCCACCAGGGCTGTCACCATTCCGCCCGATGAGCTGCTGGTCTCGCGAGTCGCCTTCTCGCCGGACGGGACCAGGATCGCTTACGCAGGCGCATCGACGGGGGGCAACACGCTGGTCGCCGTCTCTGACTTCGACGGCTCCAAGATCTCCAACCCGGAGCTCTTGTCTCCCCCCAACGCTGCCGGAGCGGGAGGCCCTCCGACTCTGAACGAATCGAACTGGTCGGGGTATTACATATCCTCGCTCTGCATGGTCTCCACCAACGAGATCGCCGTGGTGCAGAGTCGGGCGGTGACCACGCTCATCGCCCTCGTCCCGGCACCGTCCTCTGTCAGCATGGCCCGCCTGACCCGCGGCGCGGACGAGCGCTGGGTCGATGTCCCGGTGGGTGGAAGCATCTCGTCGATGTCGGCCTCCCCCGATCGCAAGTCGCTCCTGGTCTGGGTCAACAGCCCGCAGGGCCAGTACCTGACTTTCGTCCAGACCGGGACGGGGCAGCCGTCGAGCGCCGCGGCGAACCCCTCCAGGAAAGTGGACGTTCCCGCTTCGAAGGGCTGGCGGCCGCCCGTCGCCTGGTCTGCTCAGTGAGGGCCGCCAAACTTTTCAAAAACCCCTAAAACCAATAGAATGAGGTGCTGAATAGTTCCCCGCCGGGGCGGTCTGCCCCAGGGGGGAACAGTGGTATTGGAGGGAAAAAACAGCGTGGCGAAGACTATTTCGGAGAAGATACTGTCGGCGCATTCCGGCAAGGACGCCTCAGCTGGCGACCTGGTGGTGGCCGAGCTTGACTTCGTGATGGCCCAGGACGGGACGGCGCCGCTGGCGATCCGGGCGTTCGAGGGCATGGGCGGAGACCGCATTGCGATGGCCGGACGCGCGGCTCTCTGCATCGACCACAGCGCCCCCAGCCCTTTGAGGGCGATTTCGGAACTGCACGCCCTGATGAGAGAGTTCGCGGACAAGTACGGCCTGGAGCTGAACGACGTCGGAGAGGGCGTCTGCCATCAGGTCATGCTGGATAAGGGCCACGCGCTCCCCGGCAGCCTGGTCATCGGCGCGGACTCCCACACCTGCACCTATGGAGCTGTCAACGCCTTTGCGACCGGGGTGGGCTCGACCGATCTCGCCGCGGGATTGCTCTCAGGCTCGCTCTGGTTCCGAGTGCCTGAGACCATGAAGGTGACAATCGACGGCAAGCTCTCTCGGGGAGTCTTCGCCAAGGACATCGCGCTGATGATGGTAGGCGACATCACCGCCGACGGAGCCACCTACATGGCGCTCGAGGTGGGCGGGGCCGCCATAGCGGACCTGGGCCTCGACGGCCGGCTCACCATCAGCAACCTGGCCGTGGAGATGGGAGCAAAGGCCGGCCTGATGGAGGCCGACCAGAAGACGCTCGCGTTCTTCGACGGACGCACCAGTGAGAAGCTGGCGCCTGTCTCGCCGGATGCCGGCGCGGCCTACCAGGAAGAGCGGGAGTACGACATCTCCGGTCTGGGCCCGCAGGTGGCAAAGCCCCACACGGTGGACAACGTCGCCCCGGTAGAGGAGGTCGAGGGGATCCCGATAGCCGAGGGCCTCATCGGCACCTGCACCAACGGGCGCCTGGAGGACCTGAGGGCCGCGGCCGAGATCCTGCGCGGGAAGAAGGTCGCTCACGGCGTAAGGCTGATCGTGGCTCCCGCGTCGCGCGAAGTGATGATGCAGGCGCTGCGCGAAGGCCTGATCGAGGTCTTTACCGAGTGCGGGGGCTCGGTGATGTGCCCGGGCTGCGCCTCCTGCGTCGGCACCCACCAGGGCATTCCCGGAGACGGTGAGAACGTTATCTCCACCGCCAACCGCAACTTCAAAGGCCGCATGGGCAACCCCGAGGCCTTCATCTACCTGGCCTCGCCCGCCACGGTGGCGGCGAGCTGCGTCGCGGGCGAGATAACCGACCCCAGGAGGGTCATGTGAAAGGCAAAGCGCACAGGTTCGGCGATGACGTCAACACCGATTACATCATCTCCGGCCGTCACAAGTTCAAGACGCTGGACATGAACGAGCTCGCCTGCCACGTGATGGAGGATCTCGACCCGCACTTCACCAAGCGGCTCAAGAAAGGCGACTTTCTGGTGGCCGGCAAGAACTTCGGCTGCGGGTCCTCCCGGGAGCAGGCGCCGCTGGCGCTGAAGCACGCCGGCGTGGCCGCCGTGCTGGCGTCCTCGTTCGCCCGCATCTACTTCCGCAACTCCATCAACAACGGCCTGCCGGCGCTGGTGTGCGACACCTCGGGCATCGACGACGGCGATACCCTGGAGATCGACCTCGCCTCGGGCAGGATCAAGAACATCTCCAAGGGTTCAGAGATAGATTCACGTCCGCTGCCGCGTGTTATGCTGGACATAATCTCGGAAGGTGGACTGGTCGAGTACATGAGGAAGCACGGCCGGCTCGCCATCGAGTAGGCGCGGCTGACGATTCCTGGGAAAGGCTGAAATGGCGAAGAGAACCGTTACTCTCATTCCCGGCGACGGCGTGGGCCCGTCCCTGGTGGAGGCGGCACTGAGCGTGCTGGACGCCGCTGGCGCCGAGATCGAGTGGGACCGGCAGGAGGCCGGCGCCGACGTCATGGACAAGTACGGCACGCCGCTTCCGGAGGCCGTGCTCGACAATATCCGCGAGAACCGCATCGCCTACAAGGGCCCGATAACCACTCCGGTCGCAAGCGGATTCCGCAGCGTGAACGTGGCGCTGCGAAAGGAGCTCGACCTGTATGCGTGCGTCAGGCCCGCGTTCTACATACCCGGCGTAAAGACGCCCTACACCGACATCGACCTGGTGGTGGTGCGCGAGAATATGGAGGACCTCTACGCCGGCCTCGAGCACATGGTGACCCCCGACGTCGCCGAGTCGATCAAGGTCATCACCCGCGGGGGCTCCGAGCGCATCATAAGGTTCGCCTTCGAGTACTGCCGCAGGAACGGCCGCAAGAAGCTGACCATTGTCCACAAGGCCAACATCATGAAGATGACCGACGGCCTGTTCCTCGATGTGGGGCGCGAGATGGCGCCCTCCTACCCCGACATCGAGTTCGAGGAGCGTATCGTCGACAACATGGCCATGCAGCTGGTCCAGAAGCCTCACCTGTACGACGTGATTGTGACGGAGAACCTATACGGCGACATCCTCAGCGACCTCTGCGCCGGGCTCATCGGCGGCCTGGGAATCGCGCCGAGCTCCAACCTTGGAGACGGCGAATTGGCGGTCTTCGAGCCCGCCCACGGAAGCGCGCCCAAGTACACGGGGCTCGACAAGGTCGACCCCACGGCCCAGATCCTCTCCGGCTACCTGATGTTGAAGCACATCGGCCAGACAGATGCGGCCGAACGCGTGCTGGCCGGGGTCACGGCGGTCATCGGCGAGCGCAAGGTCGTCACCTACGATATCGGAGGGGACGCGAAGACGAGCGAAATGGCCGCGGCCATCGTTAAAGCGATAGAGGCGGGCTAAGCCGGCGTCGAGCCGGCCCGGGGACTGATTCAGATGCGAAGCGACATCATCAAACAAGGGCGGGGACAGGCCGGGCAGCGCGCTCTGCTGCGCGCCCTGGGACTCACTGACGAAGAGATGGCCAGGCCGATGATCGGCGTGGCCGGCTCGGCCAACCAGTTGGTGCCCGGCCACATGCACCTCGACGAGGTCAACCAGGCCGCATGCGAAGGTGTGAGGCTGGCCGGGGGCACGCCGTTCCTGTTCAACACGATCGGGGTTTGCGACGGCCTGGCGATGGGCCACGGCGGCATGAAGTTCTCGCTCCCCTCCCGCGAGGTCATCTCGTGGTCGGTGGAGATAATGGTGCTGGGGCACGCGCTGGACGGCGTGGTCATAATCCCCAACTGCGACAAGGTCATCCCGGGCATGCTGATGGCTGTCGCGCGGATGGGAATCCCCGCCGCGATGGTCTCCGGCGGCCCGATGCTCGCCGGCAGTCACCGCCAGGCCGACCTGGACCTCATACAGGTGATGGAGGCGGCCGCGTCGGACAGCGTCACGGACGAGGAGCTCGAGCTCATGGAGAGGTGCGCCTGTCCGGGTCCGGGGTGCTGCTCGGGGCTGTTCACCGCGAACAGCATGAATTGCCTTTCCGAGGCGCTGGGCATGTCACTGCCGCTGAACGGCACCATCCCGGCGGTGGATCCCGACAGGCTGCGCATAGCCAGGGAGACCGGAGAGGCCGTGGTGGCGCTGGTCAGAGAGGACACCGCCCCGGATGCGATATTGACCAAGCAGGCGTTCCTGAACGCCCTGGCGCTGGACATGGCGATAGGCGGCTCGACCAACTCGCTTCTGCACCTGCCGGCAATAGCCCACGAGCTGGGGATCTCTCTAGGGCTCGAGGAAGTGGACCGGGTCTGTGGCACGACGCCCAACCTCTGCAGGATCGCGCCGGCCGGCAAGTACCACATGGAGGACCTCCACAACGCCGGCGGGGTCCCGGCTGTGCTGGCTGAGCTGGACAAGATCGGGGCGGTCGACCTGGATCTGCCGACCGTCACCGGTCTCACGCTGCGCGAGAACGTGGGCGACAGCAGGAGCCTGGACTCGGATGTCATTAGGGCCGCCGACGACCCTTACGCCCCCACGGGCGGGCTCGCGGTGCTCAGGGGCAGCCTCGCCCCCGAGGGCGCGGTGGTCAAGGAGGCGGCAATGGGGGAGAAGATGCGCAGGCACTCCGGTCCCGCCAGGGTGTTCGACTCCGAAGAAGAAGGGATCGCGCAGATCCGGGCCGGGAAGATCCAGCCCGGGGACGTGGTGATAATAAGGTACGAGGGCCCGCGCGGTGGACCAGGGATGCGCGAGATGCTCATGCCCACGGCGACCATCGCCGGGATGGGGCTCGACGACGAGGTGCTGCTGATAACCGACGGAAGGTTCTCGGGCGGGACCCGGGGTGGCGCGATAGGCCACGTGTCGCCGGAGGCCGCGGCGGGAGGCCCCATCGCGTTCGTGCGCGATGGAGACCTGATCGAGGTCGACGTCGACGACCGCAGGCTCGAACTGCTGGTCGACTACGAGGAGTTCGACCGCCGGCGCGAGGGCTGGAAGGCCCCGGCGCCCAGGGTTACCGAGGGCGTGCTGGGAGTCTACTCAGAGATGGTGGGCAGCGCCTCGGGAGGCGCGGTGGTGTCGCCCGAGAACATTGATCGCGAACGGAGGTCGCAGAAGTGAAGGCCAGCGGCGCGACAGCTTTGATAATGAGCCTGGAGAAAGAAGGCGTCGAGGTCATGTTCGGCTACCCCGGCGGCCAGATAATGCCGACCTACGACGTGCTGTTGGACTCGAGCATCAGGCATATCCTCACGCGCCACGAGCAAGGGGCGGCGCACGCGGCCGACGGCTACGCGCGGGCGACCGGCAGGGTCGGCGTGTGCATGTCGACCAGCGGGCCTGGCGCCACCAACCTGGTGACGGGCATCGCCACTGCCAACATGGACTCGATCCCGCTGGTGGCAATCACCGGACAGGTCGCGACCCATGTCATCGGCACGGACGCGTTCCAGGAGGCCGACACCACCGGGATAACACTGCCGATCGTGAAGCACAACTACCTCATCACGGACCCGAGGGATATAGCACGCACGGTGCAGGAGGCATTCCTGATCGCGTCGACCGGGCGGCCTGGCGCGGTGGTCATCGACCTGCCCTCCGACGTACAGCGGGCCGAGTTCGACTTCAAATACCCGGAGAAGCGGGCAACACTTCCCGGCTACAAGCCCACCACAAAGGGGCACGCGCGCCAGATCAAGGAAGCGGCCAGGCTGATCGCCTCAGGCAAGAGGCCCGTCATATTCGCGGGCGGCGGCGTGATCACGGCCGGGGCCTCCGGCGAACTCAGAGAGCTGGCGAAGCTCCTGGCGCTGCCGGTGACCACCACCTTGATGGCCAAGGGCGCCTACCCGGAGACCGACAAGTTATCCCTGGGGATGCTGGGGATGCACGGCACCTCGTACGCCAACTACGTGATGATGGAGACCGACCTCATAATCGCGGTGGGCGTGCGCTTCGACGACCGCATCACCGGAAGGCTGGACACCTTCGCGCCTCACGCGAAGATAATACACGTCGACGTCGACCCCGCGGAGATCGGCAAGAACGTGCCTGTCACAGTCCCGATCGTGGGCGACGCGAAGTCGGTGCTCAAGGAGCTGGTCGGCTTCCTGAAGCCGAAGATAGCCGAGTCCGGGAAGCCGGACCTGCGGGCTTGGCACAAGCAGATAGCCGCCTGGAAGAAGGAATACCCGCTGGTGGTGCCGCCGGGAGACGTCCTGCGGCCGCAGTTCGTGGTGGACGAGATCTACCGGGTCACCCAGGGCAAGGCGACGGTGGTCACCGACGTGGGGCAGCACCAGATGTGGGCGGCGCAGTTCTACAAGACCGACGCGCCGCGACAGTTCATCTCCTCGGGAGGGCTGGGGACCATGGGCTTCGGACTGCCGGCGGCGCTGGGCGCGAAGATAGGGATGCCTGACGCCAGGGTCATCAACATCGCCGGCGACGGCTCGATACAGATGAACTCGCAGGAGCTGGCGACCGCCGTGCTCAACCAGATACCGGTGACGATCGCGGTCATCAACAACAGCTATCTGGGCATGGTGAGGCAGTGGCAGGAGCTGTTCTTCAACAAGCGCTACTCGCACACTAACCTGAGAAGGGGCGAATCGCCGGACTTCGTGAAGCTCGCCGAGGCGTACGGCGCGAAAGGCCTGCGGGTCCTGGAGAAGAGCGAGGTGGAGCCCGCGTTGAAAGAGGCCTTCAAGGAGAAGAAGGTGCCGGTGCTCATCGATTTTCATGTCGAGCAGGAAGAGAACGTCTTCCCAATGGTGGCGCCGGGCGCCTCGCTCGACGACATGATCGGAGGTTAGCTTTGAAGCACACCCTTTCGGTCCTGGTCGAGAACAAGCCGGGCGTGCTGGCCCGAGTCGCGGGTCTTTTCTCCCGGCGCGGCTTCAACATCGACAGCCTGGCGGTCGGCGTGACCGACAAGCCCGAGATGAGCCGCATGACGGTGGTGGTGGACGTCGAGGAGCATTCTCTGGAGCAGGTCTACAAGCAATTGAACAAGCTCATCAACGTGATCAAGGTCATCGACCTGCCGGACGACAACAGCGTCCAGCGCGAGATGGTGCTGGCCAAAGTGAAGGCGGCGCCCCGCAACAGGGCCGAGATCATCGAGATAGTGGAGATATTCCGCGGCAAGATCGTGGACGTGGGCTCGGGCACGCTGAGCGTGGAGGTCACCGGGCCGGGGTCCAAGCTGCGCGCGTTCGAGGACCTGCTCAGGCCCTACGGCCTGGTGGAGATGGTCAGGACGGGCACGATAGCGCTGCCGCGAGGCTGAGCGGAGAGTTCGCGCAGGTTCTGGGGTCAGACCCCCGCGAAGCCGTCCGGTTGGCTGCACAATATAGAGAAAGAGGACATCAAAGGAAGCAACAGAAGGGAACGTAATCGTTTTGTTGCGCGGCGAAGGAGAGGCGAGATGGCGAAGATCTACTACGACAGCGACGCGAATCTCGAGGCCCTCAAGGGCCAGAAGATAGCCGTCATAGGTTATGGGAGCCAGGGGCACGCGCACTCACTTAACCTGAAGGACTCAGGCATGGAGGTCGTCGTCGGCCTGCGCGAGGGAAGCCCCAGCGCCGATGCCGCCAGGGCGGCAGGGCTGGCGATCGCGCCGGTGGACGAGGCGGCCGCCGCCTCTGACATCATCATGGTGCTCGTACCTGACGACGCGCAGGCCAGGGTCTACAGCGAGTCGATCAGGCAGGGACTCAAGAGCGGCAACGCGCTGTTCTTCGCGCACGGCTTCAACATCCACTACAACCAGATAGTCCCGCCCGCCGACGTCGACGTCATCATGGTGGCCCCCAAGGGGCCGGGGCCCATGGTGCGCCAGGTCTTCGAGGAGGGCGGCGGAGTGCCGGCCCTCATCGCCATCGAGCAGGACTACACGGGCATGGCCCGGGAGCGTGGCCTGGCGTATGCGGCCGGCATCGGCGCGACCAGGGCGGGGGTGCTGGAGACCACCTTCAAGGAAGAGACCGAGACTGACCTGTTCGGGGAGCAGGCCGTCCTCTGCGGCGGCACGGCGGAGCTCATCAAGGCTGGCTTCGACACGCTGGTGGCGGCCGGCTACCAGCCCGAGGTCGCCTACTTCGAGTGCCTGCACGAGCTGAAGCTGATCGTGGACCTGATCCACTATCACGGGATCAGCGGCATGCGGTCGCGCGTCAGCGACACCGCCGAGTATGGAGATCTCACCCGCGGTCCCAGGGTCATCGACGCACGGACGCGCGAGGAGATGCGGAGGATACTCGACGAGATCCAGAACGGCAATTTCGCGTCGGAGTGGATATTGGAGAACCAGGCGAACAGGGCGTCGTTCGCCACGATGCGCAAGGTGGAGGCCGCGCACCCGCTGGAGGCGCTGGGCAAGAAGCTGCGCGGGATGATGAGCTGGCTCCCCAAGTGATCCTCTGCTGGAGGTAACGTTGAAGAAAGACTACATATTCACGCCGGGCCCGACCCCGGTCCCGCCGGAGGTGGGCATCGCGCAGGTGAAGATGATCCACCACCGCTCGGCCGACTTCGGCGCGCTGCTCGACCGCGTGCTCGAGGGGCTCAAGTACGTCTACCAGACCTCCAACGAGGTGCTGCTGTTCACATCCAGCGGCACCGGGGCGATGGAAGGGTCGATCGCCAGCTGCTTCTCACCGGGTGACAAGGTGATCGCGTTTGCCGGCGGGAAGTTCGGGGAGCGGCTGGTCGAGATAAGCAGTGCCTTCGGCCTGGAGGTGGTGGCCATCGAGCACGAGTGGGGCGCGAACGCCGATCCGGCCGACCTCGAGGAGACGCTGGGCGCGAACCCCGACACCAGGGGCGTGCTGCTGACCCAGAGCGAGACCTCGACCGGAGTCGTCAACGACGTCGAGACGTTCGGGAAGATAGTCGCCGCCACGGACGCGCTGTTCCTGGTGGACGCCATAAGCGGGCTGGGCGCCGTCGACCTCAAGACCGACGCCTGGGGTGTCGACCTGTGCGTGTCGGGGTCACAGAAGGGCCTGATGGTCCCGCCGGGCCTCGCGTTCGTCGCGGTCAGCGACAAGGCCTGGAGTGCGGCCAAGACTGCAAGGTGCCCCTCGTACTATTTCTCCTTCGAGGCCGCCAGGAAGTCGCAGTCGAAGAGCCCTCCTGAAACCCCCTACACTCCGGCGATCACCCTGGTCCAGGGCCTGGACGTGGCGATCGGGATGCTGAGAGAAGAGGGCCTCGACGCCGTGTTCGCCCGCCACCGGAAGCTGGCGCGCGCGACCCAGGCCGCGGTCGAGGCGCTGGGACTGCGGTTCCTGGCCCAGGACCGCTCCCGCGCGTTCGTCACCACTTCCGTCTGGGCACCGGATGGCGTAAGCGCGGGCGACATCGTCAAGCTGATGCGCAACGAGTTCGGCGTATTCATCGCCGGCGGACAGGGAAAGCTCAAGGGCAAGATATTCCGGCTCGGCCACGTGGGGTACTTCGACCCCTTCGACATCATGGTGCAGGTCGGCGCACTGGAGATGGCATTGAACAAGTTGGGCGTGCCCGTAGAGCTGGGCACTGGCGTCGCCGCGGCGATGGAAGTGCTCGCCGGCTGACGCGCCACCGACACGGGCGCCGCTGAGAGTGACCTGTTGACGAGAAAGCATACGACTGGAGATATGGATGGGTGACAAGTACAGGGTCCTGGTAGCCGAGAAGATCTCGGCCGAAGGCGTGGAGAAGCTGAAGGAGTACTTCGATGTCGACGCCTTCGACGGCGTGCCCCGCGACGAGCTCCTCGCGAAGATCGGCGACTACGACGGCCTGGTGGTCCGCAGCGGGACAAAGGTCGACGCCGAGGCCATCGGCGCGGCGTCGCGTCTCAAGGTGATCGGGCGCGCCGGGATCGGCGTGGACAACATCGACGTGGAGAGCGCCACCAAGAAGGGCGTGCTGGTGGCGAACGTCCCCGAGAGCAACATCATCTCGGCGGCCGAGCACACCATGGCGATGCTCATGTCGACCGCCCGCAAGATCCCTGCTGCCTGCGCCTCCCTCAAGAGAGGGGAGTGGAAGCGCTCCTCGTACCAGGGAGTCGAGCTCTACGGCAAGACGCTGGGAATAATCGGCATCGGGCGCATCGGCGCGCTGGTCGCCGAAAGGGCCTCGGGCTTCGGCATGAAGCTGGTGGGCTTCGACCCCTATGTCGCCAGCCAGAAGGCGAAGACGCTGGGGATCGACATGAAGCCGTCAGTGGAGGCGGTCCTCGAGGTCGCCGACTTCATCACCCTGCACGTCCCCAAGAACAAGGACACCTTCCACATGCTGGGCGACAAGCAGCTCGATATGGTCAAGCCCGGGGTGAGGATAGTGAATGTCTCCAGGGGTGGCGTGGTCGAGGAGGCCGCCCTGGCCAGGGCGATCCAGGACGGAAAGGTCGCCGGCGCCGCGATAGACGTCTTCGAGACGGAGCCGCCCGCCGACGACAACCCCCTTTGCTCGCTGCCTGAGGTCGTGGTCACTCCACACCTCGGCGCGAGCACGACCGAGGCTCAGTACAAAGCCGGCGTGGCCATAGCCGACCAGGTCATCGCGGGCCTGACCGGCGGGTTCGTGTCCGGCGCGGTCAACATCGCGATGCCGCACAAGGAGGTCGTCGAGACCCTGCGGCCGTACATGCCGCTGTGCGAGAAGCTGGGCAGGCTCTTCGTGAACCTGACCAGCGGCGCGATAAGCGAGATAGAGTTCGAGATACTGGGTGACATCAGCGAGTTCGACACCTCGCTGCTCACGGTCGCCTTCCTCAAGGGCTTCTTCGAGAGCATCTCGATGGACGCGGTGACCTACGTCAACGCGCCGATACTGGCCATGGAGCGGGGCATCACGGTGAAGGAGAGTAAGAGCAGGCGCTCGCGCGACTACGTCAACCTGATCCAGGTGACGGCACTCGAGGACGACACCAATGTCACCGCCGGGGCGACGCTGATAGGGGTCAACCAGGAGATGTTCGTGAACGTGCTCGACTACGACATCGAGATCGCGCCCAGCAGATACATGGCGTTCGTGACCTACGAGGACCGCCCGGGCATGATAGGCCGGGTCGGGACGGTAATGGGCTCCAGCGGCATTAACATTAGCGGGCTCTCCGTCGGCAGGAGGGCGATAGACGGCGTCGCGGGGATGGGCCTGAGCCTGGACTCGCCGCTCACGCCGGAGATAATCGAGGCGCTCGGGAATCAGGACGGCATCTCCAGGACTCAGTTCCTGGTCCTCTAGGAGGTAAGTCTCCATGGGAGACCGCGTGCACATCTTCGACACCACGCTCCGCGACGGCGAGCAGTCGCCGGGCATAAGCCTGGGCGTGCGCGAGAAGCTCGAGATCGCCGAGCAGCTCCAGCGCCTGGGGGTC
Organism: Candidatus Anoxymicrobiaceae bacterium; assembly: GCA_036781505.1. GTDB lineage: Bacteria > Actinomycetota > Geothermincolia > Fen-727 > Anoxymicrobiaceae > FEN-680. Next base: position 2,780 of record DAIQAV010000027.1, on the reverse strand, counting down.
GACATCATCGAGGCGGGGTTCCCGGCGACGAGCCAGGGTGACTTCGAGGCGGTCGTGCAGATCGCCGAGCGCATCGACTCGTCGGTGGTTTGCGCGCTGGCCCGCGCCAGGGACGACGACATCGACCGGGCCTGGGACGCGGTGAAGGGCGCCTCCCGCCCGCGGATCCACACTTTCATCAGCACCTCGGACATTCACCTCGAGTACCAGTTGCACAAGACGCGCGAGCAGGTGCTGCAGATGGCGCGCGAGGCCGTGGCCAGGGCGAGGTCCTGCTGCGAGGACGTCGAGTTCTCTCCTATGGACGCGACCCGCAGCGAGCCCGCCTACCTGTATGAGGTGCTGCAGGCGGCGGTCGACGAGGGCGCAGGAGTCCTCAACATCCCCGACACCGTGGGCTATTCCATCCCGGAGGAGTTCGCGGCCCTCATCAGCGGCATCATCGAGAACGTCGCCGGACTGGACAAGGTGGTCATAAGCGTACACTGCCACAACGACCTCGGCCTGGCGGTGGCAAACTCTCTGGCCGCCTGCGAGGTGGGCGCCAGGCAGGTCGAGTGCGCGGTGAACGGCCTGGGGGAGCGCGCCGGCAACGCGAGCCTGGAGGAGATAGTGATGACTCTGAAGGTCAGGCAGGACCGCCTGGCGTTCAGCACCGGCATCAACTCCAAGGAGATAAGCAGGTCGAGCCGGCTGGTCAGCCTGCTGACAGGCTACCCGGTTCAGCCTAACAAAGCGATCGTGGGGCGCAACGCCTTCGCCCACGAATCGGGGATACACCAGGACGGCGTCCTCAAGGAGCGCTCGACCTACGAGATCATGGACGCGCAGAGCGTGGGCCTGGTGGAGAGCGACATCGTGCTGGGCAAGCACTCGGGCCGCCACGCGCTGAAGGAGCAGCTCGAGCGCCTGGGCTACTACCTGGGCGAGGAGGAGCTGAACCAGGCTTTCACGCGGTTCAAGGAGCTGGCGGACAAGAAGAGCTCGCTCACCGGCGAGGACATCGAGGCGATAGCCCTGGAGTACATCCGCACCGAGGGCCAGGAGTGGAAGCTCACCGCGTATGAAGTCCACAGCGGCGGCAAGGAGGCCCCGCCCAGCGCGACCATAACGCTCGAGCGTGAGGGAGAGCGCGTCACAGAGAGAGCGATAGGCGACGGCATGGTTGACGCGGTGTGCAAGGCGATACGCGCGGCGCTGAAGATCGAGGCCAACCTCTTCGCGTTCACGGTCGAGGCCATCACCGAAGGGCTGGACGCCCTGGGCGACGTTACCGTGCAGCTCGACATAGACAACCGGCGGGTGGTGGGGCGCGGCGTCGCCACCGACATCGTGGAGGCGAGCGCGCGAGCCTACCTCAACGCGGTCAACAAGGTGCTGGTGGGAAGATGAGCCAGACTCGCAGGATACTGGCGGCGCACGCGGGGAGAGATTCGTTGACGCCCGGGGAGTTCATCGAGATCCCGGTCGACCTGGTCCTGGCAAATGACATCACCGCTCCGCTGGCCATCGAGGAGTTCGGCAAGCTGGGCGCCGGAGGGGTCTTCGACCGGGACAAGGTAGTCCTGGTGCTCGACCATTTCACCCCCAACAGGGACATCGCCTCGGCCGACCAGTGCGCCTACGTTCGCCGCTTTGCGCTGGAGCAGAAGATATCCCACTTCTACGACGGCGGAGAGGTCGGCATCGAGCACGTGCTGCTGCCCGAGGAAGGGCTGATCGCGCCCGGCATGGTGGTGATCGGCGCCGACAGCCACACCTGCACCTACGGGGCGCTGGGCTGTTTCTCGACCGGCATGGGCTCGACCGACGTGGCCGCGGCGATGGCAACCGGCAAGACCTGGCTGCGCGTGCCGGACGCCATGCTGGTGAGGCTTACCGGCAGGCCGCACAGGTGGGTCGGCGGCAAGGACCTCATCATCAACCTCATAGGGATACTGGGCGTGGACGGCGCGACCTACGCCTCGCTGGAGTTCGACGGCCCTGGTGTTGAGAACGTATCGGTGGAGGGCAGGCTCACTGCGGCAAACATGGTCATCGAGGCCGGGGCCAAGAACGGCATCTTCCCGGTGGACGCGGCGGCGGTAGAGTTCCTGCGGGGCGTGGGAGTGACCGCGTCCGAGAGCGGAATCGAGCCGGACGAGCACGGTTACCTGCGCCAGATCGACATCGACCTGAGCACGATGGAGCCGCAGGTGGCGCTGCCATCGCTTCCGAGCAATGCGGTCGCGGTGGGCGAGGCGCCGCACGTGAAGCTGGACCAGGTCGTGATCGGCTCGTGCACCAACGGGAGGCTCGAGGACATGCGCCTGGCGGCGCAGGTGCTCAAGGGCAACAAGGCGGCACCCGGCGTTCGGCTGATAATCATACCGGGGAGCCCACGGGTCTACCGGAGCGCGATGGCCGAGGGGCTCTTCGAGATCTTCCTGGACGCGGGGGCTGTGATTTCGCCTCCGACCTGCGGGCCCTGCCTGGGCGGTCACATGGGAGTGCTGGCGGCGGGTGAGCGCGCGATCTCCACCACCAACCGCAACTTCGTCGGGCGCATGGGAAGCCGGACCAGCGAGGTCTACCTCAGCAACCCGGCGGTTGCCGCGGCGTCCGCGGTCACCGGCACGATCACCGACCCCGGGGAGATAGTATGATGGCCGCGCGCGAGATACTCCAGGGCACCGCCCACAAGTTCGGCGACCACGTCAACACCGACATGATCATCCCGGCGACCCACCTGGTGTCCAACGACCCGGCGGTGCTGGGCAGGAACCTGATGGCGGGGCAGG
>DAIQAV010000026.1:0-17809 GCA_036781505.1 Candidatus Anoxymicrobiaceae bacterium | reverse complement strand
GCCCGCGTCGTGGATTCGGTTGCCGACCACGTGCCCGTACTGCACAGCCATGAAGTCGACCGGGACGTTCCACGAGCTCGAGATATCGGAGTCCTCGACGTAGTAGCGCTGGCACTGGTTCACCTTGAGCGTCTCCTGCGCGGCCCTGTGCCCGCCGTCCATGCGCAGGTCGCGCACCAGGAAGTCGTAGCAGCGCTCGTTGTGCAGGCACTCCGCCCCTGGGTTGGGCACGATCGCGAAGTCGATCAGGTACATGAAGGTGCAGTCGAAGATGTTGAGCCCGGCGGCGAGAACGGCGCTGCCCGGCCCGTCCGCGCTCTGTATGATGACCGGGAACTGCCTGGTGCCGTGCCTGCTCTCCTGCCAGCCCGGGATGGAATCGGCCCCGTAGGTGCCGGCCGCCAGCATGATCCGGTAGCCGGTGCCGCTCAGCTGCGCTCCCGACGGCACTCGGTTCCACGCCTCGATGATCGTGCGCAGGGCCTGCGAGCGGGACGCACCCGACGCCGAGTCGTTGCCCCTGGCGGGATCGACCCAGATGTCGCGCACAGTGGGGGAGCCGATGTCGTAGTAGCGCGGCGCCGTCGCCTGAGCCGCCGCCGTGCCGGCGCAGGCCGCCACTATCACGGGTGCGAGGATCGAGACTGCCAGCGCAAGCAGGATGCATGCTGAAAAGCCGGCCCGCGTACTGCGATTGGACACGGCGATCACTTCCTTCCATCTACCTATCTAATCGTGGAGACGGTGGGCGGGCTTTAGTCATTACGCGAATGCGGGAAACGGAAAAGTAGAAAAAGGAGTGGAAAGTACCTGTCCCCGTAGTAGTATCAGCCCATGGAAAGCTCGCTCGAGCCACACATAGTCTCGTGTACCACGGTGGCGGAGGAACTGAGGCGCCTCGGCGTCAAGGAGAGCCGCCTCACGGCGCTGGAGTTCGGCCTGCACGTCTACCCCGAGGAGCTCAAGAAGCGCCTGCAGCAGGCTATAGACGAGGTCCCGGGGGCGTGCGACATCCTGCTCGGCTACGGGCTCTGCTCGTATGCCGTGGTGGACCTGAGCTCGGACTCGCACCGGCTGGTCGTCCCGCTCATCGACGACTGCATCGCTCTCTTTCTCGGCTCGCGCGAAGAGCACAGGCGGCTGCAGGCACAGGAGCCGGGCACGTACTTCCTCACCAAGGGATGGGTGGAGGCGCAGGAGGGCGCGCTGGTCGAGTACGAGCGGATAAGGCAGAGGTACGGGGAAGAGCGTGCTACCAAGGTCGCGAAGACGCTGTTCGGCAACTATACGCGGGTCGCGCTCATCGACACCGGCAATTACAAACTGGAGGACTACCGCGAGTTCGCCAGGGCCATGGCCTCCTTCCTCGGCCTGCGGTTCGACGAGATCGGCGGCTCCAACAGGATGCTGCTCAAGATGCTGGACGGAGACTGGGACGGCGAGTTTCTCGTCGTCGAGCCCGGGGAGAAGATAAGCCTCGACCCGTTCAAGTGAGCGGGCCGGGCTGGCGCGCCGCCCCTCCCGCGCGGCCGCGGTTTTGATAGACTGAAGCAAGCAACCGACCGAAAGGATGCGAGCGATGTCCGAAAGCATGACTTGTCTGGAGCGGGTGAACGCCGCGCTCGAGCTGCGCGAGCCCGACCGTGTGCCCACCTTCGACGTTATGGAGGAGTACGCCAACATCTACAAGATCATCGAGAAGAAGCCCATCCCGCTGGGTTTTCTCTTCTCCAACAAGTTCACCGCCGCGGTGATCGACAGGGCCGCACCTCTCATCAACATGACCGGCGTGATGGACCGCGAGATGGACAAGTTTTCCCACGACCGCACCGCCGCCTCGGTCAAGCTCGGCTACGACGCGACATGGGTCATGCACGTGCCGATCTGGCGCTTCCACGATTCGAGGACCGCGACGGACATCTACGGTCGCGCCTACGACGTCGTCTTCGACAAAGAGGGCAACATGGGGACGCCGATGTTCCGCGAAGGCCTCATCACCAGCCCGGCCGACTGGTACGCCTGGGACAAGCGGGCCATATTGAAGTGGCCCGAGCGCACCAACCGCGCGTTCAAGGCGATCATCGACGACATGGGCGACCAGATATTCGTCATGGCGGGGTTCCTGTTCGGGCTGTTCGAGAACACCTGGCAGCCGATGGGGTTCGAGCGGTTCTCTGTGGCGCTTCGCCGCGACAAGGATTTCATCAAGCGCGTCATCAAGTTCTACGAAGACCACTTCTGCATGATGCTGGAGGCGTGGGCGGACGCGGGCGTCCCTGGCGCGGTTTACACCGACGACCAGGCTTTCCGTTCCGGCCCCATGATCAACCCGCGGCTGATGAAGGAGCTCTATGGCGACTCGTTCTGCCGTATCACCGAGACCGCTCACAAGCTGGGGATGAAGATAATCGTCCACTCCTGCGGGCGCGTGTATGACCTGCTGGAGTGGTGGGCGGACTGCGGCTTCGACGGCGTTCACGCGCTGGAGCCGACCGCCGGCGTAGAGCTCGCCAGGGTCAAGGAGATGGTGGGCGACAGGATGTGCCTGATCGGGAACATGGACATCACGCATATCCTGGTGGATGCCAGCAAGGAAGAGGTGTTCGAGGCGGTCCGCAAGAGCATAGCGGACGCTGGTAAGGGCGGAGGCTACATGATAGCTCCGACCAACAGCCACCCCGACATCTCGCTCGAGCGCCTCGGATGGATGCTGGAGGCGACGGAAACATACGGTCACTATCCGCTCGAGATAAAAGCGGACGCGTAAGTTCGTAACGCCGGCGTCTCGCCGGCAATGTTAGCTTGGACGCAGGCAAGGAGGAGCCGATGGGCGAGCAGCTGGAGGCACTGAACAAGGCGATGGTCGAGCTGGACCTCGACGCGATCGCTCCGCTGGTCGAGAAGGCGCTGGAGGAGGGCGAAGCGCCTGTCGACGTGCTGGGCGCGATGTGCCAGGGCATGACCGGCGTTGGCGCACTGTTCGAGAAAGGCGAGTACTACCTCGCCGACCTGGTCCTTGCCGGCGAAGGCATGAAGGAAGGCCTCGCTGTGCTGGAGCCGCGGCTGGAGGCCGGAGCGCTTGGCGGCAAGGGCACCGTGGTCCTCTGCACCGTCAAGGGCGACATCCACGACATCGGCAAGAACCTGGTGGCGACGATGCTGTCCTCGTCCGGTTTCGAGGTGGTCGACCTGGGCGTCGACGTCCCCGAGGCGCAGATAGTCGAGGCGGTGCGCGCCAACGGCGCGAAGGCAGTCGGGCTGTCGGTCCTGCTGACCTCGATGGTCCAGTCGATCGCCGACGTGGTGAAGGCCCTCGAGGCTGCCGGGTTGCGCGACCAGGTCAAGATCGCCATCGGAGGAGCATGCACCACCGACGCGCTTGCCGAGAAGATGGGCGTGGACGCTATCGGGCGTGACGCTGTCGAGGCCGTAAGGATATTTGAGGGCTTCTGCGCATAAACGCAAGTTTTGGGGTCAGACCCCTTAACTTGCATCTTACGGCTCAGCCTTCGTGCCGCCAGTCGTGATACTCGGCTTCGCGGAGTGTTCGCGGACTCAAAACCCTCCGGAGAAGATACCCCTCGCCGGACTGGATAGTTGAGTCTTACGGCTCCTGGGGTTCGTACCCGCACTTCTATTCGTGGGGAAACCTTTTCAAGTGCAACCAAATTCGCTTTAGCCTTCCTGCAAACTATTGACCGCTGGGCCCGCTTTGAAGTACGCATAACGTAGCAAATGCGTACTTGGGGCAGTGAACGATACGGCAGGACAGGACGTGGCCTTGTTTACGATAGACCTTACACAGTAGCTGTTCACACCGCCGGTCTGGTACCAGTTGTAAGTCGGTATCGCCGCGACCGCGGTCGTCGTCATGAGAAGACAGAACGTGAAGACTGCAATAATCAGGAGAGCAAAAGGTGTCCTCCGTATCATCTTGGATCATCCCCTTGTGATACTTTCCGCAACTGCCGAAGGCACGGCCCAAAACGCCTTCGAGCGTTCCTTGCCTCGTTGCGGGTCCCTGCGTCATCAGTCCTATCGGCATGTCCCCGGAAAAAGTGAACCGACCCCCCACGGGACAAAGCGTACCAGGTACTTTTAGTCCCTTTTAGTCCCTTTTAGTCCCATTTATTCCCCTGCCGCATCGCCTCGAGGCCGGGGCATCATCTGCTAGTATGTCATTGGAGACTTTCCCCATTTGCAGGAGGTGCCAGGTGTCAAAGATAACGGTTCTGGGAGGCTGCGGCGGCATCGGGAGCTTCGCCGTGCGCACGCTGGCGACTTCGGGCTATTTCGACGAGATCGTGATAGGCGAGAAACGCTACGAGGCCGCCTGTGACTTCGCGGCCTCCCTCGGCGGCACAGCGTCAGCCGTGCGCGTCGACGCGGAGGACCCCGCCAGCCTCAAGCGGGCGATGTCCGGCTCGGACGTTGTCCTCAACTGCATCGGCCCGTTCTACCGTTTCGGCCCGCCGGTCCTGATGGCGGCGATCGAGGCCGGAATAAACTACGTCGACGTATGCGACGACCTCGACGCCACCGAGCGCATGCTGGAGCTCGACTCCGAGGCCTCCTCCGCGGGCATATCCGCGCTGATCGGGATGGGCAACTCACCGGGGATGGCGAACGTGCTCGCGCGCTGGTGCGTGGACGAGATGCTGGACGCCGTGGACGAGGTGAACATCTACCACGCGCACGGCGGCGAGCCCTACGAAGGCGGGGCGGTCATCAAGCACCGCATCCACGCGATGACCAGCGACATCCCGCTGTTCGTGGACGGCAAGTTCATCCAGGTGCGGATGCTCGAGCCCAGCGGGCAGGAGTTCGTCAAGGAGACGGAGTTCAAGAACATCGGCGCCTACCCGGTCTATCCGTACCCGCACCCCGAGACGATCACCATGCCGAAGTACTTCGAGGGCATCAAGCGCGTCACCAACATGGGCGTCGAGTTTCCCCTGCCGTATTTCCAGCTCACCATGGACACGGTGAAGCTGGGGCTCGCCAGCGAGGAGCCGCTGATCGTGCAGGGGAGCGAGGTCATACCCATCGAGTTCGAGGTCGCCTACATCATCTCGAGGCGCCCCGGCTTCATCGAGGAGGCGGGGATCACCGAGCCGAGCGGCTGCCTCAAGGTCGAGGTAAAGGGGACCAAGGGCGGCGAGCCGCACCAGTTCGTGTTCTCGATGTACTCCAAGGGCGCGGGCGCGGGCGAGGGGACGGGGATACCGGCCGCGATGGGGGCCATCCTGATGAAGGAGGGCAAGGTCGAGGGCAAGGGCGTGTTCCCGCCCGAGGGCGGAGTGAAGCCCACCGACATGCTCGAGCTCGCGGCGAAAGTCATCAAGGGGACCGGGATGGGCGAGACCGTGCCCATCTACATCGAGCACATCGACAAGGACGGCAAGGTCGAGAGCGTCGACCTCAAGATCTGAAAAACGCAAAAAAGGTGCCAGGCACCATCTTTGCATTCGCAGGACCGGCTGAACAGGAGAAGCCATGACCGACCTTCTCATAGGTCACGACGTCGGCACGGGAGGCAGCAAAGCCGTCCTGGCCGACACGGGCGGCAACGTCATCGCGAGGGCGTTCGAGCCTTACGAGGTGAAGTATCCCAAGCCCGGCTGGGCCGAGCAGGACCCGCAGGACTACTGGCGCGCGGTGACCTCCAACACCAGGCAACTTCTCTCCGACAGCGGGGTGGACCCCGCGAGCGTCAAGGGCATGGGCTTCGCCGGGCAGATGCTCACGTTCGTGCCGGTCGACGCTGAGGGCACGCCTCTTCGCCCCGCCATCACCTGGCTCGACAGCCGCGCCGACGAGCAGGCCCGGCGCCTCATCCGCAGGCTTGGCGGCAAGCGCATCTTTTCGCTGATCGCGGGCGCGCTCCCGTCCGGCAAGGACGTCGTGTGCAAGTACGCCTGGCTCAAGGAGAACGAGCCGGACGTCTTCCGCGAGACTTTCGCCTTCCTGGACGTGGCCGGCTACCTGGTCAACAGGGCGACGGGGGAGTTCTCCATCGACGACACCGGGGCCGGCGGGACCGGCATCCTCACCAGGGACCGGCAGTGGTCGAAGACCTTGCTGCGCGTGACCGGGCTGCCGCTCGAGAAGATGGCGCCGATACACCGGTCCACCGACGTGGTCAGCGGGCTCACCGAGGAGGCGTCGCGCTACACGGGCCTGCCCGAAGGGACCCCGATCATCGCCGGCATGGGCGACATCCCCGCCGCGGCCAGCGGGTCCGGGGCGCTCGGCGACGGCGAGGCTCACATCTACCTGGGCACGTCGTCCTGGCTGTGCATGTCCATGGCGAAGCAGAAAAACCTGCCCAGATACGGCATCGCGTCCGTCGCGTCCCCCGACCCCGACATGTACATCATGATCGGGGAGTCGGAGACCGCGGGGCTGTGCCTGGAGTGGTTCGCGGACAAGTTGCTCTCCGCGGACGAACGGCAGGCGGCCGAGGCAGCCGACGGCGGCGTCTACGCGTTCCTGGACCGGGAGGCGGTCGATGTCATGCCCGGGTCGAAGCGCCTGCTGTTCATGCCCTGGATGTTCGGGGAGCGTGCCCCGGTGACCGACACCACCGTCAGGGGCGGCTTCGTGAACCTGTCACTGGGACACGACCGCGACTGCATGCTCCGCGCCATCTACGAAGGCGTGGCTTACAACCTGCGCTGGATGATCGACGAGGTGGCCCGCGCGGGCCTGAGCTCGACCTCGTTGCGGGCCATCGGCGGCGGCGCCAAGAGCGATCTCTGGATGCAGGTCATCGCGGACGCGACCTCGCGCACCATCGAGGCGGTGTCAAACCCGCAGGAGGCAGGCGCGTTGGGCTGCGCGCGCGCGGTCGGGGTGGGACTGGGGGTCTTCGAGAGATACTCCGACATCAAGCGGGCAGTGAAGGTCCGTGCGACCTTCGAGCCTGAGGAGAAGCGGGCCCGGGAGTACGACCTCCTGTATGAGGAGTTCAGGCGCATCTACCCCGCCATGTCCAAAACCGGCCACAGGCTCAACGCGATCTAGGGGCCGCCACGCGCTCCAGCCTTGATGTTCCCGAGCTTTACAATATCCCACGAAGAAATACCAATTAATAACTCGCTTTACAAATTGACAGGTTCCTTTACCGGTGCTATTGTGCTCGGAACCGCTATTGACGGTGAAAATAGAAAGCAAAGACACATGGACTCCGCGACTGTCAGCTCTAAATTCCAGGTCGTTATCCCCAGGAAGACGCGAGATGTCCTAGGGCTCAAAGCCGGTGACAAACTGATCTTCGACTACCGCGACGGCGTAGTTGCCATACTGGCCAGGCCAGCGGATTTCGTCGAGTTCATGCGCGGGCTCGGCTCCGAGGTCTGGAAGGAGATGGACGTCTCTCGATACCTCCGGCGGGAGCGCGAAACATGAAGCCAAAAAGACTCAGAAAAGACTTAAACGAGCACAAGGTGATAGGCGTGGACACCGGCGTCTTCATCCAGCACTTCCAGGGGGGCGAGGACTCCGAGCTCACCTCCGTTGTGCTTGGGGAGATACAGGGTGACTCGGTCAAAGGGATCGTATCGTCGATCAGCCTGACCGAGCTGATGGTCCGGCCGCTCGAGGCGGGCGATGACGACCTCGCCGACCTCTACCGCGTGCTCATCCACGAGATGCCGAACCTCGAGACTGTCTCCGTCGACCCGCGCATCGCGTCGCGGGCGGCCGAGATCCGCGCCACCAGCAAGATGGGCCCGACCGAGAGCCTGCTGCTGGCGACCGCGCAGGAATCGGGGGCCACGGCCTTTGTAACAAGCGACCCTGGTCTGAAGCAGGCAAAGGGGATTAAGGTGATGGTGCTCAATGAATACCACTAATACCACTGAAACGCGCGAGATCAAAAACGTCGTCCTCATCGAGCCCAAGGCTCCGGGGTTCCACGTCTTCTCCAGGTACAAGCTCCCGCGCCTGGGGCTGCCGCTGCTCGGCGCCGTCCTTGAGCAGGAACTGGGCGCTTCGGTGAAGATCTACTTCCAGGAGTGCGCGAGGATCGACTGGGACGAGGTCGCCAGCGCCGACCTGGTCGGCATATCGACCATAACACCTACGGCGCCCGTCGCGTACGGGCTGGTCGAGCGGATCAAGAAGGTCACGGACGCGCCAGTGGTGATGGGCGGAGCGCACGTCTCGTTCCTCGCCGACGAAGCGATGGAGAAGGGCGCGGACTTCGTGGTGCGCGGCGAGGGCGAAAAGACTCTGGTGGAGCTCGTCAGGCATCTGAACGGCTCGCCGGAGTACGCGGACATCTCCGCGATCGCCGGCCTGACCTGGGCGCGCGACGGAGCCGTCGTGCACAACCCGGACCGCGAGTGGAACGCCGACCTGTCTTCGCTGCCCTGGCCGAAACTGTCGCTCATCCAGGGCTTCGACGAGAGGACCATCATCCCGGTCATGACTTCGCGTGGCTGCCCCTTCAACTGCAAGTTCTGCACTGTCACGTCCATGTTCGGGCGCAAGTACAGGTTCAGGGACACCGAGGACGTGATCGCCGAGCTCGCCGAGCTCTACGAGCAGTATCCCAAGGCGGTCTATTTCTTCTACGACGACAACTTCACCGCGGCCCCTTCGCACACCAAGGAGCTCCTGCGGCGGATGAAGGAGAAAGGCATCACGCCGCGCTGGACTGCCCAGACGCGTGTGGACGTGGTCGATGATGATGAGCTGATGCAGCTGATGGAGGAGACGGGTTGCATGTTCCTCTACCTGGGCCTCGAATCAGCGAACCCCGAGACCCTCAAGGCGTACAAGAAGGCACAGACCGTCGAGGACATCGAGAACGCGGTGCGCATCATCCACAAGCACAAGATCAAGGTGCACGGGATGTTCGTGATGGGCTCGGACGAGGACGACAAGGAGAGCATCAGGGAGACGGTGCGCTTTTCCAAGAAGGCCGGGATCGATTCGGTGCAGTACATGATACTCACCCCCATACCGGGGTCGGAGACCTATGACGAGATGTGCCGCGATGAGAGGATCTTCTCCGACGACTGGAGCAAGTTCAGCGGGCACCACGTCGTCTTCTGGCCCACCAAGATGACACCTTTCCAGCTCCAGAAAGAAGGGGGCATCAAGGCGATGCGCAAGTTCTACTCGATCGCGCAGTGCTGGAAGCTGGGGTTCAGGTTCCGCTGGCAAGAGATGGCCATACGGATATACGGTCACCGCACGCTGATGAAATGGAAGGACCGCAACCGCTACTGGCTGTCCGAGCTGAAGCACACTTACAAGGCCGAGCGCGCCCACCGCAGGCAGGAGTGCCTCGACCAGGAGGAGTTCGGCGGGCTGGTGGCGCCGCGCGCGGGCACGCATGGCTCGGGGGACAACCTCGCACACTCAAAATCCTGACGCAAAATAGGGGTCAAACCTCACTTTTGAGCTGACGCAGATTCAAGAATAGGGTCAGACCCCTTTCTTGAATTTCGACCCTTGTCATGCTCTCCGCAGGATAGCAACCTGTTCTGTTGAAGAACCTCCGCGATGAAACGCGATCGCAAGACTCTCATCAACGTAACGTCAGTGCTCCTGTTGCTGGCGCTTGTCGCTTTTGCGGGCTCCTGCGGCACCAGAAAGACGGCGACAAAAAAACCATCCTCGACGCCCTCGAGCGCACCGGGGGCGCCGCGGGCCGCTCAGAATTCCACCGGCCTCCCTCTCACCATTCCGCCCGGCTTCGTGATGTCGACGTTCGCGAGCAACCTGGGCGGCCCGCGCGTCATGGTGTTCGACTCTAAAGGTACGATGCTCGTAAGCACGCCGGGAAACGATTCCGTGGTGGCCCTGCCCGACAAGGACAACAACGGCGCGGCCGACGGCACGACCGTGGTGGCCTCGGGCCTCGATCACCCGCACGGGCTGGCGTTCCTCCCCGGCGATCCGAGCAAGCTCTACATCGCCGAGACGACCCGCGTCGCCCTCTGGGACTACGACCCCGCCACCATGAAGGCGTCGAATCCCAGGCAGGTGGTCGCGCTGCCCGCGGACGGGGAGCACATAACCCGCACCATAATGTTCGCCCCGCCGCCGAACCAGGGGAAGATGCTGATCGCGGTGGGCTCGTCGGTGAACGTCGGCTACGAGACCGACCCACTGCGCGCGAAGATCCTGATCGCCAATGCCGACGGCAGCGGGCTGCGCCCCTTCGCCTCCGGCTTGCGGAACTCGGTCTTCATGACTGTGCACCCGGTCACCGGGCAGGTGTGGGCCAACGACATGGGCAGGGACTACCTGGGCGACAACCTGCCTCCCGATGAGCTCAACATCATCCAGGATGGCAACAATTACGGCTGGCCTACGACCTACGGAAAAAACGTACACGACTACCAGTTCGATCCCAACCCGGCCAACCCGGCGGACCCCAGCGCGGGCATGACGCCATCGTATGTCGACTACCCCGCCCACTCCGCGCCGCTCGGGCTGGCCTTCGTAACGTCTGACGCCTGGCCCGCGGACTACAAGTACAACCTCATCGTCGCGTTCCACGGCTCCTGGAACCGCAGCGTGCCCACCGGCGACAAGCTGGTGCGGGTGAAGCTGGACAAGCAGGGGAACTACCAGGGTACTTCAGACTTCATCACCGGCTGGCAGCAGCCCGACGGCAGCAGGCTCGGGCGTCCGACCGGCATCCTCATGCGCGCCGACGGCGTGACCTTCATCGCCGACGACCAGGCCGGCGTCGTCTACCGCCTGGCCCCCATCAAGTGAGCTCCTCGCCGAGCGCCTTGCACCGATGCGCTATCATAAGATGGTCCGTATCGAGGGGGGAGGAGCCGTGGTCGAGAGCCCCGAGCTGATGGTGGAAGAGAGAGCCGGGTTTGCGGTACTGACACTGAACCGTCCCGAGCGGCGGAACGCCCTTACCGCGTCCCTGCTGGGCCTGCTTGCGATCGAGCTCGACAGGCTGGCCGAGGAGGGCGGGGCCCGCTGCGCGGTCATCCGCGGGACGGGTGAGCACGCGTTCTCGGTGGGGATGGACCTGAACGCCATGGCCGCCTCGACCCCCGAGGAGAACCAGCGGCTGATCGGCCCCGGGGGGCCTCTACGTCTCGCCATCGCATCCATCGAAGAGTTTCCCTACCCAGTGATCGCGATGGTCAGAGGGTACGCCGCGGGAGCCGGCTGCGAGCTGGTCACGGCCTGCGACCTGCGCATCGGGTGCGGCCAGGTGCTGATGGGCATGCCGCCCGCGAAGCTCGGGATAGTCTACCCGCCCGAGGGCATCGAAAGGTTCGTCGCGACCTACGGGCTGGCCACCGCGCGCAAGCTCTTCTACACCGCCAGGTATTTCGAGACCGAGGAGCTGTCCGCGATGGGGATGCTCGACTTCGTCTGCGGCGAGGAGCTGGAGGGCTTCACCATGGAGCTCGCTCGCGACATCGCCTCGCTTGCCCCGCTGTCTATGAAGGGCCACAAGAGCGCGCTGCGGGCGATCGCCAGGGAGGGAGCCACTGGGGCGGATGCGCCGGAGCGCGCCGCGATGAACGAGATGACAAGCAAGGCCTTGAGGAGCGCGGACGCGAGCGAAGGATTGAAGGCGTTCCTCGACAAACGTTCGCCGCGGTTCAAAGGGGAGTAGGCGCCTCAACCCGATCAGAGTGGTCACCAACTGTGCGAAGCCGGCGGGACGCCGGCGTTACGGCGCGATCAGCTACGGCTGGCCCAGTTGGTTGCGCCAGCGCCGAATCAGCGGGCCGTCTTCCCGCCAGCAGACGCAACTGTCCAGCAGGTTGAGCTCGTCGGCGTAGGATTTCATCGCCTCGCTCTCCTGCTGCCCCGTCATGTGAGTCCGGAGGTACGCGCCCCTTCCCTGCACGCTGGCGTTCCCCATGTTCATAATCAGTGAAGCCATGTGCGTGCAGCCGGCCGCTCCACCGACCTTCGACTTCACGACCTCGCTGAAGCCGGGCACGATCCTCTGGGCGAGCAGCTCCTTCAGGCTCTCGAGGCTCTCTACACATTCCTCCAGCGGGTGGTTGGGCATCGCGCCGGAGATCTCTTCTATCTCGCCGCTCCAGACGGGCATGAGCATTTCCACCTCGATGTGATGGAGCGCGACACCGGAGCGCGTATCCTCGAGCCTGCCGCGCAGGCGCAAGCGGTCGCCCTCCTCCACGATATCCACGGTGATCTTCCTGTCGAACAAAGACATACGCTCACACCCTCCAGTTCGGTCTACCTGGCTCGACATTCTAACAGATGGGCGCGCCACCGGCGCCGGGCCGGCCCCGCAACGCGCGCGTGCCCCGGCGGCGTTTGTCCGGCGCGCGGCCAAAGGTTATCCTTTCTGGGTCAGCTGAACCGAGGCGCGGGAAAGGAACACGTCATGGAAGAGCTCATAATCGAAAAGAAGGGCAGCGTCACAATACTCACACTGAACAGGCCCCATAAGAAGAACGCCCTGAGCTTCGCACTGGTCGAGTCGCTTGGTGACACCATCGAGAAACTGCAGTTTGACGACTCCACCCGCGCCGTGGTCCTCACCGGAGCGGGAGACGGCTTCTCCACCGGTGCCGACCTGACCGGCGGAGGCGGGCGCGAGGACGCCTTCACCCCGCTGGGAATGAGGATCACCTGCTTCGCGTACTCCAAGATGGTCAGCGCGATGTGGCTTCTGGAGAAGCCCATCATCGGCGCGATCAACGGGACCGCGGCCGGCGCCGGCTGCAACCTGGCGTTCGCCTGCGACCTGCTGGTCGCCTCCGAGCAGGCCAAGTTCATCCAGGTGTTCGTGCGCCGCGGGCTCATCGCCGACGCTGGTGGCACCTACTTCATCCCCCGGACCGTGGGGCTCGCCAAGGCCAAGGAGCTCATGTTCTTCGGCGAGGACATAAGCGCACAGGAAGCGCTCGAGCTCCACCTGGTCAACCGCGTGGTCCCGCACGAGAAGCTGATGGAAGAGGCGATGGCGATGGCCGAGCACCTGGCGAACGGACCGACCCGGGCAATCGGCATGATGAAGAGCATGCTCAACAAGTCGTTCGATTCGGACCTGCTGACCGCGCTGGACCGCGAGGGCTCGCTACAGGGCATCGCGGTTGCAACACAGGACGTGGTCGAAGGCGTGACGTCGTTCATGGAGAAGCGGCCGCCCGAGTTCAAGGGGATGTAGGCCGCCGCCCGCGCGAGCAGGAGAACCGGTCGAGCCTTGAGGTACGTCATACAGACAGATTTCCGAGCGGAGTAGACTGGATTTGTGACGCGAACGGCGAAAATGTAGGACATGGCAGGCGAAATATTACCCGGGCCGGATGACGTAATCCTGGTCGATGATATACATAAGACCTACCACCTCGGAGAGGTGAGCGTGAAGGCTCTCCGGGGCATGTCTCTCACCGTCAAGAAAGGCGACTTCCTCATCGTCACCGGGCGCAACGGCTCGGGCAAGTCCACCCTGATGCACCAGTTGGGGCTCCTCGACTCCCCCGACGACGGCCACATCTACCTCTCGGGCAAAGAGGTCACGGGGATGCGAGAGAAAGATCGCTCGGAGATCAGGCTGCGCGACCTCGGCTACATCTTCCAGGAGTTCGCGCTGATCGCCGAGCTCACCGCGCTCGAGAACGTGATGCTCCCCACGATGATGATCGAGAAGACGGAGGTCTGCCGTGAGAAGGCGCGCGAGATGCTCGCGCAGGTCGGCCTCCAGGAGCAGACCACGCACCTGCCCAGCCAGCTCTCGGGCGGCGAGCAGCAGAAGGTCGCCATCGCCCGCTCGCTCATGAACGAGCCGGACGTGTTATTCGCGGACGAGCCGACCGCCAACCTCGACCTGGAGTCGGCGCAGGACGTGCTGCTGGTCTTCGACCGCCTCAACAAGGAGGAGAAGCACACCATCGTGATGGTGACCCACGAGCACGAGGAGACCATCTACGGCAACCGGATAATCACCCTCTCGGACGGCAAGATCAGCTACGAGGAAAATCACGTATGAAGACCAGCAAGCGCATCCCGTTCTTCCTCATCGTGCGGCACGTGCGGCACAGCAACAAGGGGACGCTCGCTCTCATCGTCTTCCTGATGGCGATCGCCTTCATCAACCTGCTCTTCATCAACTCGCTGTTCAGCGGCGTGGTCGAGAGCAACCAGAGCCAGCTCATCAACACCAGGACCGGCAATGTTATGATCACGCCGGCCAAGGGCTCGGACTTCATCGACAACCCCGCGGCGGTGGTGAAGGCGGTAGACAAAGTGCCGGGGGTGCAGGCTGCCGCCGCCGAGACGCTGCTGCCGGGCTCGATCGAGTTCGGAGGGACGCGCGGCAACTTCGACGTCACGGCGATCGACCCCACCACCCAGGAGAAGGCCACCACCGTCTCGCAGAAGATGACCGCCGGCTCTTACCTGAAGCCTGGTGACACCAACGGCATCATCCTGGGCGACTCTATCGCCGGCAAGAAGGAAAACGACACTGACTTCGCGCCGAACGGGATCAAGGTCGGCGACACGGTCAACGTCATCACGGACAGTACGTCCCACCCGTTTGTCGTCAGGGGTGTATTCAAGACCAAGTTCAACGGGACCGACGACAGGGCGTTCGTGACCAACGCGGCGCTCAACCAGATAGCCCCCGCCCTGCAGGGCAAGGCGACGGATGTGGTCGTGCGTGCCGACCACCGCGGGAACGAGGACAAGCTGGTTGCCGAGATGAAGGCGGCCGGGGTCACGGGGAACCTGCGGACCTGGCAGCAGCTCGCCGGCTCGGTCCGCGAGATCACCAGCAGTTTCGTGACCATCAACGCGCTGATGACTGTGGTGGGCTTCTTCATCGCGGCGGTCACTATTTTCATCATCATCTACGTGGACGTGACTCACCGCAGGCAGGAGGTGGGCATCCTGCGCGCGATCGGAGTGAGGAGCCCGCTGGTGGTGATGACCTACGTGCTGCAGGCGGCGGTCTACTCGTTCCTCGGGGTGGCGATGGGGACGGTGCTGTACTTCGCCATCATCTTCCCGTACTTCAAGGCGTTCCCGTTCAAGATCCCGATAGGGGACGTGTCGCTCTCCATCATTCCCTGGGACTACCTGTTCAGGGCGTTCACCGTCGTCGCGGTGGGGATGCTCTCGGGGCTGATACCGGCGCTCATCGGAACCAGGCGCCCGATCCTGGACGACATCCTCAACCGGTAACGAAAAAATGTACCAGGTACTTTTCCCGCCATTTTTTTCATGCTCGAGAAGTCATCAACCGATGTAAAGAAAACCCATGAAAAGTACCTGGTACATATTTTTCATGAGTAGTCTTTGGCCGCCTTCACCGCCGCGATCAGGATCACCGGCATCATCGTGAACGTCCCTATCAGCGCCACCTGGTTCATGCCGTTCTCGAACCAGTTCATCTCCAGGCAGACGAAGACGACTGTGAAGTAGAGGTAGGCGTACACCAGCCAGGGCACTACGCTGACGAGCTTCTCCGAGATGAGGTTCCTGTTCTGGAATACCAGGTAGAAGATGAGGATTATGAAGAACGGCGCCAGCCACCAGCCCACGAAGTTGCCGATGGGCACGCCGCCCGAGCCCTTCCAGACACCCAGCTCCTTGAGGTAGGGGCCGCCCTGCCACCACCACCATGGCTGCTTGTGCACCGCGGTCCGGGTCTACCATCATGTCCCAGGCGCACACCAGCGTCGCCGTCGCGGCCGCTATCAGCACCGCCCACAGGCCCTTGCCCCACCAGGAGTTGCCCTTGCGCACCCCCCGGAGCCCGATGAGCCAGTCGATGAGCATGAAGGCCGCGTATATGATGACCGACCAGGTGACGATGATGAGGATCGGGACTCCGCCCACGCGCGGGCCCAGCGTCCCGGTGTACTTGTACTTGCCGAAGAACCAGCCGTAGTTGTCGCCGATGAACTCGCAGAACCACGAGACCACCCAGGCGATGAGGAAGAACGCGATGGTCTGCCGGCGACCTTTCACGATCCACGAGTGCCAGATGCAGATCGCGAGCATCGAGAGCATCGCGGCCGCGACCGCGTCCGGGCGCAGCGAGGCCTTGTGCATCCCCCAGCTTACCAGGTGCGTCACCGCGGTGAGGAAATAGAAGAACAGGATCAGCGCGACCATCGCCCGCTGAGGCCTGCTGGACTCCTTCCACGCCTCGACAATCGGCCTGCGCCTGGCGGCGCCCTCCTCCGGAAGCTTGCTCTCCTCCAAAGCCCCTCCTTTCTCCACCCAGGCGAATTCTATCAGAGCAATTCAAGAAAGTGGTCTGACACTATTCTTGAAAGACCCCCATTTCGCACGCTGCGAAGCGAAGCAACGCGCGGAAACCTCGGAAATAGGATAAAATACCGCGGAGCCGCAACAACCGCGCCACAAAGGACAGGTGGGAAAAATCCGCACGAAAAAAATCGTAGCCCTGCCGTTGGCCGTCCTCTTGATGCTGGTGATCACGCCGGCACTGGCGCACGCCGCGCCCAACGGGGGCTCGGACACGCTTGGCAGGGCCGGCGGGCCGGCGAAAACATGGTACTTCGCCGAAGGCACGACCCGGTCGGGCTTCGCCGAGTACGTCTGCCTGCTCAACCCATCGAGCGGTCCGGCGAGGGCGGACTTCGAGTACATGCTGGGCACGGGCGAGACGGTCAAGCGCAGCTACGAGCTGGCTCCGTCGAGCCGCACCACCGTCAACGTCATGACGGAGGTCCCCGCCGAGAGCGACGTCTCGATCAAGGTCTCGAGCGAGCAATCTCTCATAGCCGAGCGCCCGATGTACTTCACCTACCAGGGCGCCTGGACCGGCGGCCACGACGTGATGGGCGCCACGGCGCCACAGAGCGACTGGTACTTCGCGGAGGGAACCACCCGCAGCGGCTTCGACACCTACATCTGCGTGCAGAACCCCGGCGATGCGACGGCCATGGTCGACCTCGATTACTACCTGGTGAGCGGGCAGACCGTCTCCAGGAAAGCGATCGAGGTCAAACCGCGCAGCCGCTTCACCATCGCGGCCCACGACAACAACCTGGGGATCGGCCGCCACGACGACTCGAGCGGCGACTTCAGCTTCAAGATCAGTACCGCCAAGGACACGCCCGTGGTCGCGGAGCGCGCCACCTACTTCAACTACGCCGGGTCTGTTAGCGGCGGCCACGATGTGGTCGGTGCGGCCGCACCCGAGAAGGACTGGTACTTCGCAGAGGGCACCACGCGCTCGGGCTTCGACACCTACGTCTGCATCGCCAACCCGGGCAAGCGCGACGCCACCGTCGATCTGAACTACTTCTGCGGCGACGGCAAGTCCATCGAGCGTAAGGGAATCGCCGTCAAGGCCGGCAGCAGGTTCACGGTCGCGGCGCACGATGACAACCTCGGCATCGGGAGGCACAACGACTCCAGCGGCGACTTCAGCCTCAAGGTCAGCTCGCTCCAGCCGGTGGTCGCCGAGCGCACCAGCTACTTCACCTACCGTCCGTTCTGGACCGGCGGCACCGCGGTGGTGGGCGCCCCCGAGCCGGCGGAGCAGTGGTACTTCGCCGAAGGGTGCACCCGGCAGGGCTTCGACACCTACCTGTGTCTAGCCAACCCGGGCGAGGCGGCCGCGAAGGTCGACGTCACCTACTTCCGCGGCGACAACCAGACCGAGGCGAAGAACGGCATCGAGATCGGCGTGCACAGCCGGGTTACCATACCCGTCCACGATGGCAGCCTCGGCATCGGCAGGCGCGACGACAACAGCGGCGACGTCAGCATGAAGGTCGTCTCGACCAACAAGGTCCCGGTGGTCGCCGAGCGCCCGATGTACTTCGCCGACCGCTGGCGCACGATGGACAAG
>DAIQAV010000025.1:0-17851 GCA_036781505.1 Candidatus Anoxymicrobiaceae bacterium | reverse complement strand
CCTGACCTCATCCGTGCGAGGGATGCGCTCTCCCAACTGAGCTACGGCCCCACTGAGAAGGTAATTCTAGCGCATGGCTGTTTCCACATCAAAAAAGGCGGATTGCGGAACGCTATACTATTGAGACTGTTTCTCTAGCCTGCGGAGGGCGAAGTTGGAACCGAGGAAGACGGCCGATGTCAAAGAGGGCTGGCGCGCCGGCATGTGGCGATGGCGCACACCGTTGCTTATCGGCGGTGCGGTGCTCTCCCTTGCGATAGTGCTCACCATCGGGCTCTTCCAGTTCAAGCACGAGGCGGCCAGGCCGATTTCGATCGTCAAGGGTCTTCCGATCCACGGGACCGACGTGACTATCGGTTCCGGCATATTGAACTTCATCAGGTCCACCGGGACCAAGGTGGTAAACGAAGGCTTCCGGCCCACCTGGGGAGCGGAGCAGACGGGCGCGGACACCTGGGTGGTCTCGTACGTGTTCGAGGTGGGGCGCCAGTCCCACTGGGTCTCCTGGGTGGTGAACACGAAGACGGGGTCGGTGAGTCCCAGGGACCAACTCGCCCGGCAGTTACAGCAGGGCAGGTAGCCGGCGCCGAGGAGCCGAAGCAGCTCAAGCCAGTGTTGCTTTCACCGACTCTCAGAACAGAGGCTGTAGTATAATTGCCGCGCGGGTAGGAAAATGCGCGAAAGCATAGAAGATAGGCCTGTGCATATCGATCGGAGGTGCAGAAGTTGGCCAGATACGGTCCTCACGGACACGAGATCGTAGGAGAAGAAATTCAGCGCATCCGGTGCTCGAACTGCGGGAACCGGGTGACGTTCGAGGCGGGGGACGAAGAGGTCAAGTGTCCGCACTGCGGTAATCTCGTGAAGAGGCCCAGGCCGCAGAAGTCCTAGCTGTACTGCCGAGCTGAGCTGTTAAGACCCCCCGGCAGGGATACTAACCAGGAGGGCAACTTGGAACTCGAAGTTTCGACACGCGAAGTCGGAGATCACACCGTGATCAAGCTCAAGGGCGAGGTCGACATATACACCGCGCCATCGCTGAGGGAGACCGTGGTGGACGCGGTCGAGAAAGGTCGCTACAAGATAGCGGTCGATCTCGACGAGGTCGATTTCCTCGACAGCACCGGGCTGGGAGTCCTTGTCGGTGGCCTCAAAAGGGTCAAGCAGCACGACGGAGAGCTCGGCATAATATGCAACCAGGAGAAGATCCTGCGCATATTCAAGATCACCGGGCTGACCAAGATCTTCAAGATGTACAAGAGCACCGATGAGCTCGAGGGCAGCGAGAAGAAAGCCTGATCGCCGCGCCCGGAAAGCTGAGACATCGAGGCGGACCCCGGTCCGCCTCCTTTGCTGTCACCGCAGAAGCACAATGGAGCGTGTATATGCCGGAGAACCGCACGAGCGACTACTACCAGGGCCTTCGGGATAGCATGGTGCAAGAGCAGATGGCGTCGCGGGGGATCTCCGATAAGCGGGTCCTCGAGGCGATGCGTCGGGTCCCCAGGCACCTGTTCGTGCCCAGTGACAGGCGCGGGAAGGCTTACGACGACGCGCCGCTCCCGCTCGGCGAGGGACAGACCATATCCCAGCCCTACATGGTGGCGTGGATGACCGAGCTCCTCGGGCTGGAGGGTGACGAGAAGGTGCTGGAGGTGGGGACGGGCAGCGGCTACCAGGCGGCCATACTCGGACTCCTGGCTCGCGAGGTCTACAGCATCGAGCGCATCGAGTGGCTGGCCGAACAGGCCCGAACGCGCCTCGACGAGCTCGGCTTCAAGAACATCGAGGTGGTCGTCGGCGACGGCAGCAAGGGCTTGAAGACCCAGGCTCCATTCGACGCGATAATCGTGACGGCCGGCTCGCCCGGCGTCCCGCAGGCGCTCGTCGAACAGCTCGCCGACGGCGGACGGCTGGTGATACCCGTGGGCCCGAGCTCGATGCAGATGCTGACCGTGATCACGCGGCACGGCTCCGAGTACAAGACTGACGAGGTTGGCTCCTGCGTGTTCGTCCCTCTGGTGGGCATGTACGGCTGGAAGCAATAGCCCGCCGCGCCCCATCAAGAACCCGCCACTCTGCTTGACCCTTCAGGACGCTTGAAATATCTTGAAGGCGCTGACCGCGCACGAGAGAGGGTGATGATGCTACCGGTCATAGTGATGCCGACGTACAACGAGCGCGAGAATATGGAAAAGATGGCGCGCACCCTGATGGGGCTCGACCTGGGGCTCTCGCTGCTGGTGATCGACGACAATTCGCCGGACGGCACGGGTGAGATCGTGGACCGGCTCGCTGAGGAGTTCGACAGCATCCACGTGGAGCACCGCCCCGGAAAGGCTGGTCTGGGGACCGCCTACAGGCACGGTTTCGAGGTGGCCCTGGGCATGGGGGCGGACTATATCATAGAGATGGACGCGGATTTCTCCCATAACCCGAAGTACCTGGCCGACATGCTGGCGGCGGCGCCGGACCACGACGTGGTCATCGGCTCGAGGTACGTCGAGGGCGGAGGAACGGTGAACTGGGGAATGTCGCGCAAGGTCATAAGCCGCGGCGGGAGCATCTACACCAGGCTCCTCACTGGGGTGAAGATGCACGACACCACCAGCGGCTTCAGGTGCCACAAGGCTGACGTGATCCGCAAGATAGATTTCTCGAGGATCTCGGCCACCGGCTTCGGGTTTCAGGTGGAACTGTCGTACGTGTGCACGATACTGGGGTTCGACATATTCGAGATCCCCATAATATTCGCCGACCGCGCCGAGGGAGAGTCGAAGATGAGCAAGGACATCGTGTTCGAGGCGATGCGGCTCGTGGCCGGCCTCCGTCGCAAATACCGCGACATAACCAGGAGTTCTTGTTCTTGAGCCGGTCGCACGAGCGGCCATGAGCTCGGGAGGGCGCACCGCCCATGCCAACCGGGGAGAGCCGTGCCCGAGACGGCTGTGCCCGGTCGATACCGGCCAGGACAGCGTTAACCCTTAACGGAGGTTGAAGTGAGCGAGAACATAAGCGAAGAACTGCAGTATCTATTCGAGCCCCGGTCGATCGCGATAATCGGGGCGAGCAACGTCAAGATGAAGTGGGGCTACATAGTGCCGGCGAACATCCTCGCGGGCGGCTGGAAGGGCAAGCTCTACCCGGTCAACCCCAAGGAGACCGAGATCTTCGACCGGCAGGTCTACAAGTCGGTCCTCGACATTCCCGACGAGATAGACCTGGCCGTGGTGACCATCCCTTCGCAGCACGTCGTGCCGGTGATCAAGGAGTGCGTCGCCAAGGGCGTCAAGACCTGCATCGTCATCTCGGGAGGATTCAGCGAGACCGGCGGAGAAGGCACCGTGCTCGAGAAGGAGATGACCGCGATCGTCGAAGGGTCGTCGATGCGGCTGGTCGGCCCCAACACGATGGGGGTCTACTCCGGTCCCGTCAGCCTGCACGCGCTGATGCCGCCGGTACGCCCGGTGGCTGGCAAGATCGGTTTCGCCGCGCAGAGCGGCAACCTGGGCACCCAGATGCTGTCTCTGGGCAAGGCGCTCGGCGTCGGCTTCTCCCGGTTCGTGTGCATCGGCAACGAGGCCGACCTCAAGGCGGCCGACTACCTGGAGTATTTCGCGGACGACCCCGCGACCGAGGTCATCCTGATGTACATCGAAGGCCTGCGCGCGGCCAGGCGGTTCATCGAGGTGGCCAGAAAGACTTCCCCCAAGAAGCCCATCGTGGTGCTGAAGGCCGGCAAGACCAAGGCCGGCGCCAAGGCCGCTGCTTCCCATAGCGCCGCTCTCGCCGCCGACGAGGCGGTCTTCGAGGGCGTGAGGAAGCAGACCGGTATGATCGAGGCGGACACCACCGAGGAGATGCTCGACATCGCCAAGGCGTTCGCCGCGATCCCGTCACCGAAGGGCAAGCGCGTGGGAGTGCTCACATGGGGAGGCGGCTGGGGGGTCGTCACCGCGGACGCGCTCGCGGAGCACGGCCTGGAGCTTGTCGAGTTCCCCGAAGAGACGCTCAAAGAGCTGGATTCGGTGCTGCCGCCCTACTGGAGCCGCGGCAACCCGGTGGACCTGGTGGGCACGCTGGACCTGTCGGTGCACTTCCGCAGCCTGGAGATAGTCGCCCATTGCAATTGTGTCGACTCGATCATCAGCCTCGGTACCATGGGGGCGACTTCCTCGTTCCAGTCGTTCGTGCTGGAGGGGCCGCTTGCCGAGGAGATCGACAGCGAGCGGATCAAGCCCAGGGTCATCACCCCGGAGTTTATCAAGGAGCTGCAGAAGACGGACGAGGCTTACCGCAGCGAGGTCCTCAGGCTGATGGAGGAGACCGGCAAGCCGATAATCGCGGTATCTTTCCCGACGTCCGGCTCGATCACGCCGATGCTGGCGAGGCAGAGCGAGGTCGTGATATACCCGTCACCGGAGAGGGGAGCCAAGACGCTTGCGGCCCTCTACGAGTACCAGCAGTTCCTGGAGAGGACGCTCGCGCCGACGCGGTAGGGCGAGGAGTCTGACAGCGCAACAGCACTAGGAGAAGAATGGTTCTGATCCTGCAGGCAGCCGTGCTCGGTATCGTGCAGGGCCTTACAGAGTTCATACCCATCTCGTCCAGCGGCCACCTGGTGCTCATCCCCAAGCTGTTCGGGTGGAACACCTTCGTGGCGACCAAGGGCGTCAGCACCGCTTTCGACGTGGCCCTGCACCTCGGCACGCTGCTGGCCCTGCTGGTCTTCTTCAGGCACGAGTGGATCAAGCTCATCCAGGGCTTCTTCAGGGGCTTCAAGCACCGCCCCGCCGACTGGGACTTCACCTCCAGGATGGCCTGGCTGCTGGTCCTTGCGAGCATTCCGGCCGCTATCGCCGGCGCGCTTCTCAACAACGTCATCGAGGACCACCTGCGGGTGCCCGCCGCCGTGGCGATTTGCCTCCTTCTGGGCGCGGCCTTCATGACGGCGGCGGAGGTCTACGGCAAAAGGAACCGCGGGTTCAAGAAGATCAATGCCAGGGACGCCGGGGTAGTGGGGTTCGCCCAGATCCTGGCGCTCGCGCCCGGAGTCTCTCGCTCGGGGGTCACGATCTCTGCCGGGATGCTGGACGGGCTCGACAGAGAGGCGGCGGCTCACTTCGCATTTCTCATGGCCGGCCCGATAATCGCCGGCTCCGGCATCTACGAAGCGTTCAAGCTGGCCAAGAACGGCTTCCCGGCGCACGGGCCCGGGGTCTTCCTCGCCGGATTCATCACCGCCGCCATCTCGGGCTTCGTGGCCATAGGGTTGATGCTCAAGTACCTGAAGAGCCACACCCTGCTGCCGTTTATCATCTACCGCGTCGCGCTCGCGGCCCTGGTGTTCCTGATCCTGGCGTTGTAGCGCCGCCGCCGCAAACGCGGAGCCGTTAGGCTTAACGGTTTTCAAGTTCTAAGGCGTTCGTGTTATCCAGTCCGTCTGGTGTCGTCTCGTGTTATCCGGTTTGGGCTTGCAACGCATTGCAGATCCCCTGGTACAGGTACACGTGTACCAATAATGGACCAGATGCAGGAGGCGCCATGCGTATTACTAGACCGCTGGACGATATCCTTGGCAACAGGAACCACGTTCGCGTTCTCAGACATCTTATTCTCTTTCCTTCCCCAGTGATCACAGGCAGAGGCATCGCCCGGGAGCTGGCCATGAGCCACGTGTCCTGCATAAGGTCCTTGAACGAGCTTGTCGCCGTTGGGGCACTCATGAGGAAAAGGGTTGGAACGAGCACGACATACGAAATTCCTGCGGACTCAATACTCTTCTCAAAGATGCTGAAGCCCCTTTTCGTCCGGGAATCAAGATTGCTCGACAGCCTTGTAGGCTGCTTGCTTGATGGTCTCGAGAAAGATGTTCAGGCTGTCTTCCTCTATGGGAGTGTCGCGCGATCCGAGGAGACGGAGAATAGCGATGTCGACCTACTCGTTGTTTTGAAGAGCGGGGTCAAGAAAGGGGAGATTACGAAGAAACTCGCTAGCAATAAAAGCGAAGCTTTCGGCCTCTATCTGGTTGGCATCCATGTCATTACCTACAGTTACAATGAATATGAGGCGCATAAGCGGCAAGGACTTCCACTAATCAAAGAGGTCCTTTCCGAAGGGCGACTTCTTGTCGGAAAAGAGGTCTAGCATTTGGTTAAGAAATACAAAACGAACCAATGGAGTCCATGCGGTGATTCTCATGGCCAACGCTCTGACGGCCAGGGATTCGGGCGAGTACTACATAGGACAGGACCATGGACAGGCTGCCGACTATCTCGAATACGTCGAAGGGGCGGATGCTGCCAGCCCCACTAATCAAATGCGCCAGATAGTGGATTTGAAAGGGCTTGCTGAATACGAGTCACGGGCCTGCACTGAGAAAGAGGCGACCTCCATGACGAAGCGAGTCGACAGATGTTTCTCCTGGGCCGAAATGAGGATGCCATGACACCTGTCAGCAAACGCATTTTGGTTTGCATCTCGTTTTCAGAACCGCGGCAACCACTACTTCGAATCGTCCTTTATAAACAAGGTCATTGTGGAACGCCCGGCGCCCTTACCAGCCCGTATACCCGTCCGCGAAATACCAGGTAGTGTTGGGGGCGAGAGCTCCCACCACGTCATGTCCCCTGGTCCAGGCACCCTTGTAGTTGAAGTACATGGGACGCTCGGCGATTATCTTTCCCCCGTTGGTGCACTCCACCCTGGCGGAAAAGTCGTGGGAGGCGTCGTCTCCCGTTCCCAGCTTATCTCTCACGTTGACGGTCGAGCGTGAGTTCTTGCCCACGTTGAGCGTCTGGGTGTCGGTGGTGCCGTCACCCTTCATGTAGGTGATACTCACCGCCGCGTCGGTGTCTCCCGGGTTCTGGATGCAGATGTAGGGATCGAACCCCGGTGTTGTCCGTTTGCCTGCAGCGTGTTGCAGATCGACATTTCGAAGATCAACCATGCTGGCGGGCGTACGGCAAACGCCGGTCAAGAGTACAGGACAGGCGTGACTGGAAGGGAAGTATCGGCGTAAGTGGAGGCCATCTTGGGAATACCGGTAAATCACGATGTTGCAAGGCGGATCGGGGAAGATGTCAGGTAATGGCTGAGCAGCTTAGTACACAGAAGAGAAGGATTGCCGCATTTCTCCTCACGGCCGTAGCGCTTGCCATCCTGGCTGCTCCTTTCGGTCTCCTCGCCCATCGCTATGGGACAATCTTTGCGAATGCTGAGAATACCCTCGCGGTAATGAGCAGCCTTGCGGCTCTCCTGGCCGTCAGCTTCCTCTTTCTTGAGGTGATGATTGGCAGCTTCCGGCCTCTCCTAATCCGTGTCTTCAAACCGGCCAGGTTAGGTAGGTTACACATCGCCCTCGGGCTCATCGGTCTCGCGTTCGCCCTGACGCACTTCGTGCTCCTCATCCCGAAACTGGGCGAGCATTTCTCGACGGACAGCCGTACGTTCTTCATCGCCGGTCCGATCGTTCTCGTTTTGTTGATATTTACAATCAGCACCGCTCTGATGTTCAGGAGGTTCGCGAGTTCCTGGAGGCTGATTCACCTTCTGAATTACGTGATCCTTGTAACCGCTATTGCCCACGGGCTTGTGATAGGCGACGACGCCGGCATGCTCGCTTTGAAGCTACTCTTCTATGGGTATCTCACATTTGTCTTCCTCGGCCTCGCTTATCGGGCAACGAACCCCAGGTGGCGGCAGAATCTCAGGCTTCCGCATCGCAAGAAACCTACGGGTAACAGGGCATAATGCTTGGGACCGGGAGGCGCGAGCAGGTGCCGTAAAAGGAGCGCAGCATTTCCATTTTCCACGATATCTGTTTCACTTTAACGCGACGATTGGAGAGGCGAGGATGCACGAACTGTCGGTGACCGAGAGTATGCTGGGAGTGGTGTTGCGGCACGCCGAGGCCAACAAGGCCACGGAGGTGACCGCCATCAACATGGTAATGGGCGACATGAGCACCGTGATGGAGGACTCGGTCCGCTTCTACTTCGAGATCATCGGCAAGGGTACGATCGCCGAAGGTGCGCAGCTCAACTTCAAGCACACCAAGCTCCTCGCGCGCTGCCCGGTCTGCGGCAAGGAGTTCGAGGTCGTAGAATATAATTTCAGGTGCCCCGACTGCGAAGGGGTCGAGTCCGAGATAATATCGGGCCGTGAGTTCCAGGTGGAATCGATAGAGATCAATTAGGAGGCTCGTGACGATGGAGATTGAGGTCCTTGAGGGAGTATTCGACGCGAACGAGATAATCGCCCGCGAGAACAGGGCGCTGCTGGACGAGAACGGCACTTTCATGGTGAACCTGATGGCGAGCCCGGGAGCGGGCAAGACGTCGTTCATCATGCGGACGCTCGAGGGCGTCAAGGGGTCGCTCAAGTCCGCTGTCATCGAGGGAGACATCGCTGGCAAGGTCGACTCAGAGAAGATAGCGGCCACCGGGGTCGCGGCCATCCAGATAAACACGGGCGGGTCCTGTCACCTGGAGGCGAAGCAGGTCAATCGCGCGCTGATCCGGCTGGACCTGGAAGGCGTCGACCTGGTGATAGTGGAGAACGTGGGCAACCTGGTCTGCCCCGCCGAGTTCAAGCTCGGCGAGGACCTCAAGGTGATGATCCTGTCGGTGGCCGAGGGCCACGACAAGCCGCTCAAGTACCCCCTGATGTTCTCGGAGAGCGACGTGCTCATCGTGAACAAGATCGACCTGATACCCCACACCGACTTCGACATGGAAGCGCTGGAAGACACGGTCCTCAAGATGAACTCCAAGATCGTCATATTCAAGATGTCGTGCAGGACCGGCGAAGGCGTGGACGCGTGGATCTCGTGGCTGTCGAAGAGGGTCAAGGAGCGCTAGTTACTTCTGCTCCAGGAAGTAGACGATGCTGGAATCGGGGCTGGCCGCGAACTTCGCCGGGTTCATCACCCAGACCTCGGTCCTGGTCAGCTTTTCCGACTTCGCGGTGCGGCGCGGCCCGGCCAACCCGATGATGTATACGTGCACTCCCGTGTAGTTGGCACTCTCCGCGTAGTAGGGGAGTAGGACGGGCTCACTGCTCTCGATGTAGGTGATCATCGCCTTGAGCATCGCGCCGTCCTGGCCCGCGTTGACCATCATGTCCGCCATCTTCCTCTTGTACATATCGCAGTAGTTGATGGCGTGGGCCATGGTGTAGTTGTCGGCTATCTGCTTCTTGATATCCATGTTCTCGAAGGTGCTGCGAAGGGCTTTATCGTCGTAGTTGGTGTTGGTGACCTTGACCGCGGGCATGATGGACGCGATCCCGCTGGGGACCAGGTCCGGGTTCGTCTTCTGCTGGCCAGGGCTGGTGCTGAACGCCGTTGCGGGGGTCGTGCCGCCCGGCATGCTGCCCGTCGCGAGTCGGTTCTGTCCTACTTGCCCTGAGCCCCCGAAGGTGATCAACACGATCGCGATGCCGATGATGAGCGCGGCCGCGACTCCCGCCGAGGCGAGCCCGCGCACCGAGGTGAAGAAACCGAGCCTGGAAGTCAGCGAGTGAAAGGCGGGCCTCGCCGAATCGGCGGAGGTGCGCAGGACGGCCGCGATCCTCTCCGCGGAGGGCTCGGGCATCTTGACCACCTCCAGAGAGGAGAGCGCGTTGGCGGAGAATTCGAGCTTCTCAACGGCCGCTTTGCAGGTCTCGCAGGAGTCGAGGTGCTCTCTGACAGCGTCCTTCCGCTCGCCCGAAAGCTCTCCATCTACGTATTCGATTAGCGATTTCCTGAACCGGCGGCAACTCATCTTCCTACCTCCATCCCCCGGTTAGACGGAACGCTCATCGCCATTGTTCCTTATGTGGCTCAAGAACCTCAGCAAGTTTTATCCTCGCTCTGAATATCCTGGACTTGACGGTCCCGACGGGAAGCCGCAGAAGGCTCGCGACCTCGTGATACTGCAGGCCCTCCAGCTCGTGAAGCACCAGCGGCTCGCGCAAGGACAGCGGCAGTTCCATCAAGGCTGTCTGGACAAGGCGCTGGGCTTCCGATGCGATGGCCACGTTCTCGAGGCCTCCCGCGTTGGCCGCGCCCGGCTCGCGTGGCTCGGGCGGGTCGCCTTCCTGGCTCAAGAGTTCCGGGCTTCTCTTCTTTCGACGCAAGTAGTCCCTGGAACGGTTCATTGACACCCGGTAGAGCCAGGTGGAGAAAGAGGAACGGCCCTGGAAAGAGGAGACCTTGCGCATGACCTGCAGGAATATCTCCTGGCAGAGGTCCTCCGCGTCGCAGACGTTCCCGGTCATCCGGTATGCCAGCGAGAACACCTGGTTTCGATAAGTATTGAACAGTTGCTCGAGGGCGGCGAGGTCACCGTCCTGCGCCCGGGCCACGAGTGCGTCGTCATCACCCTTGCGCCCGTTTTGCTGAGGTTCACCCATGGCAGGGATTATACCATTACACAAAGATGCGACAGTCGAGAGCGTTTGCCTGCGCTCGAAACGTTGGGCTAATATTTGTTGGTCCTGTCCGCGAAGGCGCGCGTGGTGCCCGGCGCCCGCCCGCGTCGCCGCGAACGACATATGACCCGACAGTTTTTGCATAATGCAAAAAAGAGGTTTGACCCCCATTTTGCATTCCCGATCCTCGGAGGAGAGATGGCAGAGCGTAAGTTGATGACAGGCAACGAGGCCGTGGCGATGGCGGCGCTGGACGCCGGGGTGCTGTTCGCCTCGGCTTATCCGGGGACCCCCTCGACCGAGATACTTGAAGTGTTCTCCAAACAGGAGGGCGTCTACGCCGAGTGGGCGCCGAACGAGAAGGTCGCCCTGGAGGCGGCGGTGGGAGCCAGCCTGGGCGGCGTCCGTTCGCTGGCGGCGATGAAGCACGTCGGGCTGAACGTGGCCGCCGACCCCTGGTTCACGCTTCCCTACATCGGCGTGTCGGGTGGGCTGGTGGTGGCCAACGCCGACGACCCCGGGATGCACTCCTCGCAGAACGAGCAGGACAACCGTTACTACGCCAAGGCCGCCAAGGTGCCGATGCTCGAGCCGTCGGACAGCCAGGAGGCGTACGACCTCACCCGCGAGGCCTATCGCATGAGCGAGCGCTACGACACGCCGGTCATGCTCCGGCTGACCACCCGCGTCTGCCACTCGCGCAGCCTGGTGGAGCGCTCCGCCGCCGAGAAGCCGGTCCGCATCCCCTACCGCAAGGACGAGGTCAAGCGGGTCATGATACCAGGGCACGCGCGCCTGAGGCATCCCATCATGGTCGAGCGGCTGGCCGAGATGGAGGAGCACTCCAACGAGTTCTCGTTCCAGCGCGCGGAGCGGGGCGCGGGCGATGCGGTGGTGATCACGGCCGGCGTCGCTTACCAGTACGTCAAGGAAGCGTTCCCGGGTGTGAGCATCCTCAAGCTCGCCATGACCAACCCGATGCCGAGGGGCCTGATCTCCGAGTTCTGCGAGCAGTTCAGCGACGTGTACGTCGTCGAGGAACTCGAGCCTTACATGGAGGAGACGGTAGCGTCGCTCGGGCTCTATCCGAAGGGAAAGTCCGGCGTCCCCAGGGTCGGCGAGCTGAACGTCGACAACGTCCGGGATGCATTTCCCGAGCTCGCGAAAGCTACCGGCTCCCATACGGCGTCCCATCCGTCCCACGTGGGGGGGCTTCCCGCGAGGCCGCCGATCCTGTGCGCGGGCTGCCCGCACCGGGGAATAATGTATGCGCTGGCGCGGCAGAAGGCGATCATCGCGGGCGACATCGGCTGCTACACGCTGAGCGTCCTCCCGCCGCTCTCGGCCCACGATTGCCAGGTCTGCATGGGCGCGAGCGTCACCATGGGGCACGGGCTGGAGAAGGCCATGGAGCTCGAGCTCGGAGAGAGCGAGGAAGAGGAGCGCGGCACGCACATGGTGGTGTCGGTACTGGGCGACTCGACGTTCTTCCACAGCGGCGTGACCGGCCTGATGGAGATGGCATACAACCGCGGCAGATACACCGTGGTCATCCTCGACAACCGCACCACCGCGATGACCGGCTTCCAGGACCACCCCGGCACGGGCATTACGCTGCAGGGCGAACCCACCGTCACGGTCGACATCGAGATGCTGGCGCGCTCGCTGGGGATCGAGAACGTACGGGTCGTAGACCCCTACGACCTGGAGCAGTGCAGGAGCGTGCTGTCCGAGGAGATGGACCGGGACGCGCCGTCGGTGGTCATCTCGAGGCGGGCCTGCGTGCTTCGCGAGAGGACCAGGCGCGAGCCGTACGCCATCTCGCGCGAGGAGTGCAACGACTGCGGGCTGTGCATGAGGATAGCCTGCCCCGCGCTGGTGAAGCGCGGTGAAGAAGTGACGATACTGGCGGACGCGTGCACCGGGTGCGGCGTCTGCGCGCAGGTGTGCCGCCGCGAGGCTATAAAAGTCGGATAGGGCCGAAGGCCCCCTAAGGAAGAGACTCCAGATGAGCGATCAAAGTGAGACAGGGTCAGGAAAGCCGACGCGGTCCGTGGTGCTGGCGGGAGTTGGAGGCCAGGGCACGATCCTGGCGGCCAACCTGCTGGCCAACGCGCTGGTGGCCCACGGCTACGACGTGAAGACCAGCGAGGTCCACGGCATGGCGCAGAGAGGCGGCAGCGTCATCAGCATGGTTCGGTTCGGGGACGCGGTCGCAAGCCCGCTGGTGCCGATGGGCGAGGCCGACGCGCTGCTGGGGACAGAGCTGCTGGAGACTCTGAGGAACCTCGAGTTCCTCGCGGCGGAGGGAAAGGTCATCGCCTCCAGGACCCGAGTGGACCCCCTTCCGGTCCTCCAGGGGACGTCGGAGTATCCCGCCGACGCCGAGGAGCGCATCATCTCCCTGTGGCCGGACAGCATCATCGTGGACGCGCCGACGATAGCCGCCGAGGCGGGGGACGCCAGGGCCGCCAACACCGTCCTGCTGGGCATCCTGAGCCTCGCGTTGCCGGTGGGGGTGGACGAGTGGCTCGCGGTGATCGAGAAGCTCGTCAAGGCCAAGGCCGTCGAGGCGAACAGGAACGCCTTCCTCGTCGGTCGCGAGCTCTCAGAGAATCGGTAGACAGCCATGAATATCTGGAACGAGCCGATGGAGACACTGGAGGGGGACGATCTCGCCGCCCTGCAGTCGGAGAGGCTCGACCGGACGCTCTCAAGGATCTGGGAAGCCGACACCCCCTATCGCAAGCGGATGGACGAGGCCGGCCTGGCCCCGTCGGACATCAGGGGGATCGAGGACCTCGCCAGGCTCCCGTTCACTCGCAAACAGGATTTCAAGGACAACTATCCGCTGGGCATGCTCGCCGTCCCCATCGAAAAGGTGGTAAGGCTGCACGCGTCCTCGGGGACGACCGGCAGCCGCACCATGGTCGGCTACACGCGTGCCGACATCGACACCTGGGCCGAGCTGGTCGCGAGGTTCGCTACGGCCGCCGGGGTCGTCGAGAGCGACGTGGCGCAGATATCGTTCACCTACGGCCTGTTCACCGGCGGCTTCGGTCTGCACTACGGCCTGGAGAAGGTCGGTGCGACGGTGGTGCCCGCATCGGGCGGAAACACCGACTTGCAGCTCACGCTGATGCGGGACCTGAAGACCAGCGTGCTGGTGGCGACTCCGACCTACGCGCTTCACCTGGCCGAGGCGGGGCTGGCGCGCGGCTTCGACTTCTCTTCGAGCTCGCTGCGGGTGGGGCTCTTCGGCGCCGAGCCCTGGAGCGAGGGTATCCGCGAGCGCATCGAGGCAGCCACCGGGATGATCGCGACCGACAACTACGGCCTGTCCGAGGTGGTGGGGCCGGGAGTGTCCGGCGAGTGCGAGCTCAAGCGCGGCATGCACGTGGCCGACGACCACTTCATCGCCGAGGTCATCGACCCGTCCACCGGCGAGCTGCTCGCGGAAGGGGAGCAGGGGGAGCTCGTCCTGACCACGCTCACGCGAGAGGCCGTCCCGGTCGTCCGGTTCAGGACCGGCGACCTCACGGTGCTGCAGCGCGGGCCGTGCGAGTGTGGCAGACGCAACAGCAGGATGGCCAAGGTACTGGGCCGCACCGACGACATGCTCATCATCCGCGGCGTAAACGTCTACCCGAACCAGGTGGAGAAAGCGCTGCTGGAGGTGGACGGCATCGCCCCGCACTTCCAGATAGTCATCGACAGGGCCGGGGAGCTCGACCGGCTGGAGATACAGGTCGAGGCCACCGAGGGCGTGTTCAGCGACGACACCCGCGTGATGAGGAAGTTCGCCGAGAAGGTGGAGGGCCACCTCAAGGGCACCCTCAACGTCAGGGCGTCAGTCAGTCTGGTCGAGCCGAACACCCTCGAGAGGGGAGCCGGCAAGGCGAAGCCCATAGTGGATAGGCGGGAGGTATGACCGTGCCCGAGCTCGATTCCTGGTTCAAGGCAAACACGCATCACCACTCCGAGTACGCGGACATCGACGCGCTGGTGCGCTCCAAGGAGAGCCAGGGGCTGAAGGTGAGCGTCTGCCTTCCCACCATGAACGTGGTCGAAACGGTGGGCCAGTGCCTGAGGGTGATACGCGAAGAGCTCGTCGAGCGGCACAGCCTCATCGACCAGCTCTGCGTCATCGACTCGCGCAGCGGCGACGGCACCATCGAGGCCGCGCGCGCCGAGGGGGCACAGGTCTTCTTCGACGACGAGATACTGACCGGCGTGGAGCCGGCCTCGGGCAAGGGCGAGGCGCTGTGGAAAAGCCTGTTCGCGCTGGAGGGCGACATCATCGTC
Source organism: Candidatus Anoxymicrobiaceae bacterium (assembly GCA_036781505.1). GTDB lineage: Bacteria > Actinomycetota > Geothermincolia > Fen-727 > Anoxymicrobiaceae > FEN-680. The sequence goes on along the minus strand of DAIQAV010000025.1, from coordinate 3,130 downwards.
TGGGTCGACTCGGATATCGAGAACATGCACCCGCGGTTCGTCTACGGGCTCGTCGGCCCGCTGCTGGCGCAGCCGGAAGTCGGATACGTCAAAGCTTTCTACGAGAGGCCGCTCAAGGAAGGCGCGGAATTGAGGCCGTCGGGAGGAGGGCGGGTGACCGAGCTGACCGTGCGCCCGATGTTCAACCTCTTCTACCCGGAGCTGGCGGGCCTGGTTCAGCCTCTCTCGGGAGAGTACGCGGGACGGCGCTCGGTCCTCGAGAGCGTCCCCTTCTTCACCGGATACGGCGTGGAGGCCGGGCTGCTGCTGGACATCCTCGACTCCTACGGCCAGGGGGCCATCGCGCAGACCGACGTGGAGGTGCGCATCCACCACAACCAGCAGATACCGGCGCTTTCGAAGATGTCGTTCGGAATAATGCAGACGCTCTTCAAGCGCCTGGAGACCGACGGCAAGGTGGAGCTGCAAGTGGACCTGCCTTCTGTTTACAATACGATAAGGCACGAGGGGACATCCTACTCGCTCGAGCAGGTGGAAGTGAAAATCGTAGAGCGTCCGCCCATCGCCACCATCCCGGAGTACCGGGCGGCGAGGGGCCTGGGCGAGTAGACGGGTAATCAAGCGGGGCGGGAGTTATGCAAGAAGAAGTGGCTCGCGAAGGCGGCAACCGGTTCGTGCGATTCATCGCCTCGCCGTTGAGGGGCAAGTACCTGCCTCCCATGACGCAGGTGGGGGACTACCTCGCGGCCGCGGGCATCCTCCTCTTTGTCATCGCGGTCTTCGGCCTCGACTGGATCAGCGTCGGCATCAAGGACGTGCTGGGAATCGGCAAAGTGCTGGGGGTCAAGAGCCCGCAGGTGAAATACGGGCTCTTCGTGAGCCCCTGGGCGTGGGGCATGGTGGTCGTCCTGGTGGCGATGATCGCCGGGCTCTGGTTCGTGCAGACGCGCGGCGGCATCACGCTGGGCGCGGGCATATACTGCCTGATCTTCGAGGTCATCTTCTTCCTGGGGGCCTGGTATAAGATAAACTCGATCATCGGTAACGTGGTGAAGCTCGCCCAGTCCGTGCCGATCATCGGGCAGGCCCTGGGGCTGGCGGTCAGCCAGATAGCGAAGGAGCTGCTGGTCGTCCACGTCGGTCCCGGCTACTGGCTGTTCATCCCCACCGCGCTGCTGCTGATCGTCGGGGGCGCGCTGAGGCTGGCCAGCAAGCCGAGGTCGCTGACCTCAGGGGAGCAGGTATGAAGTTGCCGTCCGCCGGCGCCGCCGACCCCCAACAGAGCGCGGCGTACGTCCGAGAGGTGGCCGAGCGGAAGAGCGTCGTGAAGAACCTCGACTGGCTGCGCGACAACCTCACTCCCACTCGCGTCATCTACACCGACATCGACGGCACGCTGGTCGGGCCGTTCGGCTGCTTCTTCCGCGACAGCGATTACGAGCTGACGCTCAGGCCGGCGCGCGCCCTGCTGGCGGCCCACGCCCGCAACGTCGACGTGATGCTGGTCTCCGGCCGTCACAAGTCGCAGTTGCGGGAGACGGCCCGGCTGCTGGGATGCATGAACTACGTCGCCGAGCTCGGCACCGAGCTGGTCTACAACCTCGGCCTCGAGGTGATCACCAACACCGGCGAGTTCGACCTCACCTGCGACTCTTTCTACCAGTCCATACTGGACACCGGAGTGGTCGACCTGCTGCTGGAGAGCTACCCGCGCAAACTGGAGATGCACACACCGTGGTCCGACGACAGGGACTGCACGCCCCTGATGCGCGGCAACGTCGACCTCGCCAAGGTGGAGGCGCTCCTCGCGGAGACCGGCCACGACCGCTTCCAGCTCGTCGACAACGGCGTAATCCCGCGCAAGAGCCCGACCCTCGACGTCCCGGAGACCCGCGCCTACCACCTGGTGCCGCGCGGGGTCTCCAAGCAGCTCGCGGTCGCCAAGGACCAGGAGCGGAGAGGGTTCGAGCGCTCCGAAACGGTCGCCGCCGGCGACGCCGAGGCCGACCTGCCGCTCGCGGAATCGGTGGGAGCCTTCTTCATGGTGCGCAACGGGCTGGACGCGAACCCGCACCTCGCCGAGAGGATAGATGGAGCCGACAACGTCTTCGTGACCGAAGGGCGGATGGGGAACGGCTGGGCCGAGGTGGTGGAGACCCTGCTGGGGATCCTGGACTAGCGGCCCTACCAGGCCGGGCGCTTGGGAGGCTTGAAGGCCGGAGTGAGGGTGAAGAGCCTGTAGGCAACGCTCTCGATGTAAACGCTCCCCTCCACGTTGTCTCGCCACCTGGCGGGGATGGCCCCGATCCCGTTGAATGTGCCGCTCACCGCGCCCGCGATGGCTCCGATGGAGTCGGTGTCTCCGCCCGCGTTGACCGCTGTGACCACCGTCTCCTCGAGGTCGTAAGGTGTGCGCAGGAAGGCGAACAATGCCGCCGGCACGGTCTCGGTCGCGATGCCACCCGTCCCGGTGTAGGCGAAGCCTTCGGCGGGGCTCGCGTCCAGGTAATCCGCCAGGCCCGCTATCTTGACCGACGTGGGCAGGTCCACTTTCTCGACGGCCTTCGCGAGGGCGGCCGCGAGAGCCGCACGGTCGAGATCCCCCTCGTCGGTCACGCCGGCCGCGACGGCGGAGGCGACCGCCACGCTGCCGGCCACCGCCCGAGGGTCCGTGTGGGTCAGCAAAGCCTGATCGACCGCGGCCCGCAGCAGCGCGCCGGGCTCGTGGTAGTAGCGGAGGCCGATGGGGCTCGCCCGCATCGCTGCGCCGCAGCCGGCGGAGTCGACCCCGCTGGGCTCACCAGGTCTGTCACGCAGCGCGCGGCAGGCGGTCTGGCAAGCCAGCCCCAAGCCCCGCGCCTCCTTGACGCCGTCATCGGACGCGGCGACCCAGCCGGCGAACTTGAAGCCCGTGTGCTCGGAGTCGAACCTGCCGAGCTCGAGGATGGCCTGTGCCAGAACGATCGTCATCTGCGTGTCGTCGGTCAGCCGCCCCGCCCCGAAGCGCGCGTCGATGAAATCGGTCACGCGCCCGTGGACGTCTCTGATCGCGTCGGCGCCCATGCCTTCGACCGGCGCCCCCAGGGCGTCGCCGACGGCGCATCCGACCAGCGCTCCCTTGAACCTGTCA
>DAIQAV010000024.1:0-18438 GCA_036781505.1 Candidatus Anoxymicrobiaceae bacterium | reverse complement strand
CGTGTCCGGCTTCTGCGGAGGGGCCGCTCTGCTACGAAAGGCGGCGCTGGACGAGGTCGGCCACAACAAGATTGCCATCAACTTCGTCTGGGTCTTCCTTGGCGGGATACTCGTCTTCTTCATGCAGGCCGGCTTTGCCCTCCTCGAGACGGGGTTCTGCCAACAGAAAAACGCCCTTCACGTCATGATGACCAACTTCATGATCTTCGGCATAGCCGTGGTCGCGTTCTACTTCATAGGGTTCGGCCTGATGTTCGGCGGGGTCGGTGCTCTAAAGACTCTCGGCGGTGCGCCGATCCTGACGCGAGAGCTTAGCGTCGGGGGTTGGGGCCTGATCGGCGCGAAGGGTTTTGCCCTCAGCGGACCGGCATACGACGTCAGCATCTTCATGTTCTTTCTGTTCCAGGTGGTCTTCATGGACACGGCGGCCACCATCCCCACCGGCGCGATGGCGGAGCGGTGGAAGTTCTCGGCCTTCTGCATCTACGGATTGTTCATGGGCGCGATAGCGTACCCGATATTCGGAAACTGGGTCTGGGGCGGCGGCTGGCTGCAGCAGCTCGGGGTGAACGCTCACCTGGGGCACGGCTTCGTCGACTTCGCGGGCTCGTCCGTCGTCCACGCGATGGGCGGGATAGCGGGCCTCATGGGGATAATCGTACTTGGGCCGCGCTTCGGCAAGTTCAAGAAGGACGGGACCCCCAGGGCCATCCCCGGGCACAACATCCCGATCGCCATAGTAGGAACTTTAATCCTGGTCTTCGGCTGGTTCGGCTTCAACGCCGGCAGCACGCTCAACGGCGGGGACCTGCGGCTGGCGGTGGTGGCGACCAACACGTTGCTGGCCTCCTGCTTCGGTGCGGTGGCCGCGATGTGCTACATGTGGAAGAAGACCGGGCACCCCGACCCGTCCATGAGCGCCAACGGATGCCTGGCGGGGCTGGTCGCCATCACCGCTCCCTGTGCGTTCGTATCCAGCTGGGAGGCCGCGATCATCGGCACCGTCGCGGGTATACTGGTCTGCGTGGCGGTGTTCACGCTGGAGCGCCGCTTCAAGATTGACGATCCGGTAGGCGCGGTGGCCGTCCACGGCTGTAACGGCATCTGGGGCGTCATCGCCCTGGGCATATTCGCGGACGGCACTTATGGAGCCGGCTGGAACGGCGTGCACGGAACGGTGAGAGGGCTGCTGTACGGAGGATGGGGACAGTTCCTGGCCCAACTGATAGGGGCGGCCACCTGCATCATCTTCGTCTCGGCGCTCTTCTACGCGTTCTTCAAGGTGCAGGACCGCATCCAGGGCATAAGGGTGTCGCCCGAGGCCGAGGTCGGAGGGCTCGACGCCGCGGAGATGGGCGTCCCCGCATATACTGAAGACACCAGTGACCTCTACGACAGCCTTGACTGATCGCCGCGACTGGAGGAAGCGATGAAGAAGGTAGAAGCGATAATCAGGCCCGACAGGCTCGACGCGGTGATGAACAGCCTGGAGGAGATAGGCTACCCCGGCGTGACCATCAGCGAAGTGCGCGGGCACGGCAAGCAGAAGGGCATGACGCACCAGTGGCGCGGCAACGTCTATACCGTGAGGTTCATCCCCAAGGTCAAGGTCGAAGTTGTCGTCCTCGACGAGGATCTGGACAGGACGCTGGACGTCCTGGTCCGCAAGGCGCGCACCGGCAACATCGGAGACGGCAAGATATTCGTGACCGAGATCGTCGACGCGCTCAGGGTCAGGACCGGAGAGGTCGGCTACAAGGCTATCTGAACCGCGCTCCCGGGCCTGTCGTGGTATCCTTCTTTTACGCGGCAGGACAGGAGGAATGACAGTGTCGGGACTTGTTCTCGCGCTTGCCCAGGTGAAGAGCGCGGTGGGAGACCTCGAGGGAAACTCGAGCAAGATAACAGAGTACGTTCAGCGTGCGTCGGACGCCGGCGCCGACATAGTCCTCTTCCCCGAGCTTTGCCTCACCGGCTACCCTCCCGAGGACCTTCTGCTCAAGGCCGACTTCACCCGCAGCTGCATGGCCGCGCTGGCTGAGCTGGCGAGCGGCATCGGGGACATGATCGCCGTGGTCGGCTTCGCCGAATCGGACTACGACATCTTCAATTCCGCGGCGGTCATCTGCAAGGGAGCAGTGCACTGCGTCTACCGCAAGGTCTTCCTTCCAAACTACGGCGTCTTCGACGAGAAGAGATATTTCGGCGCGGGCAACCGCAACCTGGTGCTGGACGTCTCCGGCACCAGGGTCGGCATCACTATCTGCGAGGACATCTGGTTTCCCGGCGGCCCGATGGAGGAGCAGGTGGCACGCGGCGGCGCGGAGATAATGCTCAACCTTTCGGCCTCTCCGTTCAACCGGGGTAAGTACGATTACCGCAAGAAGCTGATCGCGTCGCGCTCCATGGACGGGCCGGTGGTGCTGGCCTACTGCAACATGGTGGGCGCCCAGGATGAGCTGGTCTTCGACGGCGGCTCGTGCATCTACCACCCGCAGAAGGGGTTCATAGCCAAGGCCGGGCGCTTTTGCGAGGAGCTCCTGACCTGCGAGGTGGACCTCGAGCAGCTCAAGGGGAACAGGTTGCTGGAGCCGAGGTTCCGCTACAGCCGCGCCGAGTGCCCGCACGCCGAGGTCGACGTGTGCAGGCTCGAGAAACCGGCGGCTTCGGCGGGCCGCAGGAAGGTCGCTGAGCCTCTGTGCCCGACCGACCTCTCGCTGACTGAAGAGATATTCGAGGCGCTCCTCATCGGCCTGGCCGAGTACGTGGAGAAGAACGGGTTCAAGAAGGTCGTGCTGGGGCTCTCCGGGGGGATCGACTCGGCGCTCACCGCAGCCATCGCGGTGGAGGCGCTTGGTAGCGACAACGTCGTCTGCGCTTTCCTGCCCTCGAAATACACCGCCGGCAAGAGCGGTGACGCGGCCGTCGAGCTCGCCGAGAACCTCGGCGTCAGGATCATCACAATGCCGATAGGCGAGATATTCGCCGCTTATGCCGGCGAGCTTGCCGGAGAGCTGGGTGAAAACGAAGAGGGCGTGGCGTTCGAGAACATCCAGGCGCGAATACGCGGAAACATACTGATGGCACTGTCGAACCAGTTCGGCTGGCTGGTGTTGGCGACGGGCAACAAGAGCGAGCTGTCGATGGGGTACTGCACTCTCTATGGCGACATGGCCGGCGGCTTCGCGCTGATCAAGGACCTGCTGAAGACGCAGGTGTATGAGGTGGCAGAGTACGTCAACGAGCGAGCGGGCCGCGAGCTCATCCCCAGGTTCATCATCGATCGGCCCCCCACGGCGGAGCTGCGAGCCGAGCAGCTCGACACTGACTCGCTGCCGCCTTACGACGAGCTCGACCCGGTGTTGGAGGCCTACGTGGAGGAGGGACTGGGGTCGCAGGATATAATCTCGAGGGGCTTTACTCCGGAGCTGGTGAAGCGCGTCATCCGCACCGTGGACGCCAACGAGTACAAGCGGCGCCAGGCTCCCGTCGGCGTCAAGATAACGCCCCGCGCGTTCGGACGAGACTGGCGGATGCCCATCTCGACCCGTCCCCGCTAGCGAGGGACAGGTACTTTCTACTTTATTTTCTACTCCGGACAAGTGTCCTCGAATTCATTCGACAAGCCAGTCGTATGAGTAGAAAATAAAGTAGAAAGTACCTGTCCCTAGGGATAGAGGCCGCGGGCCTTGATTGCCTTGGTCACGCGGTCGACGGCGAGCACCATCGCCGCTGCGCGCATGTTGATTCCCCGCTGCTTGCCCAGCTCCAGCACCCGGTAGAAGGCGTACACCATGATCTCGTGGAGCTTCTCGTAGACGTCCTCTTCCTTCCACAGCAGCGACTGTATGTTCTGGACCCACTCGAAGTAGCTGACCGTCACGCCGCCGGCGTTGCACAGGATGTCGGGGATGACGAAGACGCCGGAGTCGAACAGCGCGCGCTCGGCCGCGGGGACGATGGGAGCGTTGGCGGCTTCCGCCACCATCCTCGCCTTAACGGCGCCCACGTTGTCCATTGTTATCGTCCCGCCCAGCGCCGCGGGCACCAGGATGTCCACGTCCAGGGCCAGCAGCTCTTCGTTGGAGATGTTCTCGCAATTGGGGGTGTCGCAGACGGAGCCCGACTTGAGGATGCGCGCCGCCACGGCCCAGAGGTTCAACCCGTCCGGGTTGTAGACGCCGCCGGTCACGTCGGACAGGGCCACGACCTTGGCGCCCTTGTCGGTAGCGAGCTTGGCGACGTTGCCTCCCACGTTGCCCGCGCCCTGTACCGCCACGGTCGAGCCCTCGAGCGTGGTGCCCGTCACCCGGCACGCCTCCTCGATGGTGGAGATGACCCCGCGCGCCGTCGCGTCGAAGCGGCCCTCCGACCCGCCGATCTCAGTCGGCTTTCCGGTTACCACCTGGGGGACCGAGTAGCCGACGTTGGCGCTGTAGGTATCCATTATCCAGGCCATGATCTGCGGGTTGGTGTTCACGTCAGGCGCCGGGATGTCTTTCTCGGGCCCCAGGATGATCCCCACCTCCGAGGTGTAGCGCCTGGTGAGGCGCTCCAGCTCGCCCTGCGACATGCCCTGAGGCTCGCAGATGACTCCGCCCTTGGCACCGCCGTACGGTATCTTCACTAGCGCGCACTTCCAGGTCATGAGCATGGCCAGCGCCTTCATCTCGTCGAGGGTGACGCCGGGATGGTAGCGCAGCCCGCCCTTGGCCGGACCGCGGTCCAGGCTGTGCTGGACGCGGAACCCCTGGAACACTTCCACTCTGCCGTCGTCCATGCGGACGGGGAGCGAGACGCTCAGACTCCGCCTGGGGTGTTTGAGGATCACGATGTACTCTTCGGGTATGTCCAGAAGACCGGCGACCTCGTCGAGGTCGCTCAGCGCGTTCTCCCACTGGTTCACTTGAACACCTTCCTACTCGGCGCGGCGGCTGGCGCTCGATGCCAGGCACAATTATGATATCTACAGGTCGCGACAAAGACCACCGGGACCCGAAAGGACTCTAGTATGAGAGAACTGAAACCTACGCCGCAACGCATGGTCGTCGACGGGCAGGTCGCCGAGTTCGGCACCTTCAGCGAGCCGTTCAGGGAGGTCAACCTGCTGGACGTGGACCTGGAGATAAAGGGCCGCAAGGTCCCCAGGATGGTCAGGGACTTCAGGCTCAAGGAGTGGGAGCACTTCGGCATAATCACCGACGACTACTACTTCGGCATGGTCATCTTCGACGCGAAGTTCATGGGCACGTCGTTCTTCTACGTGTACGACCGCAAGACCGGGGCGTTCTTCGAGCACGAGCGCACCTCGGTGGGCGGGCCGGTCCGGGTAGCCCGCGAGCTCTGGCACGGCGAGTGCTACTTCAGGGCGTTCGGCTACAGCATGGAGTTCGAGAACAGGCTCGACAGCGGCCTGCACAGGCTCCGCATCGAGATCAAGGCCAAGGGCGCCAGGCCCGCAGTCAACGCCGAGATCTACATGCTCGAGAACATCGAGAAGCTGCAGCCCCTGGTGCAGGTGAGCCCGGTCTCCGAGAACAGGCCCCTTTACACTCACAAGGCCGCGGCTCCGGTCGAGGGAAGGATCACGCTGGGCGACACGGAGATACGGCTCCACCCGGAGAAGGACGTCGGGCTCATGGACGTCCAGAAGACCTTCTACCCCTACAGGACATTCTGGAACTGGGCCACGTTCGCGGGCCACGACGAGCGCGGGCGGCTCATCGCCATGAACGCGTGCCAGAACTTCATCACCGACGACGAGTACCACAACGAGAACTGCACCTGGGTGGACGGCGAGATCGTCCTGCTGGGGGCGGCCGACTTCGACTTCAACAAGAGCGCGCTGATGGAGCCGTGGAAGGTCAAGACCTCTTCAGACGGGCTCGACCTCGACTTCAACCCCGAAGGTGAGAGGGTGGGAAAGGTGAACCTCGGCGTCGTGATGTCGGACTTCCACCAGCCGTTCGGCAAGTTCTCGGGCACCATGCCCGGGCCGGGCTCGGAGAAGATCGCTGTCGACGGGCCGTTCGGTCTCTGCGAGTGGCACCTGGCCAGGTTCTAGTGGACGACAGATTCAGGATGCCTCGCAAGGACCGGCCCGCCGAAACGACGCCCAGCGTCCACCTGGAGGCGCTCTCGGAGATAAGCCAGGCGATTACCTCCGAGACCTACCTGGACGACATCCTGCGGCTCATCGTTGTCGTGACCGCCAAGGTCATGGGCTCCAACATCTGCTCGCTGATGCTGTTGAACGAGCAGACCGGCGAGCTCGATATCAAGGCCACCCAGGCGGTGAGCGAGGCATACCTGCGCAAGCCGGTCGGCCGGCTCGGGGAGGGCCTGAGCGGGCGCGCGGCCAAGGACAACGAGCCGGTGGTCTGCTGGGATGTGAAGGAAGAACCGCTGTACGTCAACAAGGAAGTCGCGATAAAGGAGAACCTCTGCTCGCTGTTGTGCATGCCCATGAGCATCAAGGGAAAGGTTCTGGGCGTCATCAACTGCTATACCTCGGTGCCGCACGAGTTCACCCGCGAGGAGAAGACGATCCTCGCCACCGTGGCCAACCAGGCCGCGATGGCCATCGAGAACACCGACCTGGTCATCAAAGCCCAGCTGATGGAGGAGGAGCTCGAGACCCGCAAGCTCATCGAGCGCGCTAAAGACATCCTGATGGAGGAGCGGGAGATCAGCGGGTACGAGGCTTTCCAGGCGATGCGGCGCAAGTCGATGGACACCCGCAGGCCCATCCGCGAGATAGCCGAGGCAGTCATCCTGGCCCACGAGGTCGGCCTCAAGTAGGGCGAGAATAAACAATCCGCCGGCGTCTTGACGGCGCAATGCTCATGGCATATCATGTCCCGCGGATTGCGCACGACGTTGTGCGCCCACAGAGACGATGTAGTCGAAGCGACTATCGTCTCTTTTTTTGTGTAAGGACGCGGAAGGCGCGGGTCGGGGCAGGCTCGGACGCCGGAGGGCGCAGACGAAACTGGAAGAAGGAGGAGCAGGCATGGCGATGACAAGGATCAACAGGTCGGCCGCGACGGGGTCCAAGAACCGCACCCCCGGGAGCATCAGCCCGTTCAGCGGCATGTGCGTGACGTGCGTCGAAGGCTGCATGGGCACGTGCGAGATCGGGAAATCGGCGATCAGAGGGGCAGAGTGCATCTACCCGCAGCCGTTCGGCATCAGCACTTCGGCGTCGGAGAAGGACTACCCGGTGGACTTCTCTCACTTCAATATCATGGGCACGGCCGTGGGCGCCCACGGGGTCGCCGCCGACAGCGAGCACGCGGTCTTCACCGCGGTGGATCTGGAGACGACCATCGGGGACGCCAACCCGATCAAGCTCCGCCTGCCGTTCGTGGTGCCCGGGCTCGGCTCGACTTTCGTGGCGAAGAGGAACTGGGACGGGCTGGCGGTCGGATGCGCGATATCGGGCACCCTCCTCACCATCGGAGAGAACGTCTGCGGCATGGACGACGACTCGGTCATCAAGGGCGGCCAGATCGCGAAGTCCCCCGACATGGAGAAGCGCATCAAGTCCTACCGTGACTGGCAGATCAAGGGCTACGGCGACATCGTGGTCCAGTTCAACGTCGAGGACACGAACCTGGGGGTGCCGCGCTACGTGCTCCAGGACCTGGGCATAGAGACCGTTGAGCTCAAGTGGGGCCAGGGGGCCAAGGACATCGGCGGCGAGGTGAGGCTCAGCACGATCGAGAAGGCGCGCGAGATGAAGCAGAAGGGCTACATAGTCCTTCCCGACCCGGACGACCCCGAGGTCGTCGAAGCGCACGAGGTGGGTGGAGTCAAGGACTTCGAGCGCCACTCGAGGCTCGGCATGGTCACCGAGGACGGCTTCGCGGCGGGCGTCCAGCAGATGCGCGACTTCGGTGCCAAGAGGGTCTTCCTCAAGACCGGCGCCTACCGCCCGGTCGACCTGGCGCGCGCCGTCAAGTACGCCTCGGACAACAGGATAGACATGCTGACGGTCGACGGCGCCGGCGGCGGCACAGGCATGAGCCCCTGGCGCATGATGAACGAGTGGGGAATCCCCACCATCGAGCTCTGCAGCCTGACCTACGAGTACGTCGACCACCTGGCCAAGAAGGGCAAGTACGTTCCGTCAGTGGTCTTCGCCGGCGGCATCACGCTCGAGGACCAGATAATGAAGGGGTTCGCCCTGGGGGCGCCCTACGTGAAGGCGATCGGCATGGCCCGCAGCTCACTGGCCGCGGTTATGGTCGGAAATACCATCGGCAGCAAGCTGCTCGCGGGCGAGGTCCCGGCCGCAGTCAAGGAATTCGGCACCACCATGGACGAGGTCTTCATCACCGGCGTCCACTTGCGCGACACTTACGGCGACGACTTCGAGAAGCTGCACCCGGGGGCGATAGGCGTCTACACCTACTACCAGCGCCTTGCCCAGGGGCTGCGACAGCTGATGGCCGGTACGCGGAAGTTCGCCCTGGAGTACATCACCAGGGACGACATCTGCTCCCTGACCAGGGAGGCCGCCGACGTGAGTGGGATCACCTACGTCACAGAGGTGGACAAGGAAGAGGCCTGGAAGATCATCAACGGATAGCGTACCCGGGCCCGGATGGCCCTGGACATCAAGAAAGAGGCGGGCACACGCCCGCCTTTTTCATTTTTGCGGGGTGTCTATCCGCGGCCTGAGCATTACAATAGGGGTGACCGAGCGAAGGAGAGTGTGACCATGGCCTCATGCCCGGAGTGTGGCAAGAAGATGAAGAAGAGCGTCGACATCTGTCCGAGCTGTGGATACAGCGGCGGCGTGCAGACTATCACCGACCTGCCGGCGGCGAAGGTACGGCGCAAGAAGAAAGAGCCCCGGCCCGACATCCCCAAGAAAGACCGCGAAGAAGTATGCGTGAACTGCCGCACGCCTATACCGGGCAACCTCAACATATGCCCCAAGTGCGGGCTCAGCGGTGGCGCGCAGACCATGACCGACCTGCCGCCGTGGAAGGAGTAGGGAGGGAGAGGAGACCACATGGGAACTTGCGAGAACTGTGGAGCTGAGACCGGGCAGGACGCGGAGTTCTGTAAGAATTGCGGAGCGCCCGTGAGTCAACCGGGCTCGCCGCCCGCGCCCGTAGCGGGACAGTCGGCACAGGCTAGGCCACCCACGCCACCCGGACAGACGCCACCCGCGCCACCGGGGATGCAGCCGGCGCCACCGGGGATGCAGCCGCCGGGGGTCCCGCCACTGCCTCTGTATAAGCCGCAGAAAAAGGGGATGTCCAGAGGCGTGAAGATCGGGCTGATCGTAGCCGCGTCCATCATCGTGCTCCTCATCATAGGGCTCGTGATCGGGGTAGCGGTCTTCGTCGGCGTGATATCGGCGCCCGCGGATGTCGCCAACAACTACGTCAAGGCGATCAACGAGGGCAACATGTCGCAAGCCTACGGCTACCTGGCAACGTCCACGCAGAAGCAGACGTCCGAGTCGGCGTTCGCGACGAAGATGAAACCCCTGGTCGGCAAGATCACCAAGTACAACACCTCCAGCATCAACGTGCAGAGTGGAGGCACAGGGACCGTGGTGATGGACCTGTCCTTCGACGATGGCTCGAAAGCCACCTGGGACATGGGCCTGGTCAAGCAGAGCGGCAACTACAAGATACTTAACGTGAGGCCTCGCTGAGGCCTCAGGACCCGACGTAGAAGCGGCGGGGCGATACCACCCTGGGTGCGCCCCGTCCGAAGAGCGCATACACCATGGAGCGCGCCCGGGCGAGGTTTCTGCGCGGCACCGGCTCGGAGAGCGCCTCGCAGATGAGCTCGTTGAGGTGCCAGACCGGTATGACGAACGGCGTGAGCTGGGTCCCCACCGAGAACAGCAGGTCGCAGGAATTGCAGTAGACCACCAGGCGCTCGGCGCCGGTTGCTCGTGCTTCCCTGAGCCGCCTGACCGTGCCGACTGTCATGTCCACGGGGCTGAAGCGCGAGGCGCCCTGCCCCAACCCGCAGCACAGGGACATCTCTCCGGTGTGCTTCATTTCCACGACCTCGCAGCCCATATGCTCGAGCACGCGCCGCTGCCGCTCGCGGAGCTCCGCGCCGAGAAGCTTGGAGTGGCAGGGGTCCTGCACGGTCACCTTGAGCCCCTTGAGTTTGCCCTCGACCGCCAGCTCGCCTGAGAGCACGCGGTCCGCCAGAAGGTCACCGAAGTAGCTGACCTTGAAGGGGAAGCGCGCCCCGAAGTGGCGCGGCAGTATGTTGGACAGGACGTTGTAGCACGCCTGGCAGTAGGCCACGACCTCTCTCATGCCGGTTTGGGAGTAGGTCTCCGTGAGGTTCGCCGCGATAGTCGCGACCTTGTCGAACGCTCCCATCCGGTAGTAGACCTCGCCGCAGCACAGGTCCTGGCGGCCGAAGACCGGGATGCCGCCGAGCAGCGCCGGGCTCGCCATGAAGGGCATTATCTGCAGGTTGCACCCGGCGAAGAGAGCCCGCGGCTCCAGCTCGGGACGGTTGAGGTCGTCCCATGAATCGAGAAGCCGGCGCTCGTCCTGTGGCAGCTTGGCCATCACGCGGTGCCAGGCGTTACCGCGCTCCAGTGGCATCACCAGCGACGCGCGCATCGGGACTCCCGCCGAGCGCGTTCGCTCGAACCAGCGGTAGAGGATGAGCCCGTAGGGGTTGGCGCCGGAGTGGCACACGGCGCTGCAGGTCATGCAGGTGCTGCAGCCGGATAGCACACGGGCCGCGCGGTTGGAGTCGATGCCGGCGACGATGTCGCTCCAGGCGCCGACGGGGTCTGAGATCTTCCCGGCGAGCTCGGGGCACCGCGACAGGCAATCGCCGCAGAGGTCACAGGCCCCGCGGTCGAAGAAATCCTGCAGCTCGAAATCTTTCAAACCATCACACCTCGATATCAGGACGCGCCGCGGCAGGCGCGACGGCGCGGGTCAGGGAGGTCTCGGAGACCTGTGACCTCAACCAGTATAGGCAGACCAGGACTCCGAAGACAGGGAGCGCGATCGAGCTCATCCCCAGGACGCGGCCCCCGAACTGGTTGACCAGCCCGACGAAGTAGGGGAGGACCGCACCCCCCGCCGCTCCCGCCGCCACGTAAAGCGTGAAGACCATCGAGGAGACCGCAGGCGGGAAGAGGGCGGCGTAACCGATGAGGAACGGGTAGATGCCCGAGTAGAGGAGACCGACCAGCGGGTAGAGCGCGATAGCCGCCACCTTTGAGCCGAGCAGAGGCGTGATGAGCAGCGTCACCGCCGCTCCGCCCGAGATGAACACCAGTATCCTGAACGGGTCCATCCTCTCCGCCAGGTAGCCGCAGACCAGCCTTCCCACGGTTATCCCGGCCCAGAGCCCGGTCAGCACCAGGTGCGCCGGGGTGAGGCCGACCGAGTCCTGTCGGTGGAGGAAGGTGATGAGCCACATCGAGACAGCGCTCTCGGCGGCTATGTAGAACATCAGCGCGAGCAGCAGCCAGGTGAACAGGCTCTTGTTGTAGTCGAGCGCCTGGCGCAAGGTGGTACGCGAGATCGGCTTCACTCCGGTAAGCGGCTCGAAAGCGGCGAACAGGAGCGGGATGGAAAGGGGCAGTATCATTATCGCCGGCACCCTGAACGCCCAGCGCCACATGGCGCTGTGCGAGCCGATTATCCAGCTCGCCAGAAGCGGGCCGGCAAGCACGCCCAGCGAGAAGAACGCGTACAGTATGTTCTGCTGCCGCGGGCTGGACTCGCCGCAGGTCCTGGTTATATAGACACCGGGGAAGGCTATGAGAATGCCGTTCGCGAAGCCGGCGGCCATGAAGAATACCAGCAGCATCGGATAGACCGGCGAGAAAGAGGCGGCCAGCAGCGATACGGAGAGCAGCAGGACCTGGGACACGGCGATACTGCGGACCGACATTCGCTGCATCAGCCTAGTGATGGCGAGGATCCCGATGACGCCGCCGGCGAAGTAGGCGACCTGCAGCAGACCGCCCATGCTCTCGCGGAAGCCGAAGTACCTCATGATGTTCTCGACCGTCGCGGGCGCCAGCAGAAGCACGATGCCGGGCACTATCATCATCGGATAGAACGCCTTTATCGGCCCGGGTGTCTTCTCCCCGCCGGTCGCGGTCATGCCTCGTCTCCAGACTCGGAATTCCCTGAGTATAGCAGCAAGAAGAAATCGAGGTCAGGCACTTTTCGGCCGTATTTTCTACCCGCGAGGTTTGTCTGGACGGCCCACTACGTCTTAACATCTACCCATGATAGAGATACGAAGGATGTTCCTGGCGGCGCTCGCGGCGGTGATGGCGATCTGCCTACTAGGCGCCCCTCTCTGCTTGGCGAAGGGAGCGCCCGACGCGATCAACTACATCAAGGCTCGCCAGGGAGCGGACGGTGGTTTCGCCGAGCCCGATGCCGCGTCGGACGGCACCACCACCTGCTGGGCGATGCTTGCGGGCGCCTCCGCCGGCGAGCAGGTCGCGGGATGGACGAACGCGGGTAAGAGCCCGGTCGACTTCCTGCAGTCGCAGGCAGCCGGGCTGGCCAAGCTCGATGACCTGGAGCTCTACACGCTGGCGCTCGCCGAGGCCGGCGCGGATCCGCACGACTTCGCGGGAAAGGACCTGGTCTCGTTGATCGCGGCCCAGGTGAAGAGCGACGGCAGGATAGGCGACACGATGGCGCAGCACTGCTGGGGCCTCATCGCGCTGGCGGCCGCGGGGGAAGCCGCGCCGCCCAAGAGCGACACCTGGCTGGTGGAGCACCAGCGGGCTGATGGCGGCTGGGGTGAGTCGGACGCGGTGGTGGTCGCCGACACGGGCCTCGCGGTCGAGGCGCTGACGGGAATCGGCCAGCTCGACGAAACCGCCACCAGCCAGGCGATGAAGCTCCTTAAGAGCAAGATCGGCCCCGCGGGAGGGTTCTCCAGCGGGAAGGGAGCGGAGAACTCAATGCTGACCGCATCGGTGATGAGGGCGATATACGCCGCGGGTCAGGACCCGGCGTCGGCCGCCTGGTCTTTCCACGGGAACACGCCGGCGAAGTTCCTGGCGTCCATGCAGGCGGCCGACGGCCACTACCAGTTCTCCAAGGGCACCGAGTCCCAGCCGGCGATGACGACCTCGATCGCCGTGCCGGCCGACGGGGGCAAGCACTTCCCACTTCAGGCCGAGACCGCGGGGGTCGACACCACTTCGGGAGGAGTCAAGGACCTGGGGACCCAGGGGGCTGGAATAGTACCCGCGGCGGACACCCAGCAGAAGACGCCGGCGGTGACCGGAACGCCCGCGGCTTCGGGATCGGCAGACGCCCCGAGCACGTTCAGCGGGCTGTGGTTGTTCCTGATCATCTGCGTGACCTACGTGCTGACGCTCGCCATCGCGGCGCTGGTCGCGACCAAGCTCTACCAGCCACCGGATGTCTCGGGCCCGCCGCCGGACTGGCCTCCGCCCGGGCCTTGAGACGCTTGAACGTCAGTCCTGGAACGCGTCCCGATGCTTCCAGAGGAGGCAGAGGACCGTCGCGCCCAGGGTGATCGTCCAGGTATGGATCACCAGCATCTGTGCGCGGTCGCCGTTGAGAGGCCAGTACTTCTTGTTCTCCAGCGAGTACAGGATGTCCATACAGGCCAGGAATATCATCGCGCTCCCGGAAGCGGCGCCGGCGAAGAATCCCTTCCTGTTCATCTTGATGAGGTTGGGCGCGGCTACCAGCGAGGTGGCTATCATCCAGGAGTCAGCGAGCGGGAACGCGCGCTCGAAGGCGTCGTCCTGCTCGGTCTCAGTGGCCTCGATCTTGTTGGCGAAGAACAGGACCCAGAAAAGCGCCGTCAACAGCGCGGTGAGGCCCATGAAGGCGGATAGCACCGTGATCGCGAGTGGCCTGTCGTTGTTAGCGTCCATTCCGTTCACCCCTTGCCGACCTGGCTGGCCGCTTCCATGCCCGCCCCGTGAGGCCGGGCGCATCTCCTGTACTCCTGCAATAAAAGAATATATGTCCAAATGGCCTCCACGGGCAAACCAGGCTTGCCTATAGTCAAGGTGCCGGAGCACCCGCTATGTTATATTTATCCCGAAATCTAGCGGTTTTGCGGATTGGAGGTAATCCGATGGCCCATTCAAACGCTCTTGCGGCCGAAGAACTGTGGAACCCATCCACCGAGCTGCCGCCGCGTGTCGCGAGGCTTCGCGACGAGTACGTCAATATCGACGAGCGTGACTATTTCCGTAACGAGATCATGCCTTTCACCACGGGCACCCCCTGGGACACCGTCTGGTCGCCCGCGCTGTGGGGCGTCGTGCCCGACCTCATCCCGTTCTACAAAGCTTTCGTCGAGACCCTGCCGCTGGCCGCCACCAGGGTGGACCTCCCGGAGGGCTTCTGGGAAGGCCCGCAGGTGGTGCGCGTGGCGACGTTCTTTCACGAGGTCGTCTCCAAGTACCTGCCGGTGCAGATACTTGACGGCGAGCTCATCGTGGGAGCCCAGTTCAACACCGCGCTGTCGCGCGCCCAGAACAAGACCGAGGCAAAAGAGTGGCGCAAGAGGACCGCGAAGTGGATGAAGGGCATTGAGGAGCTCAACTCGCACGGCATGGGCAACGCCGGCGCTACCCCGGGACACCTGATCCCCGACTACCCGCGTGCCCTGAAGATGGGGCTTCGCGGCATGGTGGAGTACTTCCAGGACCTCAAGAGCGAGGCCGGCTCCGAGGAGCACAGGCAGTTCCTCGACGCTCTCATCATATGCTGTGAGGGTGCCCGCGAGCTTGCCGCCAGGTACGCTCACGAGGCGCGACGGCTGGCGGTGGAGTGCACCGACGCCGTGCGCAGGTCGGAGTTCGAGGAGATCGCGCGCATATGCGAGAAGGTCCCCTGGGAGCCGCCGGAGACCTTCCACGAGGCGCTTCAGTCGCTGTGGTTCGTCCATATGCTGGTCATGACCCAGGAGTCCTACCCGGGTCCCGGGGTCTCGCCTGGCCGCATTGACCAATACCTGTTCCCTTACTACGAAAAAGATATATCGGAAGGCCGCCTCGACCGCGGGCAGGCCAAAGAGCTCCTGGAGTGCTTCTGGATCAAACCGAACTACGCCTACGACTACATCTACAGGGTCGGCCGCACCCGGGGCATCACCAGCGGCTACGGGCAGCTCATCACCGTGGGAGGGCACGGGCCCGACGGCGAGGACGTCTCCAACGACCTTACCTGGCTGATGCTCGAGGTCATCGAGGAGATGAACCTCCTGGAGCCGAAGCCGAACGTCAGGCTCCACGGCAAGACACCCGATGACCTGCTCAAGCGCGTGGCGGAGATGATAGCCAGCGCGCAGGGCGCGCCCTTCCTGTTGAACTTCGACGAGAACTCCGAGGCCGCGCTGCGCTGGCAGGGGCTCCCCGAGGAGGACCTCTGGGACTATGCGCCCGTGGGCTGCCTGGAGAACACGCTGCAGGGAAACGACAGGTCAGGGACCGTCGACGTGAACGTCAACCTCGCCAAGGCGGTCGAGCTCACGCTGTTCGACGGCAAGGACCAGGCGACCGGCGACAGGCTGGGCCCCAGGACCGGCGACGTTAGAAAGTTCAAGAGCTGGGAGCAGTTCCGCGCCGCGTTCGAGGCGCAGCTGATGGCGATGCTGGAGCGGTTCATGGAGTTCTATAACTACACTGACGCGCTGCGCGGCGGCTTCGAGCCCACCCCGTACCTCTCGGCGCTGGTTGACGGCTGCGCCGAGTCCGGCAAGGACGTGACCAACGCCGGGCCCGAGCACAACTATGTCACGGTCGAGGGCGTGGCGTTCGCCACCGCCGCAGACTCGCTGGCCGCAATAAAGAAGCTGGTCTTCGAGGACGGGACTGTGAGCATGTCGGAGCTGCTCGAGGCCGTCGGCGAGAACTATGAAGGCCACGAGAAGCTTCGCCAGACCCTGCTCAACAAGGCGCCCAAATACGGAAACGACGACGACGGCGCGGACGCGGTCGCCCGTTACCTCTCCAGGCTGTGGACCGAGGAGGTCTTCAAGCACAAGACGCCTTCGGGCAGGAGGTACAGGGCCGGTTACCTCTCCTGGAACTACTGGATAGCCTACGCTCCCACCACCGCCGCGACGCCCGACGGGCGCAGGCGCGGCACCTACCTGTCCAACGGGCTCTGCCCGGTGGATGGGGCCGACAGGCACGGACCCACCGCGGTGGCGTTATCCGTTGGCAAACTGGGGCTGGAGTCCGTTCCCAACGGGGACTCGCATACGATCTCGTTCAACCCCTCGATGCTGTCCGGGACCGAGCGGGTGGACAAGCTGGCCGCATACCTTCGCGCCTACGGCGAGAAGGGCGGCACCGCGCTGCAGATCAACGTGGTAGACCCCGAAACGCTGAGGTGCGCGCAGGAAAACCCGTCCGACTACGCCAACCTCCTGGTCCGCGTGACCGGTTACAACGCCTACTTCGTGATGCTGGGCAAGGAGATCCAGGATGAGATCATCGCCAGAGAGTCGCACAAGCTCTAAGGTGAGCGACTCTGGCCCGGCGGGCAACGGGGGGCGCACCGGCAGGATCTTCAACATCCAGCGCTTCTCGATCGAGGACGGGCCCGGGATTCGCACCACAGTTTTCATGAAGGGATGCCCTCTGAGCTGCGTGTGGTGCCACAACCCGGAAGGGATAGCCGGCCGCAAGCAACTGATGTGGTTCGACGTGCGCTGCATCGGGGCGCGCGACTGCCTGGCGGCCTGTCCCGTCGGAGCGCTTGAGCTTTCCAGCGACGGGATGAAGATCGACCGCGAGGCTTGCGACGGCTGCGGTCTCTGCCAGGAGGCGTGCCCCGCCGGCGCCATCGAGGTGGTCGGAAGGGACATCACCGCTCAAGCCGCCTTCGAGGAGGTCGCCCGAGACGAGGCTTTCTACAGGAACTCGGGCGGGGGGCTCACGGTCTCCGGCGGCGAGCCTACCATGCAGCCGGCCTTCGTGGCGGAGTTGATGCGGCTGTGCAGGGACGCGGGAATCCCCACGGCCCTGGACACCTGCGGTTACTGCGCGGGCGATGCGCTGGAAAGGCTGCTGGCTCTGTCCGACATGGTGCTGGTGGACCTGAAGGTGATGGACGAGGCAAGGCACCTGGAGCTGACCGGGGTCGATCTGGCCACAGTGGTCGCGAGCGCCAGGACCATAGCCGCAGCGGGCAAGCCCGTGTGGGTGCGGACACCTGTCATAGGAGGCTGCACCGACTCGGAGGAGAACATCGCGGCGATCGCGGAGTTCATCAGGAGCGAGATGCCGCCGGTGGTGCGCTGGGACCTGCTGGCGTTCAACAACACCTGCGGGTCGAAGTACGCCCGGCTGGATATGCCCTGGGAGCTAGAAGGGGCCGGGCTGATCGAGAAACAACACATGGAGGCGCTGGCCGCCGTCGCCGGGTCCGCGGGCTGCGAGGTCCACTGGGCCGGCGCAACCGCGCAGGAGCCGGCCGGCGATTAGAGGCGGGAGCAAAAGCCCGCCGTGGGAGGAGGTCCGGTGGAGCTGGTCAAGGATGCCAAGATGGTCGAGCTGCCTCAGGCGGCCATGGACGTGTACAAGCAGGAGGAGGTCGCGAAGTTCCTGGCGACGACCTCCGCGCACGGCGTGCCCAATGTCGCGCTGATCGTGAGCCAGATGCCGGTGGAGCCGTCCAAGCTCGTCTTTGGCGAGTTCATGATGGTCAAGACGCTGGCCAACCTCAAGGAGAACAGCCGCGTCGCGAGCATCGCGATAAGCCCCAAGCTGGAGATGGGCGGCTTCAAGGGCGAGGTCACCTCGTGGACCACCACAGGTGAGTACATCGACATCATCAACAGCATCCCGTTCTTCAGGTACAACGCCTACGCGGGCATACACAATGTCGCGGCCGTGGAAGTGCGCAAGCTCCTGGAGCTTCCGCCCAAGGTCTCCATGGCGACAGTGGCCAGGGAGTTCGTGGCGATGAGGACGCGTGGAAGGATCGGTCATGGCGCGGACCTCGGCGGGGTGGTGGCGCCCGAGCCCGTGCGCGCCAAGTTCGACGGGATCATGTCCATCAAGGTGCTGGCGTTCGCCGACGAGGACGGCTACCCCAACGTGGTGCCGGCCTTCGGGATAATGTTCCGCACCCCCGGCGAGATACGCTTCATGGTCTCGGGCTACAACAAGGCGGTGGAGCGGATCGCGGCGCCGGCGAAGGTCGCGCTCAACGTGCTGACCCTGGACCTGAGGACTTACCAGGTCAAGGGCACTCTTGTCGCCTTCGAGAAGCACGCCGGGCTGAAGACGGGAGTCATCAAGGTGGAGGAAGTCTACTCCTCGATGCCGCCGCTGCTAGGGGAGAGGCTGGCCTGAGCGGCCTTGCGAGAACAGGGATGGGGCTGAGGCGATGATACCTTCACTCGACGAAGTAGGCTCGTTCGCGTCCGCCGAGGTGCGAGGCACCCTCAAGG
>DAIQAV010000023.1:0-18811 GCA_036781505.1 Candidatus Anoxymicrobiaceae bacterium | reverse complement strand
CGACAGCAGGCCGCGACCGTGGGGGGCGGCGCGTGAAAGCAAGGAGGCGACGACATTGAAGCTGTCCAGTCCGGAGTTCGCGAACTTCGAAGAGATCCCGGCCAGGTTCACCTGCGACGGCGAGAGCGTCAATCCTGCGCTCGAGATCGGTGACGTGCCGGACAAAGCCGAGAGCCTGGTCCTGGTGGTCGACGACCCTGACGCGCCGAAGGGCGACTTCGTGCACTGGGTCGTGTTCAACATAGACCCGCGGATCCAGAAGATACCGGAGGGGCAAGTGCCTCCCGAGTCTATCCAGGCCGTGACTTCCACCGGGAAGAGCGGCTACGCCGGGCCCTGCCCGCCGTCGGGCACGCACAGGTACTTCTTCAGGCTGTACGCTCTGGACACCGCGCTCGACCTGCCGCCGTTCATCACAGCCGACCAGTTGATGCACAGGGTCAAGGCGCACATCATCGACACCGCTGAGCTGGTCGGTCTCTACTCCCGGGACTGACGCGTCGGCGGCAGACAGCTTGGTAGATGCACAGCCGGCGCCTGACCCCAGTGGTGCATTTTGCTTTACCGCTCTCGCGTTTTCCATCTAATATCGGTTGGCTGTTGAAACACCGACACTGTAAGGACAAGCGGGGAAAATGGCGGAGCGTCTCTATCACAACTGCGAGGTCTACACCGTCGACGCGTCGCGCCCCAGGGCCGAGGCGGTCGCGGTGCGGGGCGAGGAGATCGTGGCGGTCGGCTTCGTCGAGGAGTGCCGCGCGGCGCTGGGTACCGGGCACGAGGAGGTCGACCTCGGTGGAGGGGCGCTGCTGCCCGGCTTCATCGACACGCACATCCACCCGGTGATGCTCGCCTTCTTCGAGATGAACGCGGCGCTGGGCAAGGCCCGCTCGATAGCTGACGTGCAGGACATCCTGAGCGAGTCGGCGGCGGAGGCGGGCGAGGGCGCATGGGTCCTCGGCCTGGACTTCGACGACCAGAAGCTGGCCGAGAAGCGAATGCCCGGCAGGCAGGAGATAGACCGGGCGGTCGGGGGCCGGCCGGCCGTCATCGTCCGCTACGACGGTCACATGCTCATCGCGAACACCGCCGCGATCGAGGCCAGCGGTGTCGACGCCTCCACTGGCGACCCTCCCGGTGGTTTCATCGACCGGGAGCCGGACGGTTACCCCGCGGGGCCGTTCCGAGAGGCCGCGGCACAGGTCGTCCTGTCGCTGATGCCGCCGCCGGATATCCCGGTGTTCCTCGAGAGCGCGCGTAACACGTTCGACAGGCTTGCGGCGCGCGGGATCACGTCACTCGGCGCGGTGCTGCAGACCGACGCGGAAGGGCCGGGGGGCGAGCAGGGCACGCTCGACCTCGTGGCTATGCAACTGCTGCTGGACGGCATGCCCCAGACAGTTTTCGGCATGCTCATCGCACGCGACATCGAAAAGATCGTGGAGGCCAGGCGGACGCCGCTGGAGCAACCGGGGGGAGCCGGGCACCGGGTCGGCGCGATGAAGATCTTCGCGGACGGCAGCCTGGGCTCGCGCACCGCCTTCATGAGCCGCCCGTTCAGTGACGCGCCCGACAACGTCGGCTTCCTCATCTACGACGAAGCCGAGCTTTACCGACGCATGGTGGCGGCGCACAACCTGGGATTGCAGATAGCGACTCACGCGATCGGCGACGCCGCCAACCGCACCGTCGTTGACCTTTATGGGCGCCTGCAGCGCGAGCACCCGCGCGCCGACGCGCGGCACAGGCTGGAGCACGCCTCGGTGCTGGACGAGCGGCTCATCGAGGACATGGCGCGGCTCGGGGTCGTCGCCGCAGTGACGCCGCTGTACGTGCAGACAGAGAAGGAATGGCTGGGAGAGAGGCTGGGAGAGCGGGTCCGGATGACCTATCCGTTCCGCTCCATGCTCGACGCCGGGGTGCGGCTCGCCGGCTCCTCGGACGCGCCGGTGGAGTCCACCGACGTACTGAGCGCGATCCACTGCTGCGTGACCCGCGACGGCTTCGAGACGCAGGAGTGCTTGACCGCGGCCGAGGCGGTCAGGATATACACGCTGGACGCGGCCTACGCGCAGCACCAGGAGGAAGTGCGCGGGAGCATATCGCCGGGCAAGCGCGCGGACATGGTGCTGCTCGACGCGAACCCGGTCGACGTTGCGGCTGATCGCATCTCGGACATCAAGGTCCTGCGCACGATCGCCGGCGGGGAGACCTGCTTCCAGGCACCAGACGCGAGCGGCGGAACTGGTATCGCGCCTCGCCGGTAGCGAGGGGATCGTCCGGGCGCTGTTTCTCTCTATACCATCTACGCGCTCGGGGGCATGAAAGTCGATTCACGCAGGATCGAATTTGATTCGTAGCGATCCTCGCGGCACAGCTCGCACCAGCAATCCGAGTAGATGTTCTCAGGCTGCGTGTAAGTGGTTATCTCGCCCTCGTAGTTGCGGAGGATGATCCGCTTGTCCGAGTACGAGAGCAGGTAGTTCGGCATCACGGGGATCTTGCCTCCGCCTCCAGGCGCGTCGACCACGAAGGTGGGGACGGCGAGCCCGCTGGTGTGGCCGCGCAGGTTTTCTATGATCTCCATGCCGCGGGCGACGGACGTGCGGAAGTGCCCGATACCCTGCGAAAGGTCGCACTGGTAGAGGTAGTAGGGCTTCACGCGGATGGCCAAAAGCTCCTGCACCAGCTTCTTCATGATGCGCGGGCAGTCGTTGACGTCGCGCAGCAGCACACTCTGATTTCCCAGCGGGAAGCCGCCGTCGGCGAGCCTCTCGCAGGCCTCCTTCGCCTCTGCGGTTATCTCGCGGTAATGGTTGAAGTGCGTGTTCACGTAGATCGGCTGGTACTTGCGCAGCATCTCCACCAGCTCGTCGGTGATGCGCATGGGAAGGACCACCGGCATCCGGGTGCCGATCCTGATTATCTCGACGTGCTCTATCCCGCGAAGCCTGGCCAGTATCGACTCCAGCCTGCCGTCCGGGAGCACCAGCGGGTCACCACCCGACAGCAGGACGTCCCTGATCTCCGGGTGGCGCGCGATGTAGCCGATGCAGGCGTCGAGCTGCACCGCGGTCAGGTGCCGGTCCTCGAAGCCTACCATGCGGCGGCGCGTGCAGTGCCTGCAGTACATAGAGCACCGGTTGGTCACCAGGAACAACACCCTGTCAGGGTAACGGTGGGTGAGTCCCGGCACCGGCGAGTCGACGTCCTCGAAGAGGGGGTCGGCCAGGTCAGCGTCGCATTCCTGGAGCTCGCTCGCGCTCGGGACCGACTGCAACCTGATCGAGCAAAGCGGGTGCTTGTCGTCGATGAGGGCCGCGTAGTAAGGCGTTATTGCCATGCGGAAGCGCTGCAGACACCGCTCCAGTTCCGTTTTTTCGTCCTCGCGCATGTCTATGACCCGTGAGAGGGCTTCGGTGTCCGTGATCACGTTGGCGACCTGCCAGTGCCAGTCGTTCCACTGCTCGGCAGTGACGCCGGCGAACATCGGGATCCGTTTGTAGTCGACGCTCTCGTACTTCTTCACGTCCTGCTCCTAACCCGTGTAGATCTTCTCGTAGAGCGCGCGAAGCTCCGGGTGCTTTCGCATCAGGTCCAGGGCGCACTCGGCGTGTGCGCGCGAAAAACCGTTTCCGATGGTCATCTGCACATCGCGTGCCACTCCCTCGGCTCCGAGCGCGGCCTTCGCGAACGAGGTCGCCATGCCGAAGAAGTAGACCCGGCCACCTTCGGCGCAAGCCAGTATCGATGCCATCTCCGTGTCTGGTACATTGACGCAATTGATTACGATGTTGGCCATACGCCCGGCGGTGACCTGCGCGACGCCCTCATTTACCGCCAGCGCGTCGGTCGCATCCAGCGCAAGATGCTCGTCGCAGAGCCCGAGCAACTCCAGCAGGCCCAGGTTCCCATCCGGGTGATCGATGCCGATGAGCATGCCGGCCGCGCCGACCTTTTCACGCGCGACCTGCGCGCTGAGCATCCCCGCCTTGCCGCCTGCGCCGATGATCGCCACCGTGTCTCCCGGCCGGACCATCTCGGCAGTGCGGGCGGGGGCGCCGCACACGTCGAGCACGGCGAGCGCCAGCGGTGCGGGGATATCGGTCGGCGCCTCGATGAACTGTCCCGCCTCGAAGAGGACCGCGCGGGCTTCGACCTCGACACGGTCAGTGGTCTCGTCGATCTCCTTGATCCTGGTTATCTTGAGCGGTGTGAGCGTGAGGGAGACCAGTGAGGTGATCTCCTCGCCCACCCACGCGCGGCCCTCGAGCGTATCGCCGATGGCCAGCACCGTGCCCGTGAATATGCCCCCCGAACCGGTATCGGGGTTCACGAGCTTGCCGTGCCTGTCGACTATCTCCAGTATCATGGAGGCCAGCCTGACCTTGTCCCCTCCCGCAGCCCGCCAGAGCTGTGTGAAGCTGGCGGAGTCGATGTTGAGGGCGGAAACGTCGACGAGGATCTCGTTCCTCCAGAGCACATCGACGTCGTTGTCGAGCTTCAACGCCGCCTGAGGCAGGGCGCCCACGGGTTCCAGAACCCGATGCGCGCCGAACACATTGCCGTCGCTGTTGAGCATTCTCACCATCTCGGATTCCCCTTGCTCGCGAAAACTCAAGCGTCGACTTAGCACCGAAGCTTGCGTTTGGTGTTAGTAACTCCTATAGTAGTCACTATATGGATTCGCGGCTGGAACGTCAACCCCTGTATCATTGGTTCCAGTTTGCGGCGGAGACTGCGCGAGGAGCAGCGATTGGCACGGGCAGAGGCTTTCAGCGTTGACACTTTCAAGACGCTGGGGGAGCTGGGATTCAGCGACTACGAGGCGAGGGCGTACTGCGCTCTGCTGGACGCGGCGCCGGCAAACGGCTACCAGGTCGCGGGCCTGAGCGGCGTCCCCCGGGCCAAGATCTACGAGGTCCTCGACAAGCTGGTGGCGCGGGGCGCGGCGGTCCGCGTCGAGGGCAAGGGCCACGATGGCAGGATGTTCGCCCCCACCGACCCCAAGGAGCTGGTCGACAGCATCGAGCAGGCGACCGAGGAAGCCTGCGGGCGGGCGCGTGAGGCGCTGGAGAGGTACAAGAGGGACCCGCAGGTCGTCGAGGTCCTCTGGCGGGTGACCTCGGAGGCGGACCTGATTGCGCGCGGCATGAGCCTGACCGACGAGGCGGCAAAAACCCTGCACGTGGCGCTGTGGTCGGAGGAGTTCGAGGTGCTGCTGCCGTCGCTGCTGGCGGCGATGGACCGCGGCGTCGAGATCGCGATGATCCTCTACAGCCCGCACCGAGGGCTCAGGAAGCTGCAGGAGCGAGGGGCGGGGGCCGTCCAGCACAGCCGCTCCAAGCACCACGCGGTGCCGGTCATGGGCCGGCAGTTCGTGCTGGTGGCCGACAGCGAGCGCTGCATCACCGGCTCCATCTTCTCGGCGGCCAACGTCGAGGGGGTCTTCACGCTCAACAAGGGGCTGGTGACCAACGCCATGGACCTGGTGAACCACGAGATATTCCTGGAGAGGATCCTGATCGAGGTGGGCCAGCCGGTATGGGACGTCTTCGGCAAGTACCTGGGCAAGCTCTCCGCCTTCGACCCCCCCAAGTAGAACACGGGGACAGGTACTTTCCACTTTTTTTTCTACTCTGGACAAGTGTCCTCGAATTCAATCGGAAAGCGAGTCGTATGAGTAGAAAAAAAAGTGGAAAGTACCTGTCCCCAGTTAGAAGGAGGAGTGGGTCGAATAGAGGCAGATGATCCCGTCCTGCCCGTTAAGCTCAGCCTTCGTCTGCTCCCCTTCGAGCACCCGCAGCAGCAGCTCCTCCAGCGCGTCGCCGGCGCCTGTGAGGCTTGCGCCGTCGAGCGCGGCCTCGGCGTCCACGTCCATGTCGTCCTCCATCGTCCGGAAGAGCGGCGTGTTGCTGGCGATCTTGATGACCGGCACTACGGGATAGCCGATCGGGTTGCCGCGCCCCGTGGTGAACATCATCACCTGCACCCCCGCCGCGGCCAGCCCGGTCATCGACTCGGTGTCGTAGCCGGGCCCGTCCATGAGGACCAGGCCGCCGGCCGCCGGCGTCTCCGCGTAGTCGACGACCTGCATCACCGGCGACGTCCCGGCCTTGGCGATGCAGCCGAGCGACTTCTCCTGGATCGAGCTCATGCCGCCCTCCAGATTCCCCGGGGCGATCACCAGTGAGGCCATGGGACCCATTATCTCGTGCGTGCGCCGGTCCGCAGCCTCTATCATCTCTTTCACGCGGGCGGCCACCTCCGGGTCGCTCGCACGGCGCTCGAGGATGTGGCTGGTACCGATCATCTCGGTGCTCTCGGTGAGCACCGTGGTCCCGCCCGCCGCCACGACCCTATCGGCTACCTCGCCCACCAGCGGGTTAGCCGTGACACCCGACAGCGAGTCCGAGCCCCCGCACTTCAGGCCCAGCAGCAGATCCTGCGGGGAGGCCTCGACCCGCTCGCACGCGCTCGCCGTCTCCAGCAGCGACCTCGCGATTGCCGCGCCCTTCTGCGCGGCGCGGCGCGACCCACCCACCTCCTGGATCTCGAAGTGCTCGACCGGTTTGCCGCCCGCCTCCGCCGTGTCGGCCAGGAACCGCGCCTTCATCACCTCGCAGCCTAGCCCCACGAGAAGGGCCGCCGCGACGTTGGGGTTGGCCAGCAGGCCCGCCAGCGCGCGGAAGTGCAGCTCGAGGTCGCGCCCTCCCCTGCCGCAGCCGTGGCCGTGGTACAGAGGCACGACGCCCTCGACCTGCCGTGCGATGGCGCCGGCGACGCCGTTCGCGCAGGAGACCGTGGGCAGGACCACGACGTGGTTTCTGGCGCCCACCTTGCCGTCGGGCCGCGGGTACCCCTTGAAGGACCTCATGGCTTATCCGCCGCCTCGATGTTGTGGGTGTGGACCCAGTCGCCCGGCCCGATGTCGGCGCCAGCCACCCCGATGCACTCACCGTACTTGATCACGCGCCCCCCGTCCGCGATCGCCACCAGCGCCACCTTGTGCCCCCTGGGGATGTCGGCGGCGGCGGTGAGTGACCCTCCCGTCGGCAGAGCCACCTCTTCCCCCGCCGGGATGTCGCGCCTGGCGACGGCCACGTTGTCCGCCTCGTTGATGATGATGACGTCCTGCTCCATCTCAGGCCTCTTTGAAGTACTGCATGGTCCCGTCGGGGATCACCGCCACCGAGGCTCCCTGCGGGTAGCGCTCCTCAAGCAGCGGTAGCGTCGCCGACCAGTCTCCCGTCACCGTGACGCTCTCGGGCGAGACGAACCAGTCGCACATCGTCCTGCTGGGGTAGGCCGTGCAGACGATGCCATTGATGCCGCCCGGCGGCTCTGCGCGCGGTATGTAGCCGGCGCCGCCGTACTCCTTGCCGAAACGGTTCAGCAGGTAGTGGCAGACCTGCCCCTCGGGGGCGTCCACGATGAGGACGACCGTCCCCGCCGGCGCGAAGTTCACGCACCCCAGCGCCATCATCATGCAGATGGCCATCTCGTTGTACTTCGCATACGCGTTGACCACCACGATGTCGTTGCCGCTCGACGGCCGCGTCCCGTAGTGCTCCTTCGCCACCGCGACACCCGCGCGGTGCGCTTCAACGGGGTCGCCGGCGAACACGTCGGTTATCTCGCCGCGGTCGTTGATTAGCGCGTCGACCTTGAACTGCAGCCCGGACATCCGGCAGACGTCGGTGACCTCCGCGTGCATCACGTTCCCCTCGATGTTCCCGAGCCCCAGAGAGGAGAAATCCCGCGCGGGCACCTCCATATGGAACGCCTTGATGGTCTCGAAAGAGGCTATGCCCGGCATGATCATCTTGCCGCCGCCGCCGAAGCCGACGTGCACGTGCGGGGTTATGCACCCGATCCCGATCTTGAGGTCGCAGGCCATGAACTCGCGGTTCAACTGGATGGGCACGCCCGAGGGGCTCACCCCGACGTCGGCGCAGTTCTCGTAGGGGTTGTGGTTGAAGATGGCGTAGTCCCGCACCACGTCGTCTCCCAGCTTCTTGCGAAAGTCGATGTTGTTCATCGCGCCGTGCATCCCCAGCGCCGGGATGAACCGCACGTTCCGGCGGGGGATCCCCGCGTCGTGGATCGGCCCCAATACGTGCGGCAGCAGCCGCGAGACCGGGGTGGGCCTGGTGATGTCATCGAACAGTATGGCGACCTCGCTCGCCCCGGCCGCCAGCGCGGCCAGCGTCGGCGAGCCGATGGGCGAGGAGAGGGCCTCGAGCATGCCGGCGTCATCCAGCGCCGGCTTGGAGAAGCCCGGCGGCTCCAGCACGCTCACGTCCCACCGCTCAGGGAACTCGAGCGTGCGCGGCTCGTTGCCGTACCAGAGCATGTTGGGCACTGTCACTGTCTTCATGCCATCACCTCAGCATCATGATCTCGTAGAGCGCTGAGCCCTCGACCTCGGCCTTGATCCCGGCGTAGTCGATCTTGAACGCGATGTCGGCGTTGAAGTCGTAGTAGAGGGGCTTGGCGAACAGGTGGATCAGCGCCTGCTCCCACCTGGGCATGTCCTCGAGGACGTTGATCGTCTCGATTAGCGCCGGGTTGGTGATGTTGAACTCGATGTCGCCGTCGGGCGTGTGCCACTGCCAGTCGAGCACCCTGGGGTA
Source organism: Candidatus Anoxymicrobiaceae bacterium (assembly GCA_036781505.1). GTDB lineage: Bacteria > Actinomycetota > Geothermincolia > Fen-727 > Anoxymicrobiaceae > FEN-680. The sequence continues at coordinate 10,175 of DAIQAV010000023.1, read as the reverse complement.
CGGCCTGCCGCCGGGTCCGTCGACGTAATCCCTGGTCACCAGGCTCATGGGCATGGCGTCGTCGGTGATTATCTGGTCGCCCCTGGCCAGGTAGAAGGAGGGGACCTTCAGGCTCCCGATGCCGGGCGCCTTCGCGCTCACTATCTCGACGAAGATCATGCTGAACTCTCCGACGTGGGCTCTGCCCCAGTACCAGTGGTCGATTCCCAGCCCGGGGCTGATGTTGCCCCAGTTGTGGTCGTGGTAGCCGGTGCCCTTGACCTCGTGCGCCTTCCCGTCGACGGTGATCGTCCCGGCGACCGTGCCATAGGGTATGGGCACCACCCAGCCGAGATACTTATCTTTTTTCTTATCGAAGTAGCTCATGCCGGCGCCCGGCCTCCACGACGGCGCGCCCCGCTCGAAGGTCAGATCGAGCGCGGCACCCTCGCCCTCGGCGTGCAGCACGTAGGTGCGCAGGTCGCCCTTGACGTGGCTGGGGCCGATGCGCACTTCGCAGGAATCGGTGGAAGCCTCGAGGTCGTCAGGCCCCATGGCGGCGCCGAGCCTCATTCGCTTGCCGTCGGGGTCGTGGATGATCATCTGGGCGGAGGGCTTCAGCGGCGCTCCGGGCTTGGTCATGGGCTTGGTGCTGAACACGACCACCGCCGTCCATCCGCCTTCGAACTTCGCGTCGAAGTACCACCACTCGAAGGCGTCGGGCCGTCCGGACGTCCGGTAGGAGTCCTCCCACTCCTCGACCACGCCGGGTTTGAGGCCCTCGCGCTCCAACGCTTTCTGGTTGTCCGCCTCCGCCTGCCTTCGCTGTTCGTCCGATAGCTCGAGGTCCGGTGCCATTGCGTTTCCTTTCGTCTGGTGTGATAGCTGAAAGTATATCAAGAGGCCCGTGCCGCTGGGCCGCTCAGGGGCGCCGGCGCTACGAACTGGATACGCACATCGGCGCCTGACCCCAGTGGTGCAAAAAGGGGACTGTCCCCGTTTTGCGTTTTGGTCGCGCCCGCTGCTAACCTAACAGCGTAGAATCGCCACGTTTCCATTTCTTCATGGGAGGGCGCTTGCCGGTTTCGACCCTGACAGACACGCGAGACGAAGCGCCCGGAGGCACCAGGGGGCTGACCGCGGCCGAGGTCGCCGAGCGAGAGGCCCGCGGGGAGACCAACGCGGTCCAGCAGAAGTCGAGCCGCAGCTACACCCACATCATCCGGGGAAACGTCTTCACCAGGTTCAACGCGATCCTCGGCTCCCTGTTCGTGGTGATCCTCATATTCGGCTCTCCCCGGGACGCCCTCTTCGGTGCGGTGCTCGTTGTCAACACGCTCATCGGCATCGTGCAGGAGGTACGCGCGAAGTGGACGTTGGACCGGCTCACCCTGATCAGCGAAGCCAAGACGCGGGTGGTCCGCGACGGCCGCGAGGAGGAGATCGCGCTCGGCAAGGTGGTCGTCGACGACGTGGTGCTGCTGTCCACCGGCGAGCAGGTGGTGGCGGACGGCGCCGTGCTCGAGGCGCAGGGGCTGGAGGTCGACGAGTCGCTGCTGACAGGCGAGTCGGTCCCGGTGGTGAAGAAGCCGGGCGACGAGGTCAAGTCCGGGAGCTTCATCGTCGCGGGCACCGGCAGCTTCAGGGCGCTGAAGGTCGGGGCCGACGCCTACGCCCGCAAGCTGGCGTCGGAGGCCCGCCAGTTCCAGCTGGTCTCCTCCGAGCTGCGCGACAGCATCAACATGATCCTTCGCTACATCACCTGGGTCATGCTGCCGGTCGGCATCCTGCTGCTGGTGAGCCAGCTGAAGGTCTTCGGGACCTTCCATCGCGCGGCGACCGGGACGGTGGCGGGGCTGGTCGGGATGGTCCCCGAGGGACTGGTGCTGCTGACCAGCGTGGCGTTCGCCGTAAGCGTCGTGGTGCTGGGCCGCAAGAACGTGCTGGTGCAGGAGCTGCCCGCGGTGGAGGGGCTCGCCCGCGTCGACGTGGTCTGCCTCGACAAGACCGGGACCCTCACGGAGGGCAAGCTCGCGTTCAGCAGGATGGTCCCTGTCGCGGGAGGCGCCCACGACGAGGCGGAGCTCGAGCAGGTCCTGGGCGGCTTCGGCATGGACGCCGCCTCGAAGAGCAGCACGCTCGCAGCGATCTCCGAGGCGTTCGAGGCGCCTGAAGGCTGGGAGATAACCGGCCGCGTGCCCTTCTCGTCTGTGAGGAAGTGGAGCTCGGAGTCTTTCGGGGACAACGGGACCTGGGTGCTCGGCGCGCCCGAGGTCCTGATGGATGAGATCGGCTCACGCGAGGAGCTCGCCGATCAAGTCTCGCAGCTTGCGGGCACCGGCCTGCGCGTGCTGCTGCTGGCCCGCGCCGAGCGAGACATCACCGAAGAGACCCTGCCCGGGTTGGACCCGGCGTCCATAGTGGTCTTCGAGGAGCGCGTGCGGGCCGACGCGCCGGAGACCCTTGCCTACTTCTACGAGCAGGGCGTCACCATAAAGGTGATCTCGGGCGACAACCCCGCCACGGTCGGCGCGGTGGCCAGGACTGCCGGCGTGAAAGACGTGGGACAGCCGGTGGACGCACGCACGCTCCCCGACGACACCGAAGAGCTCGCCTCGGTGCTGGAGACCTCCACGGTCTTCGGGCGCGTGAAGCCCGACCAGAAAGAGGCGATGGTCGCCGCCCTGCAGAGCAGGGGCCACGTGGTCGCCATGACCGGCGACGGCGTGAACGACGTGCTGGCGCTGAAAAAAGCGGACATCGGCATCGCGATGGGGTCCGGCTCGCCGGCCTCCCGGGCCGTGGCTCAGCTGGTGCTGCTGGACGGCCGCTTCGAGACACTGCCGGCGGTGGTGGGCGAAGGCCGCAGGGTGATAGGCAACATGGAGCGCGTGGCGAACCTGTTCCTCACCAAGACCGTGTACGCGACGCTGCTCTCTATCGCCATAGGCCTCGCCGGCTGGGCCTTCATCTTCCTCCCGCGCCACCTCACGCTGGTGAGCGGTCTTACCATCGGCGCCCCCGCGTTCGTGCTCTCTTTCGCGCCGAACACGGCGCGCTACCGGCCCGGGTTCGTCAAGCGGGTCATGCGGTTCACCATCCCCGCCGGGATCGTAGCGGCCCTGGCCACGTTCAGCGCCGCCGCGCTCTCCCACGTCTACCCCTGGATCGCCATCGCCGAGTCGCGCACTACCGCGACACTGGTCCTGGTGGTGCTGGGCCTGTGGATACTGGGGGTCCTCTGCAAGCCCTGGACCTGGTGGAAGGAAGGTCTGGTTGCGGCCATGGTGTTCGGCCTGCTGATCATCCTCACGGTGCCGTACCTGCGTGACTTCTTCGCCCTCGACATACCCCAGTGGACCATCATCATCCAGACCGTCGCGATCTCCGTGGCGGGGATAATCCTGATGGAGGTGGCCTGGAGGTTGTCCGGCTGGAGGACCAGCGAGAACCGGAGGGCCAGTCTGATGAAGTCCGGCCGCGCCGCCTGAGTCTACGGGGTCGGTCCCTGAAGCTCGAGCGTCATCTGCCACATCCCGGGGCATCCGAAGACCGTCTCGAACTCGGTGTCCGTCCGCTCCGCGGTGATGACGAACCCGGCCCTCTCGTAAAGCCGCCGCGCGGCCTCGTTGCCCATGTGGCACGCCAGCAGCGCGGTCTTCAAGCCCGTCCGGCGACCCTCCTCGATGACCGCCTCCAGCAGCGACGTCATCAGCCCCATTCGGCGGAACCCCGGCAGCACCGCGGCGTTCTCGATCATCCACGCGTCGCGAGGGACCGGCGGCTCCACCCTGGTATACACGCGGACCTCGGAGGACATTCGGGCGATCTCGTCGTCGGTCCAGCCCGTCTCCCTCAGCGCCTTGATGAGATCGATGTTCCCCGAGTGCTCCGCCCGGAAGGCGCCGATAGACGCGGCAACGCGCCCATCGAGGACCGCGACGCGGTAGTGCGAGTAGTGGAGCCAGCAGACGGTCTCGGCCTCGACCAGGCGCTTGATCAGATAGATCCTCTCGGCGGTGGGCCCGGGCCGCCCACCCGGTATCATGAGGTCGTAGGTGGAAGCGCGGCAGTGGCCCTGTCCGGCAAGGTAAGCGGCGTATGCGATTGCCCCCGCGTCTGCGGCTGACGCGGCCCGGATGACCGGTTCCATCTTCCTCCTACGGCATCGTGACTGCGCCAATGATACAACGACGCCGGCGGCAGCAGGCCGCGCGGTGCCCGGCCCACTTTGCAGGTTTAACGTTTGTACCTTTGCATGGCGTTGGTCAGACCAGTGCGATCTGCGGACGGAGTACAGGCCCCTATTCGACTATCTCACGATCGAGCCCCCTCGCGTCGATCCCGTTTCATTGCGGCAGGGCATGGGCGCGAGCAACGCTTGAGGACGCAACCGCGCGGTTGTATCATCCTTTTCGGAGACGACACGGCGCGCCGGTGAAGTGGCCGGGGCGCATTCACGAGGAGATCGAAAATGGCTGCCGAGATACGCGATTGCCGCGAGGAGGACTTCGAGCAGGTGCTCGAATTGCTCGAGCAGTTGTGGCCTGAGACCAACCTGGACGGGACCAGGCTCCAGGAGGTCTTCAACGACTCGCTCGAGGTCGGCACGGAAGCATCCTTCTGCGCGGTAGAAGACGACAAGCTGATCGGCTTCTGCACCATGAACACAAAGCACTCTCTCCTGTTCGCGGGGCTTGCCGCCTACGTGGACATCCTGATCGTGAGGGAGGGCTACAGGAAGACGGGCGTGGGAGCCTCACTGCTGGAGACGGCCGCCGCCGCGGCCGCCGACCGCGGCTGCGTGGCGATGGAGCTCGACTCGGGATTTCAGAGGACAGGAGCGCACGAGTTCTACAAGACACAGGGCTTCAAGCAGTTGGGCTTCCTGTTCGGCAAGACTCTTTAGGCCCTGGACCCCCCGGGCCAGCGGGCCGGCGCCTCACCTTGAATGGGATAGGGCGGCGGCGGTGTCTCCTGGCTTGCGACGGGCCAGCCGCGGTTGAGCCGGGAGCGGAAAGAGTCGGTGCTCTGGACCACGAACGGCCGCGTGCGGTCGAGCCCCAGGTCTCGCACGCTGCGGGCGAACCGGTGGTCCGACGAGGAGGCCACGATGCGAAGCCTCCGGCAGGTGGAGTTCCTGTATGCCGCGTCCACCTCCACCACCGTTCTCATGATCGCGTCCTCGTGGTTGGAGAGAGTGACCATGTCGCCGGCCCTCATGGTGACGCCCGGCCCGGGCGTGCACTCGACGGACAGCACCTCCTCGCCGCACGGCCCGTCCATGACCCGGTAGGAGAAAGCCCTGTCGGAGATCTCGAGGGGGACGTCGGTCAGGTACTTGGGATAGCCCCAGATCTCGCGCCCCGCGGCGCGGGCGGCCGGTATGGTAACCGGCATCTCCAGCACGTATGCGCCGATGGCCCAGCGGTAGCCGTCACGCTTGATCAGGTTCGGCCAGTATGGTTTGGGGTCCCGGCCGGCAAGCGGGTAGACCAGCAGCACGATCGTCACCTCGTCGTAGGGGCCGATCGAGACGTCCCTGTAGTTGTAGAGGATGAGGCTCGCCAACGCTCTTCCACGGAAGCGGCAGGGAGCCAGCCCGGTCCCCTCGAGCCTGGTAAGCGCGGCGCCGTAGTCCACCAGGAAGTTGAGCTGCCTGACCGATACGTCGTAGAACAGCATGGGCAGCTCTACCAGGCCCTCCGACGTGAGGACGGTCTCGGTGCGCACCTCGAAAAAGTCATCCGCCATGCCGGACCTTTCTGTCACTTGCCTGCCACCACATTGTATCGCGAGACGGCGCCTGCTCGACATTCTCATGACGACTCAGTTGCCTTATCATTGACCCGCAGCATACGCCTCGCATCCGTACCGCGATGAAGGAGAGACATCCATGGGCGGATTCACCGGCACACTTTCAACACTTGCCGCGCTCGGCCTCTACGGCTTCGGCATCAAGATGGGCCTCGACACGCCTCTTCCGGGCCAGGAGCAGGACGTGGCTGAGGGCCTGGCGGTTGAGCTGCGCGAGTTCGAGACCGCCGACGGCCTGAAGCTGAGGCTCAAGCGCTACGCTAATCCGGGCGGGACACCGGTGCTCATGTGCCACGGGTTCAGCGGCACGGGCTTCGCATTCGACCTGCCCCGCCAGGGGCGCAACATGGCGGTCCACCTGGCGCGGGAGGGTTTCGACGTATGGGTGCCCTCGTTCAGGGGCTGCGGCCGCGAGCCCTACATGAGCGAGTGCGGGGCGTGGAACCACTCCATCGACCACCTGGCGGTCCTGGACGCCCCGGCGCTGGTCGACGGCGTCGCGGACGCTACCGGCAAGCCGGTCTTCTACATCGGGCACAGCATGGGCGGCGAGGTGCTCTACATGTTCCTGCAGGGCGCGGCCTTCGAAAACGGCAGGGTCGTCTCCGACCCAGCCCTGGTGGAGCGTCGCCGCGAGCAGCTGGCCGGCGGGATCACGTTGGGCTCGCCGCCGGCGATGTGGCACCCGGAGGGCTCACCGGTGAGGAAGGTGCTGCGCTCCGCCGCGGGGGGCGCCGCGCTGGATGCCATGGTGGCGAACATGCGGTCCAGGGAGAGCCTGCCTCACAAGTCGACGGTGGCGACCGTCGAGAGACTTGCCCGACACCCGCGCGCGATGATGGCGATATCCAGGCTCCCGGTGGCGGCGATGACCTACTGCCGGGCCAACACGGACAAGGACGCGACCACCTCGCTGTTCAAGTGGGGCACCGGCGACGTCTCCAGCGCGATGAACACGCAGCTCTACCAGGCGATAGCGAGCGAGCACTTCCTGGAGCACCTGCCCGAGGGCGCGACGCACCAGCCGTACGATTACACGGCCGGCATGGGCCTGATATCGAGCCCGATGTTCTTCATCGCCGCGGAGAAAGACTTCTTCCACTCGGGTTCGATCAAGCAGTTCGGCTTCGACGCGGTGGCCAGTGGCGAGAAGAAGTTCATGCTCCTGTCAGGCTACGGCCACACGGACATGCTGATGGGGCGTCACGCCGAGCGCGAGGTCTACCCCTCGCTGGCCGAATGGATGACGTCGGTGGCCGGGCGAAGCCAGATACCAGGCCCCGTAGGGTCAAAGGCTACCGAATTGAATGCAAGTGAAGGGGTCTGACCCTGAGACTTGCATAGCGGCCAAGGAGGAGTCACGAAGAAGATCATCATCATCGGCGCGGGGATGGGCGGTCTGGCCGCCGGCATCTACGGGCAGCTGAACGGATACGACACCAGCATCTTCGAGCAGCATTACTCCCCGGGCGGCCAGTGCGCCTCCTGGAGACGCAAAGGCTACACCTTCGACGGCTGCATCCATCACCTCTTCGGCTGCGCGGAGGGCTCGCACGTGTACGAGTTCTGGAAAGAGATCGGCGCGATGCCCCGCGAGCTCGCGCCCACCAGCGAGTGCGTCAGCGTCGCCGCACCCGACGGCACCATGTTCTACGACTACTGGGACCTCGAGCGGCTGCAGGATCACCTCAAGGAGCTGGCGCCCGCCGACGCGGCCCCGATCGAGGAGTACGTGCGCGCCATCCCCTCCTTCGCCCGCACCGACTTCACCGGTGAAGCGGTGCTGGGCTCCCGCCTGCGGCTGGCCACGATGGCGCCGCGGATGATACCCATGCTCAAGTGGCTCAAGCCGACCATGGAGGAGTACGCGGCGAAGTTCCGCGACCCGTTCATGCGCCGTGCCTTCCCGCTGCTGGAGTACTCGATCCCGTACTCGCCCTATTTCCTCCACTTGGTCAAGCACGCCTACGCGATCAACAAGGACATCGCCTGGCCCGTGGGCGCGTCGCACGAGTTCGCAGGGTCCATCGCGAAGAAGTACCGGGACTACGGCGGGTCCATCCACTACCGGCAGCGCGTCGCCAGGATCCTCACCGAGGGAGGCAGGGCGGTGGGCATCAGGCTCGAGGACGGCACCGAGGAGCGGGCCGACGTCGTGGTCTCCAACGCCGACGGGCGCAAGACCATCATGGGCCTGCTCGACGGGCAGTACACGGACGCCAGGATCCGCGAGTGGTGCGCCGAGCCGGACGACGAGACCAACTGGGCAGTCCACGTCTTCCTCGGCGTCGATCGGGACCTGTCGTCCGAGCCCTCCGCGATGGTGCAGCTGCTCGACCAGCCGGTGAGGGTCGCCGGCCAAACGGCGGACAGCATCGAGATGCAGATGTTCGGGTTTGATCCCACAATGGCCCCCGAGGGCAAGGGCACCATCAAGGTGGAGCTGTTCTCGAAGTACTCGTACTGGAAGGAGTTGTACCAGGACCGCCCGCGTTACGACGAGGAGAAAGAGAAGGTCGCCTCCACAGTCATCGAGATCCTCGAGCGGACGCACTTTCCCGGCATCACGGCGCAGGTCGAGGTCGTGGACGTGCCCACCCTGATGACCTGGGAGCGCTATGTCGGCGGGACTCACGGCTTCATCTCAGGGCCCAAGAAGGACTTCAGAGCGGGCGACCTTCTGCTCGGCCACCTCAACTCGACCCTGCCGGGCCTCGAGAGATTCCACCTCGTCGGCACCTGGGCGACGGCTGCGGGCGCGCTCTTCCTGAACGCGAAGTCCGGGCGCACGGTCGTGCGCGACATCTGCAGACGGGACGGCAGGAAGTTCACCACTCGCTGAACGGCGCTAAGGCTCGACCGCCAGCAGCACGATGGACACGATGAACAGCAGGCTGCCCATTCCCATCACCGCGAGCTTGACCCCCTGCGCCTTGAACTTGGTGGCGATCCCGGCGAAGAAGAGGACCGACGCAAACAGCACCGTGAGCAGCAGGTAGTCGTTGGAGTGGTCGAGCGCCGACTTGCCGCGGCGCGCCTGCACGACCGCGCCGGCCTGCAGCTTCGCGCTCTCGAGGCGCTTTTTCGGCTTGTACTGCGGCATCAGGAACGGGTTGCGGGGTGTGTTCGGTTTGTTGGCGACCTTGTCGGCTTCCCAGGCGGTGACGGCCGCCTGCAGTTCCGGACTGAAGGCCTCGCTCATGTAGAGGTCGGCGAGCTTGGTGTCGCCGGAGACCACGGCGTTGACGTACTGCGCCATCATGGCGGCGTCTATGGCAACCTGCTGGTTGGCCGTGTCGTTCAACTCCGAAGCCTTGATGAGCGTCTGGTCGGACCTGCTGTAGCGGTCCTCGGCCTTGGCGTGCCACCCGGCTGACTGCCAGGCGCTGTAGGCCGACATCATGGTGGCCAGAGCCATGAGGGCCGCGGCGGCGATCTCGATCCAGTGATGCTCTATTCGCATGAACAGAGCCATCGATCGCCCTTCGTAGGCTTTCTCCTCGCCGGCTTCCTCGTCCATCGTGTCTCCCGATCGATCTCTTGCTTCGACGTCCAGATACTATCAAATGATGGGGGCGGGAATGAATGAGAATATATGGCGCGCTACGGGCGGACCCCGCGGGGCGTGCGCGGTGGACACCGGTCGCGGCGCGTTGTATGTTGGGGGAGCGCTAACAAAGGAGGAGCCATGGCTGAGGGGATACAGATCAAGGAACTTCCACCGCAACCGGTCCTTACCATCCGCGAGAAGGTGCCCGCCGAGCAGTTGGGCGACTTCTTCGGGATCTCTTTCTCGAAGCTCTTCCCCTACATGGCGGCGATGGGAGAGGCCCCCATAGGGCCCCCCTTCGCTCTCTATCACTCTGAGCCCGGCCCCGACGGGTTCGACGTGGAGGTGTGCGTCCCCACGCCCGTGGTGGTGAACCCGACCGATGACATCGCGTCCTACGAGCTGGCCGGCGGCCGTTTCCTGTCCGCGTTTCACATGGGCGCGTATGAGGACTTCGGCACCACCTATGACCAACTGAAGGCCTGGCTGTCCGAGCACGGCTACCGGATCGCGGGCCCGGCCAGGGAGGTCTACGTGGTCGGCGTAGGGCAGGTCGACGACCCCTCCGAGTACATCACCGAGATACTGCTGCCGGTGGAGAGCGCCTGACGGCGCGCGGCGCAAAGGATACACCAGTGGTCAATGAGGACAGTCGCGGCAAGATATTCCGCTGGCACGGCATCCCCGTGGCGAGCTCAGGCAAGGGAGTTCGGGTGGCGCTGCTGGCCTCCGGAGATGTCAGCATCGGGCTGATATCGACGGGAGCTGTCTCCGTGGGCGTTCTCAGCTCCGGGTTCCTGTCTCTGGGCGTCATCTCGGCGGGCGCGTT
>DAIQAV010000022.1:0-18836 GCA_036781505.1 Candidatus Anoxymicrobiaceae bacterium | reverse complement strand
CTCAAAGAGGTTCAAGGACCAGGTGCTCGAGTACCTGGCTGGCATGGGCGACAGCTACGCGGAAGTGAACATCGAGATAGGGATCGCCTCCTACCCGGAGCACGGCGAAGAGGGATCGGTGCTGCTGCAGGAGGCCACTGAGAGCATATTGAGGGAGGGACTGGGGGGGCCGTGAGCGCCCCTGGGAAAGATGACCATCGACTTCGAGAGAATCGCCCGGCCGGAGATACGCGACCTGCCGGTATACAGTCCGGGGCTGGACATAGACGACGTGAAGAAACGCTACGGCGTGACCGAGGTGATCAAGCTCGCCTCCAACGAGAACCCGCTCGGCCCACCGGCCCAGGCCGTGGACGCGATGAGGGCCTGCCTCGGCGACGTGTCGCTCTACCCTGACGGCGCCTGCCTGAACCTGCGCGAGAAGCTCGCCGGCAAGCTGGGCATCGCGCCCGAGCGTATCATTTTCGGGAACGGGACGGACGAGATCATCGACCTCATCTTCTTCGCGTTCTTCAACCCCGGCGACGTCGCCATAATGGGCGACCCGACCTTCTCCTCCTACTATCTTTCAGGGGCGACGGTCGGAGCGACGATCCGCTATGAGGCGCTGCGCGAGCACCGGCACGAGCTCGACGCGATGGTGGGGCTGGTTGACGAACGCACCAGGGCGGTGTTCGTGGGGACGCCACACAACCCCACCGGAACCATATGTGACAAGGCGGAACTGGAGCGGGCTTTGGCGGGCCTGCCCGAGGACGTGCTGCTGATCTGGGACGAGGCCTACTTCGAGTACGTGGACGACCCAGATTACCCCGACAGCATCGCCTACCTGGAGAGCCACCCGAACCTGGTCGTGCTCCGCACGTTCTCCAAGTGCTACGGCCTGGCGGGCCTGAGGATCGGCTACGGGATCGCGCATCCTGACGCGGTCACCTACCTGGAGAAGGTGAGGCCGCCGTTCAACGTGAACCGCCTGGCGCAGGTCGCGGCCATAGCCGCCCTGGACGACGAGGGGCACGTCGAGCTCAGCAGAAAGATGAACGCGGAAGGCCGGGCCTACCTGTCCGACCGCCTCGGCAAGCTGGGGATGGAGTCGGTGCCCAGCCAGGCCAACTTCATCCTGTTCAAATACGAGGGAGTCGTGGATGCCCTGCCGCAGAAGCTTCTGGAGAAGGGCATAATCGTCCGCGACGGAGAATCCCTGGGTTATCCGGGCTATATCAGGATGACCGTGGGGACGCCGGAGCAGAACCGCGTGGTGGTGGATTTCATACGCGAGCTCGCCGCCGGCTAGAGCCGTCAGCGCCGCCGGAGAAAGGGAGGACAAGTGCGGGCAACCATCGTGATCCCTTCGTACTGGGGCCGGTCATCGGGGGAGTCGTTCAACAAGAACGACGCCGTCTACGACCACCCGACACCTCTCGACTTCGAGGGCACGCTCGGCCGAGCGCTCGAGAGCATCCGCGTGCTTACCAACCGCGATTTCAACTTGGTCGTTCTGGCGTGCGCCACATCACCCGATATAGAGCACCTGGTGGAGGAGAAGGTCCGAGCGATCGCCGCGCCCTATGAGACGTTCTTCCCCCTGGCCGTGATGTCGCACTCGGTCGAGAAAGGCATGCGGGACTACGTCGCCGGGAAGCAGAAGGAGGGCAAAGAGCTCGACCCCTCCCTGATATCGCTCACCGGCTATTCGAACATTCGCAACATGTGCCTGATAGTCAGCGAGCTGGCGCGCTCCGAGGTGGCGGTGCTATTCGACGACGATCAGGTGTACGAGGACCCCGCCTACATCGACAAGGTGTTCGAGGACATCGACGCCAAGCATCAGGGAAAGCCCGTGCGAGCCGTGGCCGGCTACTACCTGCGCCCGGACGGAGGATACCTGGTGCCGCCGCCGACCGACTGGTGGATGAGCGAGTGGCCCATGGTGACGGCGATGAACCAGGCGTTCTCGATCATCGGCTCCGAGCCGAGGCTCAAGCTTACGCCGTTCGTGTTTGGCGGTAACATGGCGCTGCACCGCGACGTGTTCCACAAGATCGCCTTCGACCCGCGCATCCGCCGGGGCGAGGACATAGACTACCTGGTCAACTGCAAGTTCTTCGATATCGATTTCCTGCTGGACAACCAGCTTGCCATCAAGCACTTGCCCCCCGAATCGCACATCCCGCCCTGGGCGCACTTCCGCGAGAACATATACCGGTTCGTCTACGCGCGGGATAAGCTCCGCAGGCAGGTGCCGGTCGAAGGTGTCAGGCGGGTGGAGGTCGCCGAGCTCGACCCCTATCCCGGCAGGTGCATGCGCGATGACCTCGAGGACCTCATATATAAGACGAGTGTCCTGATGGGCCTTTCCTGCCTGCACGGCGCGCTGGGGGTCAAACCGGGGATGAAAGCGGGGATGCGCGAGGAGACCGAGTTCCGCGAGTCGATGAACAACATCCAGCTCGCGCGGTTCGACGCGCAGCCGTCGCAGGACCCGTTCAAGTGCTACCTGGAGCTGCGCTCGGCCTGGGAGGAGCTCATGAACTTCCTGGCCTCCGACGAGACATTGGCCCGCGAGCTCCAGGCGGCTTTTTGACCCGCGCGGTACGCCGGCTGTGGACCCATCGTCCACCGATAAGTCCCGCCCCGTTGAGATTCCTCAAAGGAAGAGGCTTTTCGCAGGCGTATATTTCGACAGGAGGCCGTGCGGTGGTGGCATGTCCTGCACGGCGCTGGGTGGGCAGGCGCGCGTATCCATGGCAGTCGGACACAATTAGACCTGAAGTGATCGCTTGACCGTACTCGAAGAATCAGTAATAGACGAGATAGACGCTATTGGCCAGGCCGACATCCTGGTCGGCATCCCCTCGTTCAGGAACGCCGACACCATCGCGCACGTGGTGAAGCAGTCGGCGCTGGGCATGGTCGAGTACTTCCCCGGCATGAAGCCGGTGCTGGTCAACTCGGACGGCGGCTCCTCCGACAACACCAGGGACGTGGTGCTATCTACGCCGGTGCCCGACGCCATCACCAAGATCGCGACCCCCTACCGCGGCATCCCCGGCAAGGGCAGCGCCTTCCACACCATCTTCGAGATAGCAGCGAGGCTGGACGTGAAGCTCTGCATCGTGGTCGACTCCGACCTGCGCAGCATCACGCCCGAGTGGATGAAGTTCCTCGGCTACCCGGTCCTCAAGGAGCGGTTCGATTTCGTCACGCCCCACTACCTGCGGTACAAGTACGACGGCACCATAACCAACTCGATCGCCTACCCGCTGACCCGCTCACTGTACGGCTCGCGCATCAGACAGCCCATAGGCGGGGACTTCGGCTTCTCGGGCGACCTGGCCAAGGTCTATTCGCAGCGCGACGTCTGGGATACCGACATCGCCCGGTTCGGCATCGACATATGGATGACCACCCTTGCCATGAACGAGGGATTCGACATATGCCAGGCATGCATGGGCCTCAAGCTGCACAACAACAAGGACCCGGGCTCCGACCTGGGCGCCATGTTCCACCAGGTCTGCGGCACCATCTTTGACCTGATGAAGTTCTACGAGCGCAACTGGATGCAGATCTCGGGGTCGACGCCCGCGCCGGTCCTGGGCGAGGAGTGCACGGACGAGCCCGACGTGTCGGTGGTGTCCTGCGAGAACCTGCTGGGGCACTTTCGCAACGGCTTCGAGGAGATGGCCGACACCTGGCGCGGCATCCTGCGCAAGGAGAACTTCCGCGAGATCGAGAGGGCGTATGCGCTCTCCGACGAGGACTTCGAGTTTCCCAGCGGCCTCTGGGTGCGGTCGGTGTACGACTTCGCCATCGCCTATAACTTCGGGCCGTTGGACTGCGACACGGTGGTCGACTCACTCACGCCGCTCTACTGCGCGCGCACGGCGCACTTCGTCAAGAAGACCGAGGAGCTGAGCTCGTACGAGGCCGAGATCGAGGTCGAGAGGACGGCGGAGACCTTCGAGGCGCTCAAGGATTACCTGAGGTACTACTGGAACGAGGCCAAGGTCGCCTGCGGAGGGCAGGCCTGATGAGGAGGACGGAGCATTGGATATGTTTCCCGCGATGTCACCGGAAATAGCGGCGGCCGTCAAGGACGTCGGCACGGCCGACGTGATGGTGGCGATACCGGCCTATAACAACGAGAGTTCCATCTCCGGGGTCATGCGAACCGTAGCCGAGGGGCTCTCCACTTTCTTCGCCGACCGCAAGACGGTCATCTTCGTCTGCGAGGGCGGCTCGCTCGACGAGACCAAGAACGTGGCTCGCCGCACCGACATAGGGCTCACGGTAGGCAAGGTGGTGGGGACCTACCGGGGCGAACCCGGGAAGGGCAACGCGCTCAGGGCGGTCTTCCAGGCGGCACGCGACCTGGGCGTCCAGGGATGCGCGCTGATCGACGCCGATAACCGGAGCATCACCCCCGACTGGATCAACAACCTGCTGGCGCCTGTGGTCCGCGAGGGCTTCGACTACGTCACCCCGTTCTACCGCAGGTACAAATACGACGGCACCATCACCAACCTCATCGTCTATCCGTTGGTCACGTCCCTCTATGGCATGAAGCTGCGCCAGCCGATCGGCGGCGACTTCGGCATGTCCGGCGCCTTCATCGACAGGCTCGAGACGCAGGACGTGTGGGACGTCTTCGTCGGCCAGTTCGGCATCGACGTATGGATGACGATCTCGGCGATCACCGGCGGGGCGCGCGTCTGCCAGGCGAACCTGGGGGCGAAGACCCACAACGCCAAGGACCCCGCGTTCTCGCTGGGACCGATGTACCTACAGGTGATCTCGACCGTGTTCCGCTCCATGACCAAGTTCGCGGATTTCTGGAGAGACGTGAAGGTGGTGCAGGAAGTGCCGGTAAAAGGGACGTCGCTGCCCTGGGAGGCCGAGCCTATACCCATCAGCGTCACCAGGCTGGTGGAGGAGTTCAACCTGGGGATGGCGCACTTCAGCTCTCTATACCGCGAGATACTGAGCGACGACTCGTACTCGCGCCTGGAGCAGATAGCGCGGTCGGAGGTGTGCTACCCCGAGGGCTACTGCGATTTCAACATGCCGCCCGACCTCTGGGCGCGGATAGTCTACGACCTGGCGGTGGTGTTCAACTGCTGGCAGGGCGACACCCACAAGCTGATAGACCTGTCGTCCTCACTGTACTTCGGCCAGGTGGCGTCGATCGCGAACCGCACCCAATCGCTCGATCACGAGCAGACCGAGATGGTGGTGGACGACATCCTGCGCGCGTTCGTCAACGAGAAAGTCTATCTCGAGCAGCGCTGGAAGCAGCTCGGAGCCGGCGAAGTCTGCTCCATGTGAATGGGACAGGCACGTTCCAATACCCGGAGGTAACGATGAAGAAAGTCGCTATCAACCGCGACCGCATCAAGCAAGTCATCTACCCGACACTGGGCTACCCCGCGATCATCAAGTGCGGCGAGCAGCTTACGCTGGAGTTCGACCCTCGCAGCCGGGACTGGAGCAAGGCGCTTCCCCAGATCACCGGGTTCCGGGTGTCGGTGACCACCACCAACAGCGCCTACCCGGTGACCAGGGTCCTGCCCGTGAAGGATTTCACAGTCGGCTTCAGCGTCCACTGGCCCGAACACTCCGAGGACGTCGAGCCCCGCGCGCGCGTCTACCTGGTCACGGTGGACGTGCCGGGCACCTTGCCGGTGCACCTGTACGATCTGACGATCACGGGGACGCTGAAGGACGGGTCTGTGCTCACCGACTCCCAGCCCCACGCCCTCCAGGTTGTGAAAGAGTACAGGACCGATTACACCTTCGCGCACATGACCGACATCCACGTGTGGGGGCAGGAGGCGGCTTACATCGGCTCAAACACCCACGAAAGAGGCTGGCGGCGACAGGAATACAGTGAGACCGAAGGCTACGGCGCGACCTACTACCACAAATCTATCCAGCAGATGAACAGGGCCAGGCCCGACTTCCTGGTCTATACAGGCGACTACGACTTCGGCCTGACCTGGCTGTACAAGCAGAACTACGCCGACTTCGATGCCTATAAGAACTCGCCCTGGAGCGATAAGTACTACGAGACGTGGTTCGAGCTGGACTGGTTCTACACGGAGACCTTGAAGCTGGATGTCCCGGTCTTCATGGTGCCGGGCAACCACGACGGTTGGGCCCGCTATGACCAGCTCAACGTCAGCCTCGAGGAGGACTACCTGGCCTCCTGGAGAGCACTGTTCGGCCCCCATTACTTCTCCTTCGACTACGGACCGGACAACCACTTCACAGCGATCAACTCGATGGACTGGACGCCGGTCCAGCGCAGCCTCCACTGGGCACTCCCCATGGCGTTGCTCGGTCCCCACAAGTGGCAGGGCCAGGTGACCGCGGGGGGCGACCAATTCGAGCCCGGCTGGACGCAGGAGCGCGAGGACGCTGTCGATGATAGCGGTTTCACCGGGCAACTACGCTGGGTCAAGCGGGACCTGGAGGCGCACGCTTCCGCGAAGATGGAAACAATGCTACTCCACCACGACCCCTGGAAGCACGGCGGGTCGGGGAGCATGTTCGACGAGATGGCGGTCATCCCAGACCGCGTGCCCTTTGGAGGAATGGGGGCGGGCCGGCTGTCCCTGATCAAGCTGGCGCGCGAGAACAAGGTCGCGATCGTTCTGTCCGGCCACGACCACACCGACGCCTACGGCTCTGTCGGATGGGAGGCCGGGGGCGGCGAGGTCAAATTCGCGAATACCACTTCTACTCAGTTCCAGGACGGCGACCGGCAGAACAGGTGGGAGTACCCCGGCTACCGGTTCATACACGTAAAAGACGGCGAGGTGGAGAACTGCTACTACCAGCTCGCCAGCGACGCGAGCGGGGCTCCCCTGCAGTACTCGTGGCCGTTTTACGCCGGCACCAACGTGGGCGGGCCGAATGACCTGGAAGCCCTGGTGGAACCTGCCATCGATACGGCCTGGAGCCCGCGGCCGGGAAGCGCAACTAGCGCCGACTGCACGATAACCAATCACCTGACGGGTTACGAGATAACCCCGGGCGGCGGCTGGAGCGGCGACCTGGAGGGCGCCTTCATCGAGATCCCGATGCCGTACCTCAGCGGAGGCAATTATTACGAGGTCACCAACGGGACGATCGGGGAGGTCTTCGACAACGCTACCGGGGACCACCGCACCTGCGGCGTCATCACTGACGTCAGCCACGCGCCCGGCGACGGCACGGCCACCACCAGGACGGTCAAGGTATCGAAGAGCGCTTCACCAGACACCGAGGCGCCAACTTGCGCCTCTTTCCAGATCGACGGCGGGGCAGCGACCACCAGAGAGGCCCACGTGACGCTGACCAACGACGCCGCCGACTCCGGCGGTTCCGGGCTGCTGGACATGAAGATATGGAACGACGGGGAGGCGGAAGACGACGCGCAGTGGCAGCGCTACCAGGCGAGCGTCGACTGGGAGCTCCAGCACCAGGCCGGTGTGCGCAAGGTCAACATAAGGTTCCGCGATGGGGCGATGCCGCCCAACGTCTCGGACGTCTGCTCGACGACCATCACCATGGTGGGAAGCGTGCCGACTGTTACTGCCGTGGCGCCGGGCGCGGCTCGCGTGGGAGACCATGTCGTGATCGACGGCACCGGCTTCGGGAAGAGCCGCACCCGGGAGGGCAGGGTGCTGTTCAACGACATCGCCGCCGACGTCGTGTCCTGGAGTGACGCCCGGATAACCTGCACGGTCCCGTACGGGGTCAGCACGGGCATGGTGACCGTCTTCAACGACGCGGGCAGTGTGAGCTCGGAGTTCCACGTGACGCCCCTTATAGAGATGATCGTCCCCGACTATGGTTACAACACGGGCCCGATACACATCGACAACCTGGAGGGGACCGGTTTCCTCAATGATGGGGCGGCTCCAGACGTCAAGCTCACCGACGGCCCCGTGGATATATCCGCGAAGAGCGTGGTCGTGGTCTCACCGCAGAGCATCACCTGCGACTTCGACATCAAGGGGGCCACGGTCGGCTACTACAGCGTGGTGGTCAAGAACGAGGACGGCTACAGCTATACGCTGGAGGGAGGCCTGGCAGTTGACAGTCCGCCGCCGACTCTCACCGGGATAGCGCCGGACAACGGCAAGAACGCCGGAACCGTCGATGTCACCAATCTGGCAGGCGACAACTTCCTGGAGGGCATGCGGGTCTGGCTCGTCAAGGGCGCCGCCGAGATAGAAGCCGGGAACGTCGTCGTGTCATCGCCCACCCGGGCAACCTGTACCTTCGACGTCACGGGGGCCAAGGCGGGCAAGTGGGACGTTACCGTGCAGAATAAGGACGGGAAGGCATGTACACTCCCGCAAGTGTTCACCGTCCAGTGACACGATCGGCGACGACGGCGCGCCGGCGGGAGCAGCATCAGACAATCGCCGAGAGCGAGGCCTTCTCTACATCGACATGCGCAGGGTGGCCTCCAGGTTCAGCGGCGGCAGGTCCTCCGGGTCGACGATGACGTCGACCACGACGGGGCCTTCCTCGGCGAGCGCCGAGTCCAGGACCTCCTCGATGAGCTCCTCGCGGTCCAGCCTGTAGCCCGCGGCGCCGAACGACCTGGCGAGCTCGGCGAAGTCGGGGTTGCCGTGCTCGGTGCCGTGGACCCGCCCGGCGAACGATAGCTTCTGCCGGATGTTGAGCACCCGGTACTGCGAGTCGTTCATGACGAACACCTTGACGCCAAGGCTTTCCCGCACTGCCGTCTCCAGGTCCTGCAGGGTCATGGCGAAGTCGCCGTCGCCCAGCATCGCGATGGACGCTCGTTTGGGGTCGATCGCCCTGGCCGCGAGGTTCGCGGCGAAGCCGAATCCCATCGATCCGAAGTTGACGGTCGACATGAACGTCAGCGGTTCGGTGCAGGGCATGAAGTCCATGGCATAGAGGAGATGAGTGCCCGCGCCGACGCAGACCACGGCGCCGGCTGGTAGTCTCGCCGCGAGGCCGCGCGCGAGCCTGGCCCCTGACGGAAGGCCCCCCGGCCTTGCCAGGGCCCCGTCGAGCATCATGCCCCAGGTGGCGCGCGCGTCGGCGAGCGCCTCGGTCCAGGCTTCCGTTGTGCCGGACTTCTCGACCTGCATGGCATTGGCCGCGGCCAGGAACTCGGTGGCGTCGCACAGAGACACCCGCGCGGGCGGCGCCTGCGGAGCCATGTAACCCGAGATGCTGGCCACCATGATGTTGTCCATCCCCAGCGGGAGAGTGAACTCGTAGGTCGTCATGTCGCTGATCCCGCAGCCGATGCAGAGCAGCGCGTCCGCGCGCTCCAGCGCTTTGTCGGCGACCAGGCTCCCCCCGCCGAAGCCCGCGCGCCCCAGAGCGAGAGGGTGCGTCTCTGGGATGACCCCCCGGCCGTTGCCGGTGGTAGCGACCGGGACCTGCATACGCTCCGCGAACTTCACCAGCTCGCCAGAGGCGCCGGCGTAGGCGACCCCGCCGCCGGCAAGCACCAGAGGCAGCTTCGCGGCCGACAGCATGTCGATCGCGGACCGCACGTCGTCTTCCTTGAGCGGGGGAGGGGCCTCGGCCTCGAGGACCATCGATTCCAGGTCCACCTCCGCCGCTTCGACCCACACGTCCTCGGGGACCTCGATCAGCACCGGCCCTCGCGCTCCGCTCATCGCGGCGCGGTAGGCCTCGGCGAACACTCCGGGTACCTCTGTAGTGGCTCCGATCCTGAAGGTGCCCTTGCACAGGGGCGCGAACAGCCGCCGGTGGTCCAGCTCCAGCATCCCGTCGCTGGCCGCGAGCTTCCGCTTGACCGCGCCGGTGATGATGATGAACGGAGAGCAGTCCTTATAGGCGTTGCCGGCCGAGATCATGGCGTTGAGCGCCCCCGGCCCCGAGTGCACCAGCACCACGCCCGGCCTGCCTGTCAGCCTTCCCTCGGCGTCCGCCATGCTCGCCGCGACCTGCTCGTGCCTGCAGGATATATAGCGCAGCTTGTCCTTGACCTCGAAGAGAGCATCGACGAAGCCGATGTTCGAGGTCCCGATTATCCCGTATACGCGCTCCGCCCCCATCTTCAGGAGGGCGCCGGCCAGCGCCTGGCCGCCGTTCATCATCTCACTCATCGTCTACCTCTCCTGGTGCGCGCGCCGCGGCGGGCGCTGTCGTTACTCAAACTTCGGCTCGACCCCGTTGACTATGAACCTGGGGACGCGACCCTCGAGCACGGCGGCGACGTTGTCCATCGCGACGCCGATGATCCTGAGGCGCGACTCGTTCGTCGCTCCGGCGGTGTGAGGGGTCAGGATGGTGTTGGGCGCAAGCAGCAGTGGGTTATCGCCGGTCACCGGCTCCTCCGAGAACACGTCGACCGCCGCGCCCGCCAGGCGCCCTTCCTCCAGGGCCTTCGCCAGCGCGTCCTCGTCCACCAGCCCACCGCGGGCCACGTTGACCAGGACGGCGCCCTGCTTCATCATGCCCAGCCGCTCGACGTTCAACATCCCCTCGGTCTCGGGCGTGAGCGGAGCGTGCAGGGTCACGACGTCGGACTGCGCCAGCAGTTCATCGAGGCCAACAAGCGACACGCCCAGCTCGCCTGCTCTGTCGGGGGAGAGCGGCTTGATGTCGTAGTAGATCATGTTGCAGCCGAACGGCCTGGCCCTCAGCGCGACCTCGATTCCGATCTGTCCCATGCCGATTATCCCCAGCGTCTTGCCGAAGAGCTCGAAGACGCCGTACGTGGCCATCTCGTCCTGCGCCCACACGCCCGCCTTGGTCTTCTCGTGCTGCATCATCAGCTTCTTCAGCAGTGCCAGGGCGGCCATGATCGTGTGCTCGGCCACGCCGATCGCGTTCGCCCCGGCGACGTTCGCCACGGGAATCCCTGCGCGGCCGGCGGCCTCCACGTCGATGTGCTGGTAGCCGACAGACGGTTGCTGGACCAGCAGGCACGGCGCCGCGGCACGCAGAAGCTCCTCGTCAAGCTCCGTGTTGAAGGTGTAGTCGCCGATGATGACGTCGGCTCCCGCGACGGCCTCCAGCAGCTCCTGGCGCGATGAGCCGGCGTACGTCTCTATGTCCACCTCGAACGGCTCGGGGCTCTCCGCCAGCTTGGCCTGGAACAGGGCCTGCACGAGCGGCTCGGGGAGAGGCGAAAGGACCAGTATCTTCTTGTTGCCCATACTTCCTCCCTGCGTCTCGGATGGCGCCACAATTCTATCTGTTACAATCGGTCAATAGAAACCGCTGCGGTAACTGGAGGATAAATTGTCGAATTCGCCATCGAGCGGCTTCATGATCGTCGTGTGGCTCTTCGCCCTGGTGCTGTGGGTGCTGTTCGGACTATGGGGCGGCAAGATGGCCACCAGGAGCGGCCTCGAGTACTGGATCGGGTTCCTGGTAGGGTTCTTCGGGGGTATCGTCGGCATCCTGGTCCTCTGGCTGGTAACGCGCGACCGCGCCAGGGAGAACCAGCGCCGCATGCAGTACGGCCAGCCGCCGTACCCGCCGGCAGGATACGGTCCCCCCGGCCCCAACGCCACGGCGAACCCGCTCAAGGTGTGTCCGCAGTGCGGCAAGCTGGTCGCCGGAGGCGCGCGCTTCTGCCAGTATTGCGGCACCGCGTTGACCATGACCGTCGGTTGAGGAGGAGCTTTGGCTGATGCGCCCGGTCTCGAGATGATGACCGCAAGGCTCCAGAAGACCGTGGGCCTTGCCCGGGACGAGTTGAGCCAGGACGAGGTGTCCGCGCTTGCCGAGGTGATGAAGGCCATGTGCCTGGCGCTCACCGATATCGACGCCCGCTTCTACGTGGTGTTCGCCCGGGAGGGGGGCGCCGGCTTTGCCCTCGAGGACCCCGGCGTCGAGCCGATGCTCACGATCACCACCACCGCCGTCGTGTTCGACCGCATGGCGATGGGCGACGCGAATCCGGCGGTGGAACTCGCGATGAGGAAGGTCAAGATGGGAGGCGTTCCGGTCACCAGGCTCGCCAGGGTGGGCGCCAACCTCATCGACACGCTGTTCAAGTGCTACCGGGAAGCTGGCAGCTAGACTCTCCGCAGGGCTTTCTGAATCCACCTTTTCAACATTGCGGCCTGCCTTGCGCGGCCAAATCCCATATATAGTGGCATAGAGCGCTTCTATCCACAAAATGTTCCACTTTCCCACAAAAAGATCGCTCACCTGGGTCTACTGCAAGATTGGTGGAGATATTTTCTGTTTTTGCGTCCAAAAGTGTTGCATAGGGGAGAAGAGTGGTGTAAAGTGGTGAAACGTGGCGAGATGAAGGCAGGGGAATGCTAGTAGGTTCATCAAAAAGAACGGTCGATCCCAAAGGTCGGATCATCCTCCCGCGCGAGTTCAGGCGCGATTTCGAGGGTGGCCTCATGGTGACCAAAGGGCTCGACAACTGCCTCTACCTGCTGCCCATGAAAGAGTGGGAGAAGCTGGTCGAAAAGATCGAGGAGATGCCCTCGGGCAGCGAATCGACGCGCCGGTTCTCACGCGTTTTCTTCGCCAACGCGAGCCACCTGGTGCCCGACGGCCAGGGGAGGATACTCATCCCGCCCAGGCTTCGCGAGATGGCGTCGGTAAAAAAGGAAGTGGTGGTCGTCGGCCTTTCCAACAAGGCCGAGGTCTGGGACCCCGACGAGTGGGAGAAGTACGAGGCTGAGAGCGCCGGCCACTATGAGCAGTCGGCCTCCGACATCGGGGTCTGACGTGTCCGAGACAGCCGGCGGCCACAGGCCGGTCATGGTCGAAGAGGTCCTGGAGTTTCTGGGGCCACGCAAGGGAGAGGTGATCGTAGATGGCACGCTTGGAGCAGGTGGACATGCTGAAGCTATCCTTGAGCGCATCACCCCGGGGGGCCGGCTCATTGGTATTGACCGGGACCCGGAGGCAATTGCTCGCGCGAAGGAGAGGCTGGATGCGATGGCTGCGTCGGTCAGTTACCATCGCGAAAATTTCCGAGGTATACGCTCCGTCCTTGATGGCGAGGGCATAGACGCGGTCGACGGAGTACTACTCGACCTGGGGGTCTCATCGATGCAGCTGGACGAGGCGGCCAGAGGGTTTTCTTTCAGAGGGGACGGCCCGCTCGACATGCGGATGGGTCCCGATGCCCCAAGGACGGCGGCCGAGATCGTCAATGAGGATTCAGAGGATGAGCTCACGCGCATCCTTTACAGGTTTGGAGAAGAGCGGTGGGCCAGGCGGATCGCTCAATTCATAGTCCAGGTGCGCGAGCGCCGACCGATAGAGACGACCGGCGAACTCGAGCAGGTCGTGAAGGACGCCGTGCCCGCGGGAGCGAGACGCGGCAGGAAGCATCCGGCCCGCAAGACGTTCCAGGCGCTCCGCATCGCGGTAAACGATGAGCTGGAGAACCTGAAGGAGGGTGTGACCGAAGGCATAGATTGCCTGGCCCCATCCGGGCGGATAGTCGTGCTTACGTACCAGTCCCTGGAGGACAGGATCGTCAAGAGCACTTTCAACTCCCTGGCAAAAGGAACAGGCTATCCGCCCGGTCACCCGCTTGACGTCGCACCCACGCTCGAGCTCCTCACGCGCAAGCCGGTGCGCCCCGGCGAGCTGGAGATGGAGCAGAACCCGCGCTCCAAGAGCGCCAAGCTGCGCGCCGCACGCAAGGTGGTGGCGTGATGGCCGCAAGCGCCAGCAAGCGGAAGGCCGCGGGGAGCGCGGCGACGAAGCCTCAGGGTAATGGGAAGTCGAAGGCGCCCGCCAGGCGCGCCCGTAAGAGAGGCCTGAGCTTCGGCTTTCTCATCTTCGTGTTCATCTTCCTGGCCGGCACGGGCGTGTTCATGCTGGTGCAGAGGCAGTTCGCGGTGACCTGCGACGTCAAGGTCCGCAAGCTGCAGGCTCAGATAGACGTCGAAAAATCGAGCCAGGAGAGCTTGAGGCTCAGCATAGCGAAGCTCAAGTCGCCCGGCCGCATCGCCCGCATCGCCGGCGATGAGATGGGCCTGGGCGACCCGGCGGGAATCATCTACCTCAAGTACGCGAAGGATGCCAGCGGAAAGATGGTCTGCGCCAGTACATTCGAGCAGACCCTTAGACCGTTTGTCCCGGCGCAGAAGCCGGCCGAGCAGAAAGACCAAGGCAAGACGCAGGCCTCGATAGTCAAGGCCCCGGCGGTACCCTGACAAGGAGATAGGTGGCCAGATGGCGCGGCGCAAAGCAGGCGACAAGCGGCTGACCGTAGTGACCGTGGTCCTGCTGGCGGCCCTCGCGATAATCGCCGGCAAGCTCTTCATCATCCAGGGTCTCGAGGCCGCCCACTACAAGCAGCTCGCCAGCCAGCAGCGTGACGCCGACATAAAGGTCGCAGCCCGCCGTGGAAGCATCACCGACCGCGAGGGAGAGATCCTGGCCATCAGCGAGGACTGCTCCACCATCTATGCCACACCCTACCTGGTCAAGAACAAGAAGGCCGTGGCTTCAAAGCTCGCCCCCGTGCTGGGTGAAGACCCGGGCGACCTGGAGAAGAAGCTCTCCGAGAAGAGCGGGTTCGTCTACCTCGTGCGCAAGCTGGACAAGACCATCGCCGACCGCGTCAAGAAGATGAAGCTTCCCGGGATCGGCTTCGTCGACGAGAGCAAGCGGTTCTACCCGCTGGGCAAGCTCGCCTCGCAGGTCCTGGGCGTGGTGGACATCGACAACAAGGGGCAGGCCGGCCTGGAGATGTACTACGACGATCTGCTGGGCGGGAAGCCGGGAGAGGTGATCCTGGAGAAGGACGCCGCCGGCAATCCCATCCCGGGCAGTGAGAAGAAGCAGGTCCAGCAGGTGGATGGGACGGACCTTCAGCTCACCCTGGACAAGGACATCCAGGCGAGCGTCGAGGATTCTCTGTCGAGCGCGGTGGACGCGTACGGCGCCAAGGCGGGCACGGCCGTGGTCATGGACTGCAACACCGGCGACATCCTGGCGATGGCGACCTCGCCCACGTTCGACCCCAACAACCGCGAAAAGATCGACCCGGGTGCCATGCGCAACCGCGCGATAACCGACGTCTACGAGCCGGGCTCAGCGATGAAGATCGTGACGGCGGTGGCAGCGCTCCAGGAAGGCGTGGTCAACCCCGACACGGTTATAAACGTCCAGTCCCAGCTGAAGGTAGCAGACAGCACCTTCAAGGACGCCGAGCCGTTGCCGACCAGGCAGCTGTCCTTCTCGCAGATAATCAGCCAGTCGTCTAACGTCGGCACCATCCAGGTCTCGCAGGCCTTGGGCTCGAAGCGACTGGACGAGTACCTGAACCGGTTCGGGGTCGGCCACAAGACCGGGGTGGATTTCCCGGGTGAGGTCGGCGGCATCCTGCCGTCGCTATCGGCCTGGACCGGCACCAGCTGCGCGACCATAAGCATCGGGCAGGGCGTTTCGATAACCCCACTGCAGCTGGCCTGCGTTGCCGGCACCGTGGCCAACGGGGGGCGCAAGATCTGCCCGCACTTCCTCAAGGCGAAGGTTGAGGGCACCGCGGTCAAGGACATGGGCCTGGGCGGCCTCGGCGAGGAGATACTCACCAAGGACACCTGTCAGAAGATGACCGGAATAATGGAGCAGGTCCTCTCTCCTACGGGCACCGGACCAAAAGCCGCGGTCAATTATTACAGGGTGGCCGGCAAGACCGGCACCGCCGAGAAGCCGCAGAAGGGCGGCGCGGGCTACTCGGGCACCTACATGGCGACCTTCGTCGGTTTCGCTCCCGCTGAGCGCCCGCGGATCGTGTGCATGGTCGTGCTCGACGAGCCGACGCCGATCTGGGGAGGCGACACCGCCGCTCCGACCTTCCACGACATAATGAGCTACAGCCTTCAGCATCTGAAGATCCCGCCGTCATGGGGGATGCCGGCCGGCACACAGGGAGGCAGCACCAATGGTGGAGACAGCCCGCCTAGCGATTGAACTCCTTCGATGCGGGGTGCACAAAGACGAGCGCCGATACTTGACTTTGGCCAGGCCCTCATCTACAAGGAACCATGGACGGGCCGGCCGCGAACAAGCGACGAGGTATCAACATGCTGTTAAGAGAACTGCTGGCCACGATTGACGAGAAGAAGGTGATGGGCTCCGACGGCATTGACGTCGGCGGGCTAGCGTACGACAGCCGCGTGGTCTGCGAAGGCGACGCGTTTTTCTGCATTAAAGGGCTGGTGACCGACGGGCACCTCTACGCGGCCGGGGCGGCGGCGGCTGGGGCCGCGGTCATCGTGGTGGAGCGGCAGCCGGACGCTGAGATGCCCGAGGACGTCGTGATGGTGAAGGTGCCCGACACCAGGCTCGCGCTGGCGAACTGCGCCTCGGTCTTCTACGGCGGGCCCTCTTCGGACCTGAAGCTGGTCGGTGTGACCGGCACCAACGGCAAGACTACCACGAGCTTCCTGGTCGAGAACATCTTTCGCGCGGCGGGACAGGTCCCCGGGCTGATCGGGACCGTGGAGAACCACGTGGGTGACGCCGTCGAGCCCGTAACCCGCACGACCCCCGAGTCGCTCGACCTGCAGAAGCTCCTGAGGAGGATGGTCGACGAAGGGGTGACCGCCGCGGTGATGGAGGTCTCCTCGCACGCGCTCGAGCTGCACCGGGTGAGCGGCTGCAAGTTCGCGATCGTGGCCTTCACCAACCTCACCCGGGACCACCTAGATTTCCACCTGTCCATCGATGAGTACTTCGGGGCGAAGCGGCGCCTCTTCAAGGGCGATGACTTCGGGCAGGGGCGGAGAGCCGTGGTGAATGCCGACGACCCGTTCGGGGAGAGGCTGATAGGTGAGACCTCGCTCCCCGTGCGGTCCTTCGGCATAAATCAAGGCGCCGACGTCAAGGCTACCGACATAGATATCTCGGCCTCGGGCAACCGGTTCAAGATAGTGCACACCGGCGGTACGATAGAGCTCGCCACCAGGCTGCAGGGCAAGTTCAACGTCTACAACTGCCTGGCGGCGGCGGCGGTCGCTCTCGAGGCCGGGATCGACGGCGGCAGCATCGTAGAGGGACTGGAGTCGCTTGACGGAGTGCCTGGCAGGTTTGAGAACATCGACTGCGGCCAGGCGTTCACCGCGCTGGTCGACTACGCCCATACCCCCGATGGTGTTCAAAACGTGCTCGAGGCCTGCAGGGAGGTCACCCGCGGCCGCGTCATCATCGTGGTCGGATGCGGCGGCGACAGGGACCGCTCCAAGCGCCCTCTGATGGGACGGGTTGCGGCCGAGCTGTCCGACCTGTGCATCATCACCTCCGACAACCCCCGCAGCGAGGAGCCTGAAGCGATCATCGAGATGGTCCTCGAGGGGGTCCGGGGGGAGTTTCCCGAGAGCCGATACCTGACCGTGGTAGACCGCCGATCGGCGATATGCCGGGCGGTTGCCGAGGCCGGGGCCGGCGACCTGGTGGTAATTGCAGGAAAAGGCCATGAAAGCGGCCAAATCTTTTCTGATAGGGTAATCCCATTTGACGATCGTGAAGTCCTTCGCGAGTGCCTTCAGGAGGTGGCCGGTGCGCAGTGTGAGCCTTGAGCGCGTGGCTGAAGCCACGGGCGGTACGCTTGCGGGAAACGTCGAGCGCGTAGCGGTCACCAGAGTGGGGAAGGACACGCGCGATCTGGTCGGGGGGGAGCTTTTCTTCGCTCTCGCCGGGCCGAGCTTCGACGGTCACGCGTTCCTCGAGGACGCGCGTGACGCCGGGGCGAAGGCCGCGGTCGTCTCGTCCCGCAACTCGCTCGCTCGCCGGTTCCGCGAAAGCGACCCCGGCTTCCCGCTGGTGATAGTGCACGACACGCTCCGCGCCCTGGGCGACCTCGCCATGATGGTGCGCTCAGGGTTGGATATCACGGTGGTGGGCATAACCGGGACCACTGGAAAGACGTCCACCAAGGACTTCCTGACGTCGATACTGTCGCGGGACAGGCGGGTCTGCGCGGCGCAGGGCAGCTTCAACAACGAGATCGGTCTGCCGCTGACGATATTCAAGGCGAGGCCGAGGGACCAGGCGCTCATCGTGGAGATGGGGGCGCGCCGGCAGGGGGACATCGAGCGCCTTTGCGCAATCGCGCGGCCTGGAGTCGGCATCATCACCAACATCGGGCCAGGGCACCTCGATCTTTTCAAGACTGTCGATGAAGTCGCCTCCACCAAGGGTGAGCTGGCGCGCTGCCTTCCCACTGAGGGGCACCTGGTCCTCAACGGCGCCGATCCCTGGACCCCGGCGATAGCGCGCGCCGCCTCCGCGAAGGTGACCAGGTTCGGAAAGGGAAGGGGAGCCGCATACAGGGCGGAGAAGGTCGAGCTCGACGAGCGGGCCATGGCTTCGTTCTTGCTCACCGGTCCGGGCTTTGCCATCGACGTCTCGCTGCCCGCGGTGGGCAGGCACCAGGTGGACAACGCAGTCGCCGCCGCCGCGTGCGCGCACCTGCTGGGCTCGGATCCCGCCTCCATCAAGGATGGGCTAGAGCGCTCCAGCCTCTCGCGGTGGCGCACCGAGCGCCTGGAGTGCTCCGGTGACTACATCGTCATCAACGACGCCTACAACGCCAACCCCCAGTCCATGAGCGCCGCCATCGAGACGCTGTGCGAGGCAGGAAACGGGAGGCGCAAGATCGCCGTGCTCGGCTGCATGGCGGAGCTCGGCCCCTCCAGCCGCCAGTTCCACCGCGAGGCCGGCCGGCAGGCGGCCGGGCGCGGAGTCGATATCCTCATCGCGGTCGGGCGCAAGGCGCGCGATATTGCCAGCGGGGCCGGCGAGGCGGGGCTCCCCAGGGGCAGCACCTTCAGGTGCGACGACGCCGACGAGGCGCTCGACCTCCTCGGTCTGATACTGGAGCCGGGCGACAT
>DAIQAV010000021.1:0-20492 GCA_036781505.1 Candidatus Anoxymicrobiaceae bacterium | reverse complement strand
CTGCAGCTTCGTGCGCGGGCAGTTCGAGTTCGAGGCCTCCCTGCACGAGCTCTCCGGCGTCGGCCCCGAGAACAACCGCGGTGGCTGTTACAAGATGCTCGCCGGATGCGGCGTCGCTGACAAGGTCGAGTTCCTCCCTATCGACCAGTTCTACACCTCCATCTACCCCGACTTCACGGTCACCATCCCGCATGGCTGGGAGGCGGCCGAGGAAGCTTACGCCTCTGTGTTCCCCGAGGAGCGCGCGGGCATCCACCGCGTCCTCACCCTGATGCGCAAGATGTACGGGGAGGTCCGGCTTCTCTCGAAGGCGAAGGGGCCGCTCGACCTCGTCTCGTTCCCGGTGAAGGGCACGCACATCATGCGCTCGGTGGGGCTCACCGCGGCCCAGGTCATCGACCGCGAGTTCAAGGACCCGAAGCTCAAGGCGCTGTTCTGCGACGTCTGGGGCTACT
This sequence comes from Candidatus Anoxymicrobiaceae bacterium, assembly GCA_036781505.1. Taxonomy (GTDB): domain Bacteria; phylum Actinomycetota; class Geothermincolia; order Fen-727; family Anoxymicrobiaceae; genus FEN-680. Next base: position 20,037 of record DAIQAV010000021.1, on the reverse strand, counting down.
ACGGCCTGCCGCCCTCGAGGGTCGCGTGGCAGATCCTCGCGCTGGGCAACTCGTCCTACCTCGAGCATGGGCCCTACCACGTGAAGGGCACATCCCAGGCGCTCTCCAACGCGTTCGTCGAGGTCATCGAGGAGAACGGCGGCCGGGTGCACCTGCGCAACGGGGCACGCCGCATCCTCACCGACGGCGGCAAGGTCACCGGCATCGTTGCCGACGACGGCGAGACCTATCCCGCCGATTACATCGTCAGCAACGCGAACCCCATCACCGCCTGCTACCAGCTCATCGGCAAGGACAACGTTCCCGCCTCCTACCTCAAGGCGCTGGCCGAGGGGCACATCGCGATATCGACCTTCAACGTCTACATGGGCCTCGACTGCCCCGCGCAGGACGTGGGCATCGTCAACCACGAGTACTTCATCAACGAGTCCTACGACATGGACGAGCACTACCAGGCGATGTTCTCGACCCACCGGCAGCCTTACTGGGTCGTGACCAACTACAACTCTTCCGACCCCGAGTTCTCGCCGCCCGGTACCTCCGTCGTGGTCATCACCTGCATCGCGGACCACGGCGCCTGGACCCGCATCCCGCCCGACAGGTACGTCGACGAGAAGACGCGCCTGGCGCACGAGATGATCGAGGCGAGCGACGTGCACTTCCCCGGGCTGGCCGACCACATCGCGGTGCTGGAGGTCTCGACGCCTCTCACCAACATGCGGTACAGCGGCAACCCGGGCGGCTCGATCCTCGGGTTCGACTTCGACCTGCTGGGAAGCCCGCTGATGCGCCTGCCCAACCGCGGACCGCTCGAGGGGCTCTACTTCGCGGGCGCCTGGGTGCGCCCCGGCGGCGGCTTCGAGACCAGCATTCAGTCGGGCGCGTTCGCATTCGGCGAAGTGATGAAGGACGTCAAGGGTATCAAAGGGATAGCGCGGGCGATGCCGGCGCTGGGATGAACTAGGAGAAGGCTTGGCACTCAGGGACCTGAGCGACTCGATATTCGACATGACGCAGATCGGCCTGCTGGTCGGCAAGAAGATCTACTCTCGCAGCATCGCCGACGAGAGGGACATCGACCCGGCGGCCGTCCCGGAGCTGGTCGCGGGGCTGCACCAGGAGCGCGTCCCGGCGCTTGTCGCCGAGATAATCCAGGAGACGCCGACGACCAAGACCTTCAGGCTGGTGCCGGCGGGCATGCCGCTGTTCCCCTTCCGCCCGGGGCAGTTCATCACTGTGTTCCTCACCGTAGACGGCGTGCGCACCAGCCGCGCCTACAGCATCTCCTCGCCTCCGACCCGCATCGGCTCGGTTGACATCACCGTGCGCAGGGTGCCGGACGGCTTCGTGTCCGCCTATCTGATCGACGAAGTGGTCGAAGGCGACGAGTTCGAGATCTCGGGGCCCGGCGGCTTCTTCTACGCCGAGCCGCTGATCGATACCAACGACCTGGTGTTCCTGGCGGGCGGCAGCGGCATCACGCCGTTCATGAGCATGATCAGGACGGCGGTCGACCTGCGCTCGAACGTCCGCATCAACATGATCTACGGAAGCCGCACTGTCGACGACGTCATCTTCCTCGACGAGCTGACACGCATCGGCCTGGAGTACGAGAACATCAACGTCGCCCTGGTGCTGAGCGAGCCGCCCGACAACTACGATGGGGTCTGCGGGCTGCTGGACGCACACACCCTCGACCCGCTCATCGGCTCTATCGAGGGCAAGACGTTCTTCGTCTGCGGCCCACAAGCGATGTACGGCCTGTGCGACGAGTCGCTCCTGACTCTGGGGGTCCCCACGCGCTCGATAAAGAAAGAGGCCGCCGGCCCGCCGCCCGACATCACCATGGTCGAGGGCTGGCCGCGCGAGATCCTGCCCGATGAGGTCTTCACAGTGAAGATCGCCGACAGCCGCCAGCGGATCCAGGTGGCAGCGGGCGAGCCACTGCTCAACTCGCTGGAGCGAAACGGCATCGCGCTGGACAACCTCTGCAGGTCGGGAGAGTGCGGCGTCTGTCGCGCCGGCCTGCTGACCGGGCGCGTCTTCATGCCCGCGGGCGTGGCGGTGCGCAAGACCGACCTGGCCCACGGCTACATCCACCCCTGCATGTCCTACCCGATCAGCGACGTGACCATCAGGCTCTAGTTGCGAAGCGTGAATGGGAGGGGGCGGGGTAAGCCTTTTGCTTGCTGTCCTCGCGTCTGTGATATCAGAAGACTCTCTATTCTCCCAGAGCCGCTGCGGAGGCTGCGCAAAACGCTTACCCTGCCCCCGGCATGCCCAACGCGGAGCGTCCCGAGTACAGGCACTTCGTGTTCTCGCGGGTCATGGGCCAGTGGTACCAGCTGAGGGACGAGGACCTCGAGGCGCCGCAGCACTTCGCGCCGGGCGACGCGTTCCAGCAGGGTGTGATCGCGCCCGCGCCACAGGCGCCGTACTCCAGCCCGGGGGACGCGTTCGGCCAGCCGGCCCGTTTCGGCATGCCTGCGGACGCGTTCGGCCAACCTTACGGCGCGGCGCAGGCCGCCCGAGCTCCGCAGACACGTACCAGGAGCCTGTCCGGCAAAGACGAGACGCGCATCATGTGGTTCTCGGGGGCTGTGGTCGCCCTCGTCGGAGTGCTGATCGTGATAACGACCTTCCTGCCCTGGCTCCACTTCATGGGCTTTCAGCTCGGGAGCGGCTGGAACGCCATGATGCACGGCAGCAGCGGCAACGGGTTCTCCATCTTCATCCATGGAGAGGGCGTGCTCTTCTTCACGGGCTTCTGGTCCATCCTGGTGGGACTTGCGGTGATCACCGGCGGGGTCATGCTCTTCATGCGCTACACCGCCGGCAGTTGGGTCGCGCGGATCGCCGGAGGGGCCGGCGTCATATGCTCGGCGATGACCATCATCACGATCGTCACGCACAGCCTGAGCGCAGGTGCGGGGCTTTGGCTGTTCAACCTTGTGAGCCTCGCTGCGGTGATCGTCTCGGTGTGGTCTATCAGGGCGTTCCAGTAGCAGGCCCGTAGCGGTCCGCGCCGGCCCTCACCAGGCGGCGAATCAACCCTCGTGTCTATTTCATGTGCGGGAGCTTGTCCTGGAAGCCGGGCTCGGTGCAGCCCTGGCAGGGCGCGTTGGTCGCGACGCACCACTTGAAGTCCGTCCTCCAGACGCGCGTAGGACAGTCGGCGTGGGTCGACGGGCCGCGGCATCCCATCTTGAGGAGGCAGCGGTCCTCGTCCTCGGCGAGGTCGTTCCAGTCCTCCAGGAAGCGCTTGTCCTCGAACGCCTTGCGTCGCTCGCAGATGTCGTGGACCTTGCCCTCGTAGAACCGCTTCAGCCGCATCTTGTCGTCCAGTATCGGCGCCTCCTTGTGCTCGCCTACCCAGAGCAGCAGGTCCATCAGCGTGCCGGTGATCCAGTCCGGGTGGGGCGGGCAACCGGCGACATTGATGACCGGCTTGGATGGGTCTATCGCCTCGACCACGTCGGTGGCGGACCCCGCGCCGGTGACCGACGCGTCCATCATGGGGATGCCCCCGAACGACGCGCAGTTGCCCACGGCCAGCACGGCCTCCGCGCCGGGGATGAGCTCGACCAGCCAGTCGAAGATGGTGCGGTTGCCCGGGAGCATGTGGCCCATCATATCCACGGTGGTATCGGTGAGCCCGAAAGTGCAGAACGCCTCGCCCTCCCCCGTGGGGATCGCACCCTCGAGGACCAGGATGTACTTCCCGGCCTCCTCCTCCTCGGTCTTCTTGATGATGTCGGTCGCCGCGTAGCCCTCGGCGGACATCAGGTCGGGCTGGTAGCGCAGGGCCACCTTCCCGTGCACCAGCGCGCCGGGCCGCAGCCGCTCGCTGTCCATCAACGTAATGGTGCAGCCGGTGCAGTTCTGACCCTGAATCCAGATGACCGGGGCCTTGCCTTCTTTGAGATCTGTGAGGTGCTCGTGGACGTCGTCGACGAGCTCGTCTGGCAGATCGAGGTGGTCTGCGATCTCCTCGGCCTGTTTGCGGTTTTTGTCCTGGTCTTCTTCGCTCATACTGCTCTCTTCTCGATCGCCGATAGCAGGCATGTGTAATTATAGCGGTCGTCAGGATGCGGCGAATACAGGACCGGGATCCTCAAAATCTCCGAAACGCTTCGGGGCGTCCTGCGCCGGTCTACTTCGGGCGCAGGGTGCCGGCGAAGACCTGCCAGGCCAGCACCGACTTGGCCGTGAGGCTCAGTAATATATAGACCTTTTCCCCAAAGAGGTAATCGCGCCATGGGCCAATCTTCTTGTATTGAAGGACCATGTTCACCGCGAAGATGTTGAAGAAGATGAAGATCGTGATCATTATGCCGTAGACGAAGGTCGGCACGTGGTTGGCGGGGTCCGCCGCGGCCGACACGAAGTAGAGCGCGATCACCACCCACGGCACTATCCCCGCCAGGCAGCCGAAGCCGAAGGCCGTCCAGTTCGTCTTTTCCGTCGTCTGGTTGTGAAGCTCCATCATCAACCCGAAGAGGATCATCATCATGTTCAGGAAGAAGATGAGGATCAGGCTGGAGAGGTCGTACATGCCGGCGAGCATGGCGATGACCACGATCATGATGGACGAGCTGAAGGCGTACTCAATCCACCTGGCGTAGTTGATGTGCTTGAGCAGGTTCTTCCTGTACCAGCCGAAGATCCCGGGCGAGGCGATCAACAGCAGCGCCAGCGCACTTATGAACAGGAACGCTGCGACCAGCGGGCCGAGCCTCAGCGTCCCGACCTGCCTGGCAACGGGCAGCGGAAAAGAGCCGGGCACGGACTTGCCCAGGTAGTGCGTGGTGACGGGAAGGGCATACTTGTTGCTGAGCGCCAGCATCAGAATGGCTTCGACCAGCAGGACGATGCCCGTGACTAGATTGAACACCCGCAAACGCTTGAACCTGCGCTCCAGTTCCTGAGGTTCTCTCTCCCCCTCCATCCTGCACCCCTTTCGCGCGGACGACCATGCGTTACCGGAGTGCCACCCTCGTCTATTCTAAGCCCTTTTGCCGCGCCGCATGGCCTGTGGAAGAAATCTCGCATAGAATGTCCCCGTCGGACATCCGAACTGGATCACCCGGGGGTGACGCAATGGCGAAGAAGCAGAAGAAGGAAAAGAAGCGCTGGAAGTTCCTGTGGAAGAACGTCGGCGGGCTGGGCAGGCTCAACAGGATCGCCGCCGGCGCGGCGCTGCTGTACGGCGCGTCCAAGCTCAAGGACGATCCCGAGAAAGCCGCGGTGCTCGCGGGGTTCGGCACGTACCTGATCGTGATCGGCGGGCTTCTGGGCTGGTGCTCGCTCCGCGCCGTGTGCAAGAAGCCGACCAAGCGCGCCCGCCTCAGGCATTACCCCGAGACGGAATAGCGCTCAGCAGAATGCAAACAAGGGCCCGGCGCGCGCCGGGCCCTTTTTCTTCGCCTGCGGCCCGCCTTTTCGCGCCGCGACGCCTGATATAACATCTCGGTTGGGAATCTCGACAGGAGAGACATTTGAAGTACATCAGAAGCGTCGACGCGTTCATCGGCCGCCGCTCGAAGGTCACGATCGTGGTGGTGTGCGTTGCGCTTGTCGCAGGGCTCGCCGTCACCGACCAGTACTACGGGCAGAACTTCTCGACGGCGCTCTTCTACGTCATACCGATTCTAGCGGGGACGTGGTACGTGGGGCGCTCGGCGGGGATGGTGATAGCCCTGCTCTCCGGCACGGGCCTGCTCATCACCGACTGGGCCCTGAAGAGTGGGCATCACGCCGTAATGGAGTTCTGGAATGCCGCGTTCCCGTTCTTCTTCTTCGTCATGCTGGTGCTGCTGGTCTCGCTGCTGAAACAGACCTTCGCCCGCGAGGAGGAGTTGTCGCGCGTGGACCCGTTGACCGGGCTCTACAACCGCAGGCACTTCAGTGAGGTCGCAACTGGCGAGATCGAGCGGGCGAAGCGCTACGGCCACGCGATCAGCCTGGCGTACATCGACCTCGACAATTTCAAGACCGTCAACGACACGCTGGGGCATGAGGCGGGGGACGAGGTGCTGACGACCATAGCCCGCGTTTTCGGGGAGAGCCTGCGCTCGACCGACATCATCGGTAGGTTCGGCGGAGACGAGTTCACAATCATGCTGCCGGAAGCCGGGGCATCGGCGGCCGCCACCGCGGTGTCCAAGCTGATGGACGGCGTGACCGAGTCGATGACCGGTAACGGGTGGCCGGTGACCATGAGCCTGGGGCTGGTCACCTACGAGGTCGCACCGCCGGGTCTCGAGGAGATAGTGAAAGAGGCCGACGCCTTGATGTATTCTGTTAAGGACGGCAGCAAGGATAGCGTCGCCCAGAAAGTGATAGACGAGCCGGCTGCCGACCTCTTGCCTCCTGCGCTCCGACGGAGCGCCACGAGCTGACTGCGCGCACCACCGGCGCCTGACCCCAGTGGTGCATTTGAATCTACCGAAAGGAAAGACGACTTGACCGTGCAACTGGAAAACCTGGACTACCTGTTCAACCCCGGCTCCGTAGCTTTCGTCGGCGCGACGCAGGCGAAAGTGAAATGGGGCTTCATCGTGTTCAACAACCTGGTGGCCGGCGGCTACGAGGGCAAGGTCTACCCCGTCAACCCCCGACACGATGAGCTGCTGGGGATGAAGTGCTACCCCAGCGTGAGAGATATCCCCTACGACGTGGACCTGGCGGTTTTCACCGTCCCGGCGAGCGCGGTCCTGCCCGCGATGGATGACTGCATCGCGAAGGGCGTCAAAGCGGGGCTGGTGATCACCGCGGGTTTCGGCGAGATCGGGGAAGAGGGCGCAGCGCTCGAGGCAGAACTGGTGCGAAAAGCCGACGAGGCCGGGATGGTCCTGGTGGGCCCGAACGGCCAGGGCGTCTGCTGCCCGGCCAACCACCTCTACCCCTGGATGCCTCTGTTCTACCCGCGGGACGGCGGCGTCGGCGTGATCTGCCAGAGCGGCAACATCCTCAACATGCTCATCGGGCACGCGCTGGACGCGGGCTTCGGCATATCCAAGGCCGTATCCAGCGGCAACGAGGCGCAGCTCAAGACCGAGGACTACTTCACCTACCTCGCCTCCGACCAGGCCACGGACGTCATCGTCGCTTACGTCGAAGGCGTCGAGGACGGGCGTCGGTTCCTCGAGCTGTCACGGGCCGCCGCGCGCTCGAAGCCGGTGGTCGTGCTCAAGGGCGGGCGCACTGACGCGGGTATGAAGGCGGCTAGCTCCCACACGGGAGCGCTCGCCGGGAGCGCCGAGCTGTTCGCCTCGGCGTGCCGTCAGGCCGGGCTCGTGGTGGCCTCGACCATCGATCAGGCGGGTACTACCGCGAGCTCGTTCGTCCACAGGTCGCTGCCCGCGGGTCGCAGGGTCGCGATAGTGACGGGCGGAGGCGGCCTGGGCGTGATCGCGGCCGATGCCTGCACCGACATGGGCCTGGAGGTCCCGCGCCTGACGGAGGCGACGCTTCAGAAGATCGGCGCGCTGCTGCCGGACTACTGGGTCCCGGGAAACCCGGTGGACCTGGTCGCCGGCCTCGACCTGAGGGTGATAAAGCCGATCCTCGAAGCGCTGCTCACCTCGGGCGAGGTGGACTCGGTCCTTTTCATCTTCATCGAGTCGCAGCGGAGCAAGGGGATCAAGATCACCGAGGTCGACGGGCAGGCGGTCGAGCTGGGCGTGATATGGGACATGATGACGCAGAAGCTGGGCGAGTACCTGGCCGACCTCTACGTCATGGCTCGCGACGTGGGCGTCCCGCTGTTCGTGAGCTCAAACTTCGGGCAGGTGGGCGGGGCCAAGCCGGGGACCCTGGGCGGCGGGAAGAAGCCGATGGTGTACCTGGACGTGGAGTCGGCATGCGCCGCGATAGCCGCGATGTCGGATTACGCGGATTTCAGGAGGAGCATCTCGTAGCGCCGGCGTCCCGCCGGCATCGTGTGAATCCGAATACAGCTAGTTGTTATCCGGCGGGCCGAGCACCATGTCCTCGAGGCTTTTCTTGGCCTTCGCCTGGATGTCGTTCGTCGAGTCCTTGAACTTCTTGTAGTTGCCCATGCTCTCGCCCAGCATCTTGCCGATCTTGGGCAGCCTGGTGGGGCCGAAGACTAACAGGGCGACGACTATGATGATGATAAGTTCAGTAGGTCCGAGTCCAAACACGTCTACCTCATTTCGTAGGCTTCTGGTTCTTTGATACTAACATGAACCCGCAAATCCTGTTTTTCGAGCCGATCGCACCAAAATGGTCCCTCCGTGCGTCAAAACATCAAGCGCACAGCCGGTGACGGGGCACTCGTGATGGGTTTCGATAGAAAAAGGCTCCGCCGAATCGATCCGCTGGCTGTTTATGGGAGGAAAAGGCGGTCCGCAGCGTAAGAACACATGAAAAACGCGTGAAAGCACTACTTGCAATACCGCTCGCGGACAATAGAATGGCGGAATATGGTGGAGGTACGGAGGCAACTTGCGCAGTAACAGCACTACTTACCGGTCAATAGTCTGGCTGGGAGAACAAAAGAGCTACAGGGTCACCCTGCTGTTGGGGGTGGCGTTCCTGGCGGTGCTGATGCTGGCGGTCTGCCCCTTCCTGCTGGCAAATGATGCCTCGTCGTTCGGCAGATTTCCGGACGGCTCGCGCATCGCCGGCCTGAACGTGAGCAAGCTGTCCAAGGATGAGGCGGTCGCCCTGTGCAGGAAAGACCTTGCCGGTCAGGCGGCCGCGCCCCTCGAGCTCAAGGTCGACTCCGAGAACTACGTGGTCTCGCCCGCCGAGGTGGGCCTTGCCATCGACTACGAAGGGATGGTCTCCAAGGCTTACCAGCAGGCCTGGCACGTCAGCCTGCCGGAGCGGATGATCAGGCGCTTCCTGGGAAAGCCCAGGAAGGTCGACGCCCCTGTCCTTCTGACCTACGGCAAAGCGAAGGTTGGGGCGTTCGTCCTCGGGGCGATGCCTCACATCAACTGCAAGCCACGCAACGCTTACATCGACGTGTCAACGGGCTCCGCAGCGATCATCTCGCCGCGCGACGGCAGGGAGAGTGACCCCGCCAAAGTCCTGACGGCGGTGCACAAGGCGCTCGAAGGTGGCAGCCGCACGGTCGTGGTCCCGGTCGACAAGCGCACCCCGCCGGAGATAACCAAGGTCGACGTCGGCAAGTTCCTGCTGGTGAACCAGGGCTCGCACACCCTCAAGCTCTATAACGGGGACAATATGCTGGCCGAATACCCGGTGTGCGTGGGCTCACCCCAGTACCCTACGGTCATCGGCCAGTGGAAGATAGTCCAGATGGAGAAGAACCCGACCTGGTACAACCGCGGCTCCACCTGGGCCGACAACATGCCCGCGATGATCCCGCCGGGGCCCAACAACCCGCTGGGGCCGCGCGCGATGGCCCTCAACGGTGGAGGCGACCTGATCCACGGCACCTCCGACACAGGCTCGATCGGCACCTCCTCCTCCCACGGCTGCGTCAGGATGTACGTCTCGGACGTGACCGCGCTCTACGAGCAGTGCTTCGTGGGGATGCCTGTCTACATCATCAAGGCCTCGGGACAGCCCAACTTCGACTGCTCCAAGCATCCCTTCTGGTGGGGAAAAGAGTAGCGGTCACTCCCAACTTGACGGCCTGGTGGTGACGCGGCCACCCCTGACCTCGAACGCCTGCCACCGATTCTGCTCGATGTACTCCAGGTTGATGAGCCTCTCACTGATCAGCTCGTGCTGCCATTCGATGAAGGGTCCCATCTGCGTCCTGGCCGCCTTCGCGTTCATGTATTCGACATCCGAAGAATAGCCCTCCCGCCCAGGCGGCCACGGGGGAACCAGATGCTTCCCCCCCACGGGAGAGGACAGAACGCCCCACAAGCCTGAAGACGGCCCGCGCCGGTCAGGTATCTCGGGGGTCATCATGGTCTCAGTTGTCGGCAACAGCTCAGTCGCCACGATGGGCCACTCCTTCAACGGTCCGATGAACATGTGGCCGAAGGCGATGGTCTCGCTCGGCATCTGCGGCGCCGCGTCGATCAGTTCCTTCAGCTTGCTGATAGCGCTCTTCATCGCGTCGGGGTTACCGGTGACCTTCGTCGCCACGGAGTCGGCGAGGATGTCCGTGTACTGGTCGAGCGACTTAGCGCTGTCGATGGAATATCTGCGGACCAGCAGCCACAGGGCTATCGGCCATCCGACCACCAGCAGCATCATGGGAACGAGCATGACAACAATCATCCTCTCCAGAGAGAATCCGCCGAGGCTGCCGGTCATCATCACGATTAGCGGCGCGGCGATGAACGCGATCCCGGTCGCCCCGCGCCACACCGACGGCTCCAGCAGCCCGTCACCATCAACGGTGTGAGCGAGCTCGTGGGCCATCACCGCTTCCCGTTAGGCCTGGCTCAGTCCGGCTCCCAGCAGGGAAGGGGTGACCGCGATGCGATCGACGCCGCGCTCCTTGAACGCGAAGGCGGTAGGGGTCGGCACCGCTACCACTTCCACGGCCGGCACCTCGACTCCCATCCCGATGCCGACGCTCGCCAGGTCACCCTGGAAGCCAGCCAGCGCGGCCTCGTCGTATTGCGCGGCTCTCGTCGTCAGGTCCTTGAACTGCTGCCTGGCAGGGGTCATCAACCGCGAGATCGCGACGTAGAACATGCCAAACATCGGGAGGAGCCTGGCGAAGAACATGGCGATCGTGGACGCTTGGGTCCCCGTCTCCATCTGGAGGCCCGAGGGCACTCCGGCAGTTATCGTACGCGCCCAGATCACCAGGAGCACCGTCCCCGCGACTATCAGCAGGAGCGGCACAACCGCTATGGCACGGTGGAGCGCCACCTCACGTTTGTTGCGCCTGATGCTTTTTTCGACCGCCGGCTCGAGGTTCATGTGCCGCATACCACCCGGTGGAGGTTTCTCTACCGGTTAAGAGTTACATCAAAGGGTGATTTGAGTCAAAAACGCGAAGACCAGCGAGCAAAAGGCTCACCCCGCCCCTCAGGGCGCTATATGTCCAGGTCCTTGAGCGTGAACTGGAAGACCGCGCCGTCGTCGTTGAAGACCGTAAGCTGTCCGCCGTAGAGATCGACGATCTTCTTTACGATGGAGAGGCCGATGCCCGTTCCGCCGCTGGCCCCTTTCACGAACGGCATCAGGAACCGGTCGATCGACTCCGGCGGTATGCCGACGCCGTTGTCCCTCACCACGTACTTGCGCACCCCGTCCTCTTCGCCCAGGTAGCGCACCTCTGTGACGAGCCCTTCACAATCGCTATGCTTCAGCGCGTTCGTCACCAGGTTCAGGAAGAGCTGGTACATGTGGGTCTGAGACGCGCGGACGGTCCCCAGCTCCTCATCGACGATGACCTTGACGTCCCTCCCGCGGATCTCGAAGGTCTGCTCCTCGAGGACGAGACCGACTGTCTCGGCGATGTCGACGTCGGTGACTTCGGCAGGCCGCTGCCCGGCTTTCGCCAGCTTCAGGAGGTCGTCGATGAGGGTGCTGCACTTCTGCAGGTTGCGCTTGATGGTGTCGGTGGAAGTGGCCACCTCTTCCCGCAGCTCCTCGAGATCCATGCCCTGTGAATCCGCCAGCAGCTCGCAGGCCAGAGCCATCGCGCCGATCGGGCTGCGCAGGTCGTGCGAGACGGTGTTCGCGTAGCCCTCGAGCTCGGCGTTTACCCGCCGGAGCGCCTGCTCGGAGTGCTTGCGCTCTATCGCGTAGCGGATCGACCGCGCGAGCATCTTTGCGTCGACCTCTCCCTTGACGAGGTAGTCCTGGGCGCCGAGCGCCACGGCCTCCGCCGCGGTCCGCTCGTCGTTGAGCCCGCTCAGGACTATGATCGCGACGTCTGCTGGAGCCTGCTGCAGAGCGGTTACGAATGTGCTGATGCCTGTTGTCCCGGGGAGGCCGAGATCGAGAAGGACCACGTCGTACGGTTCGGAGCGCAGGCTCTCGAGCCCGCTCATCAGATCCTTCTCCCAGTGCAACCGGTAGCCTTCACCGGCCTCGCGGATGAGCTGCTCGACCAGCCTGGCGTCGCCCGGGTTGTCCTCTATGACCAGTATCCTGAACTCGTCCAACGCGCCTCCACCCATCAGTCGCTGGAAGGCAGCTTGACGACAGAGAGCCAGAAGTCTTCGATGGCCCTCACCACTCGTATGAACTGCTCGAAGTCGACGGGTTTGGTGATGTAGCAGTTCGCGTGCAGGTCGTAGGACTTGAGGATATCCTGCTCGTCCCTGGAGGTCGTCAGGACCACGACCGGGATCTTCCTCAAGTCCGGGTCCTGCTTTACTTCCGCAAGGACCTCGCGGCCGTCTTTCTTGGGCAGGTTCAGGTCCAGCAGCACGAGGTCCGGCGTGGCGGCTGACGCGTAATCGCCCCTCTTGCGGAGGTACTCGATCGCCTCAACCCCGTCGGGCACTACGCTGAGTCGGTTGATGACCTTGCCTTCCTTGAGGGCTTCCTCCGTGAGACGGACGTCGCCGGGGTTGTCCTCGACCAGCAATATCTCAATAGACCTTTGGTTCAAATCCTCATCCCCCTTCAGCCGGAATGCTGAAATAGAAAACTGATCCCTTTCCTACTTCTGACTCCGCCCAGATCCTCCCCCCGTGTCTCTCCACGATCCTGCTGGCTATGGCGAGCCCTATGCCCGTCCCCTCGGACTCCGCGCGGGACTGGAGGCGCTGAAATATCTGAAATATCCGGTCGCTATAAGACTGGTCGAACCCGGCGCCGTTGTCCACTACCGAGAAGATCCACTCGTCGCCTTCTCTTCGCGCCTTGACGTCCACGCGCGGAGCCTCGGGGCCGTGGAACTTGATGGCGTTGCTGATGAGGTTCTGCACCAGCTGTATCAGCTGGACCCTGTCTCCTCTCACAACGGGGAGATCCTGGTGCGTTACTGCCGCCTGGCATGTGTCGATGGCTACGCCCAGGTTCGCGAGGGCGGCGGCGAACACGTTGTTCATGTCGACCGGCTCGAACGGCTTGCCGAACCTTCCTACCCTGGAGTAGTCGAGGAGGTCGTTGATGAGCTCCTGCATGCGTCGCGCTCCGTCAACAGCGTACTCGATGAACTCGTCGGCCTCGTCCCCCATCTGATCCCGGTACTTCTTCTCCAGTAGCTGGACGTAGCTGCTTACCATCCGCAGCGGTTCCTGCAGGTCGTGCGAGGCCACGTAGGCGAACTGCTCCAGCTCGGCGTTCGAGCGGGAGAGCTCGGCCATGGTCACCTCCACGTCCCGCGTCCTGGCGCGGACCAACTCCTCCAGCCTGTCCCGGTGCTCGCGCAGATCCGCCTCGGTCTTCCTGCGGACGTCGACCTCGCGCTCGAGCTCACCGTACGACCGCTTGAGCTCCGCCGCCATCTCGTTGAAGGACCTCGCGAGGTCACCCACCTCGTTGTGCGCATTCTCCGGCACCGTGTAGTCGAGGTCACCGGCGCCCACGCGGCTCACACCTACCTGAAGTTCGGCCACGGGCTTGAGGGCCGACCGAAACACGGTTAGTCCAAACGCGACCACCATGCCGGCCGCAAGAAGGACGAAGATGCCGATCAGCCAGGTGCTCCTGTTCTGCAGCGCCGTGACCCGCGCGGCCGTCGTCGCCGTTACCGTCTCGAGGACCGCACTGATCTGGGCGTTCCTCTGCAACAGGTCCGCCACCGCGTTCTTCACGGCCGGAGACGCCGCCTCGATGGCCGTGGTCGAGCCCTGGGCCTCCCGCAATCGAACCAGCCGGGCGGTTATGGACCTTATGTCGTTGATGAAACCTCGCAGCAGAGTCAGGTCCCTGGTCTCGTTGGTCGCAGGCAGCTTCATCGAATCGAGAGTCTTCTTGGTGCTTTTCTGCTTGGTGAGCCACTGGTCCCGGGCTCGCGCCTCACCGTAGAGCAGGTAGTCGCTTCGCAGGATGCTGAGCTGGTAGAAATCCGTCTGCAGCACGTCGACCTTCCTGGAATCGGCGACCGCCTGCTTGACGGAGAAAGATGTGGCCAAGAGTACCGCCCCGATGGCCAGCGCGATGATGACAAAGACGATGATCTCTATTACCAACAGAGTTTTGAGTCTCACTTGTAACCTATATATCTCGATGGACGCCGGCTGGACAGGCCCGTTCGCACATGGCTTCTCCTTGCGTCCTTGGTCTCCTTCACGCCCCTAGAAACGCAGAGAAGGGTGATGATGGACGCCTGGGTCGAAGAGTCCCGGGCGCGCGGCTACGCCCGCTCGACCGTGTGCACGGATTCGCAGCCGGCGTGGGACTTCTACGAGAGGTACGGCTTCAAGCGCGTGAGGGAGTTCCCTTCTTCGGCATACCACTACTCGCTGGACGTCTGAGCCCGTAGGCTCGCATCACTGGAACTGCACGCTGTTCAAGATATTGAAGAAAGCTGTCCGGGCGTCCCTGTCGTCCGTGGCGCTCCCCCGCAGCGGGGTGGCGAACAGGAACGTGTAGCTGACATTGCCCCTGATGATATAGCTCTCGATCTCGAAGAGCGGCGGCTTCTGGTCCATGTAGTAAGTCTCCACGACTCCCTTTGCCCCGGAAGCCGGGGGCAGTGTCAGCTCAGTGAAGGTCGAACCGACGCTAGTGGAACTGGTGCTATCGTAGCCCGACTTGAGGCCCTGGAGAATGGAGGGCCAGTCCCGTCCCGCCGCGACGTTCTCGGTGCTCAGCGTCAGCAGGTGCTGGAAGAACACCTCGCCTGGCTTCACCAGTATGACCTCGTTCCCCTGGCTGGAACTGACGTCCTGCGTCTTGGAGAGATGCTTGAGGAAAGCCTGGTCCTTCTTCTCCCAACTGGCGGGATAACTGAAGGAGATGCCTGAATAGCCGCTCTTGAACTGCGAGAGGCCCTCGACCTTCCTGGTCCGGGTGGACAGCACCAGCACCACGGCCGCCACAGCGATCACCAGCACGGCGACGGGAACGAGGATCTTCACGTACTTACGGATGCGCACCTTCTGCCGGGACGGCCAGCTCACGTAGTCGAGCGAGCTCCAGGGGACCTTCTCTGCCGGGGGGGTCTCCGGGCCGGCTTCCAGTGGCTTCCCGGCGTTGAATAGCTCCGCGCACAGCCCGCAGAAAGTGGCGCCGTCAGGATTCGCGGCACCGTATTTCGGACATGTGGACATCGGTCCCCTCCCCGAATCTCAAGAGCGGGTCGCCTGGCCGGACGAGAAACGCCGTCAGGCCCCCAGTCCCAGTCATCACGATTTATATAACGGCATCGAGCTTGGATTCGTTAAGCAATTCAGCCAGGCGCGCGGCCCGGTGTTACAATGTCGGGCGGCGGATTCGAGGAGGGAGATAACGGTGGAGCCTGACCGGAACAGCGTAGACAGGCGTGGCGTTGCGCGCTGCGACTTTCTGCTTGCCGCCGCCATCGCCTTCGTCATCCTGACCAGCATGGCGATGGGTCTCTACCCCGGCTCCAGCGGCCACAACCACTTCACGCACGGGTACTCGTTCACCGTGAACTTCTTCAGCGATCTCGGGGCCACGCGCACCTACGCTCATCACCTCAACGTCGCCTCGGCCGTGCTGTTCATGATCGCGCTGGCGGCGGTCGGGCTCGCCATCGTCGTGTTCAGCTTCAACGCCACGGCGATCTCGAGGGTCAGGGGTAAGAACCGGTTCGCCGGGGGGTCCGCCCGCCTCTGCGGCATCGTCAGCGGCGCCGCCTTCATCTGCATCGCGGCGACTCCGGATAACGTCAACGACTCGCTCCATATCCTCTTCGTCCAGATCGCGTTCGGCTTCCTTCTCCTTTTTGTGGTCTTTCTGCTGGCGCTGCAACTGGACGTAGGTTGGCCGGCCTGCTACCTGGTGCCCAACTTCATCTACCTCGCCATTCTGGCCGCCTACGTCGCGCTCCTGTTCTTCGGCCCGAACCTCGATACGCTCCACGGCCTGGAGGTACAGGCGATCGGTCAGAAGATCATAGTGTACGCCTCGATCCTGAACGTCTCCATCCAGGCCTACGGCGTAAGGCGGTTCTTTAGAAGGGACTCGGCCGCGGCCTGAGCGGCTGGAGCCCGTCCGTCTTGCGTGCGGCCTTACCAACTAATAGACTCACTTGCCGGCATCTGACGGTAAGGAACGCCGCGGCCTGGTAAGGCCGCCCGGCTTTACAAAAACGGAGGTAGAGATGGCTGAATTGAAAGAGTGCGTACTCGTCGATGGAGTGAGGACCGCGAACTGCCGAGCCCATGCGGCCAAAAGATGGTTCCGGGCGCTTAGGCCCGACGAGCTTCTCACGGCGGTGTACCTGGAGCTGTTCAAGCGGAACCCGCAGGTCGATCCCGCCGACGTGGAGGCGGTCTTCTGTGGCACCGCAAACCAGACCGGCATGCAGAATGACATCGCGCGGTTCGGGTGGCTCGCTTCCGGGCTCCCGGTCAACGTTGCCACCAACGGCGTCAACCAGCAGTGCCCCTCGGCTCTCGCGTCGATCGAGCACGCCGCCCGCGCCATCATGTGCGGCGAGGGCGACACCTACGTGGCGTCCGGCGTCGAGGACATGATGAACGTATCGATGGGCATGGGGATGGACTTCCCGCCCCGGATCGCCAACTACTGCAACCCGGCCGAGCTCCCCATGGGCGCGACCTCGGAGAAGACCGCCGAGCTCAAGAACATCAGCCGCGAGGACATGGAGCTCGTCGCCTACCACAGCCACATCAGGGCGCGAGACGCCCGGGACTCCGGCAAGTTCTCCGACGAGATCGTGCCGGTCACAGGCCTGGACGACGAGGGCAATGAGTTTGTGGTGGACAAGGACCAGTGGATCAGAGACAACCCCAGCCTCGAGCAGATGGCGGCGATGAAGCCGTGCTTCAAGCCTGATGGCGTGGTGACGGCGGCCACCAGCTCGCCTCTCACGACGGGGGCGGCGGCCGTGCTGCTGATGAGCCGCGACAAGGCCGACGAGCTGGGAATGTCCTACACGCTGCGCTACGGCGGCGGAGTGATGCACGGATACGACCCGACCATGATGGGCATGTCCGCGGCCGCGGCGTGCAGCAAACTGCTCGACCGTAAGGGCCTTAAAGCAGGCGATGTGGACGTCTACGAGATGAACGAGGCGTTCGCGAGCGTGGTGCTGGCGGTCATGCGCGAGCTGGGCGTGGAGGAGAACGCGCCGTTCGAGAAGACCAACCTATGGGGGGGCGCCATCGCTCTCGGTCACCCGCTCGGTCAGTCCGGCGCGCGCCTAACGACGACCTTGAACAACATCATGAGGACCGATGCAAGGGACGCTCAGTACGGCGTCGTGATGCTCTGTGGGGGCTTCGGCAACGGAAACGCGGCCCTCTGGGAGCGCGTCTGATTTCTGTTAACCATTAATCGACCAGACCGAAGGGCGGGCCCTCCAGAGCCCGCCCTTCGCATTTCCATTGGTACTACAAAAAGATGAACCTTTCGACTGATTGCCCCGGCCTCTGGCAGTACCGATTACTGAATTAACCGGAGGAGGCTTATGAAGCTGTTCAGTAAAAGAACGAGGCCGGATTCGATCTGGACCAGGGAGCTCATTCCCGCGGACTCAGTGCTGCGGAAAGAGCTCATCCCCGAGAACTCTGTCTTACGCAAGGACCTGTTCGCCTTTGTCAGGTTCACCTCGCCCTGCCTGTCCTGCCCTATCCTGATGGTCGCGGAAAAACACGTCTGCAACAGGTACGACAGAATACCCGCCGACGTCTGGGACGGGATCGAGGTCTGCCCCATCTTCGCCGAGCACAAGGTGGGCTAGACCGACTCGAGGATATACGGGCGAATCCTGTGGAACTCTAATAAGGACAGGTATTTTCTACTTCACTACTTCGCGCGGCAGCCCGTCCCTGCCAGGGGTTTCAACCTTACTTCCTCATCTTATGAGCAATAGAATGATGTCGGCGGCGTCGAGGGGCGGGATGGAAGATGCGCGATCTGGTAGGCAGAGCGGTGCTCCGCAGGGGTGGTGAGCTTCTGCCCGATCGAGCAGCTCACGCTGGCCGACTGGAAGTCTGTCCTCGACGTTGACCTCGAGGGCGTGATCAACACCGTGGGGGCGGTCTACCCACACATGGTCGCCAGGGGCCAGGGGCACATCGTCAACGTAGCCTCGTCCAGCGGGCTGTTCGATCCCGTGCTCTACCTGGCCCCGTACGTGACCGCCAAGTTCGCCGTGGTGGGTCTTTCGGAGGCATTGATGCTCGAGGCCAGGGTCCACGGGGTCGGGGTCTCATGCGTGTGTCCCGGCAGCACCGACACGCCGATATGGGACAGGATCGCGATCAAGGGGTTCAGCGACGGCGCCAGGAAGATGATGTCCGTCGGCTACTCGATAACCACTACGGCCGACTACGCCGCCCGCCTGATAGTGAACTCGGTGAAGAAGGACCGCTTCCTGGTGGTCACCACCCGGTCCGCGAAGGCGATGTATTTCATCAGGCGCCACGCACCCGTCGCCTGGTTCGGATTCATGAAGCTCTTCGCGCCCGTCTACGCCTTCGTCTTCAAGCGCTACCGCGCATGAGGCCAGTGATCATGGGCACGGCCGGCTTTACCCGCCGAGGCGATCGAGGCGCCGGGGTCTGACCCCTTTTGTTGTATCTAGCCCTGGTTGAGCTTGATGAAGCCCTCGAGCCTTCCCTTGTCGCTCAATATCTTGAGGCCCATGTCGCGCACGGTTCCCGGCGGCACCGGGGCTCCCTCGCGCCGCACCAGCTTCAGCGCCTCCGACGGACATCCGGTCACACACAAGCCGCAGCCGATGCACTTGGCCTCGTCGACGGTCGCGATCTCATCGACGACCTCTATCGCGCCCATCGGGCATCGCTCGTCCGCGCAGGTTGCGCAGCCGGCGCATGACTCCACGTCGACCACCGGGACGAAGCCGCTGTTGACCAGCACGCTCGCGTTGCCGAACTCGATGAGCCCTCGGAGCAGGTGACAGCAGCAGGGGCAGCAGTTGCATATCATGGTCAGCTTGTCCTGGGCGTTGTTGACCTGGTGGACCAGGCCGGCCTTGTCCATGTCGCGCAGGATAGACTTCATCTCGTCCTTGGTGATCTCGCGGGCGAACCCGCGCTCGACCAGGAAATCGCACTTGCTGTCAAAGACCATGCAGGCCTCGCGCGGCGCCTCGCAGCGCTCCTCGCACTCCCGGCAGGCGCAGTGGGCCACCCCGACGGTCTTCGCCTTGTCGATGAGGTCATACAGCATGTCGTAGGTGAGCACTCCCGGCTCGTTCTCGACCTCCTCCTGGACAGGTATGATCCTGGAGATAGCCATCTCGGGCACTCCAAGCATGCTCGAGTATATCGGCATGTAGACCTGCCAGAGCGGGGCCAGCCGATCGGTCAGCTCGCTTTTGGCGCCCTTCATGAACGGCAGCTCAAAAAGCCCGGGCATCACCGGCGCCAGGCTGTACTGGCTCACGCCGTCGCGTACGCCGCAGAACACGACCCCTCTGTCGGCCAGGGTCTCCAGGACGTCGGCGGCCCCGGTCGTAGGCAGCCCTGCTTTCTCCGCCACGTCGTCGGCGGTCCTGGGCATGAAAGAGAGGCCCAGCGCCAGCAGCGCTTCGTCCTCGTTGAACAGGATCCTGAGGATCTCGTCTATCTCGGGCGCTGGCGGGCAGCCGGTCACGAATACGTCGAGGTTGCGCCTCAATTGTTCGTAGACGTCCGTATCTTCCACTTCACATCTCCTTCACTACAGTTGCGCGCGATTGCGTGCATAAACATCCTACTACGACCGCGAGTGCGGCGTGTATGGGAAGTGGTCGAGGAGCTCCGCCGGGGTATAATCCGGTTAATCGGCGCAGGGAGTGCCAGTGTTCATCAACCTCAGCAAAGACATGCTGGGCATCGACCCGCACGACGGGACGACGCGCCAGGTCTCCAGCTACGGTCGGCGCGAGCGCTCGTATCCGGGAGCGGCCGGCGCGGGGCTCAAGAAGTGCGTGGACCTTTTCCCCGGCAAGCCGTTCGTCGCGGCGGACCTGGAGGGCCCGGGACTGATCACCCGCATCTGGGTCAC
>DAIQAV010000020.1:3037-20906 GCA_036781505.1 Candidatus Anoxymicrobiaceae bacterium | reverse complement strand
GTGGTGTTCGGGTGCGCGACCTCCTTGCCGACGCTCACCTTGATCTCGAACAGCTCGTCGGCCTTGACCTCGCCCGGACAATCGATAGCCGGCACGTGCTTCTCGGTCTTCCAGTCCGCGTGCTGGTACTTGGTCCCTATGTCCATCTCAATACCCCTTTCACTCCCTGCGATATACGGATTCTGCCTCATCAATTCGATGGAGGTGGCGGGAATCCTGTGGAATCAAGCAAAGCTGGCCAAGAGGCAGCCTCACCTTCGTGGCTCGCGTAATCGTGCAGGACGAACTCGAAGCAGGCTCCCCGGCCCTCGTTATTGCAGGCTTCGATGGTGCCCCCGTAGAGTTCGACTATCTTCTGAACCGTCGCCAGCCCGACCCCCGTCTCTCCTCCCTTGCCCTTGAAGAACGGCTCGAAGATCCTGGCGAAGTCCTCCTCGGTGATTCCGGGGCCGTTGTCCCAGACCTGGTAGCGGCGCCCGCCGCCGTCGGCCTCGCCCAGGCCGCGTACCTCGACCATCGGCACGGCGGAATCGTTGTGCTTGATCGCGTTGACGATCAGGTTCGCGAAAAGCTGGTAGACATGGGTGGGGCTCGCGACGACCGTCCCCAGCTCGCCGACCACCTGGACGTGGGCGCTTTGCGCCTCGAAGGTGCTGGACCGCTCGATCAAGATCTGCCCGACCACTTCGTTCACGTCGACCGCTTCGACCTCCTCCGGGTTCTGGCCGGCTTCGGCGAGAGAGAGCAGGTCGTCCACCAGGGAGAACGACCGGTGGGTGCTCGCCCGCAACTGGCTCACGACTTCCGCCATGTCTTCCCTCTCCAACGGGTCTTCCTCGCGATCGACCATGTCGGCGAGCATGGCGCCGGCGAGCTCTATGGATGCCAGGGGGCCCCGGAGGTCGTGCGACACGGTGTGTGCGTAACCGTTGAGCTCCAGGTTCGAGCGCGCCAGTTCGGCGGTCCTTTCGGCGATCTTCCTCTCCAGTCCCTCGCGCTCACTGACCAGGTCGTCGGTCATCCGGTCGAAGGCCGAGGCGAGTGTCCCGACCTCGTCGTGGCGGTCGAGGCCGGAGCGCCTGGCGAGGTCGCCTCCGCTGACCGCCTCGGCTACGCCCGTGAGCGCCACGATCGGGCGGGTTATCGAACCGGCCAGGAGCAGCGACGCCACCACGACGAGCACGACCACTACGCCGACCACGATACCGATGATCACCAGTAGCTGGTTAATGGGGGCAAAGGCCTCCGAACGGTCCATCTTGACCACCAGTCCGAGCCTGGGAGCGTCTATGAACTGGGTCGCGGCGAGGACCGGCTGGCCGCGGTAGTCGGCGGAGTTGATGAGTGTCTCCGCCTTGCCGCTCAGCGCCACGTTGATGGGGACACTTGACCTCGAACCCGGCACGCTGGTGGTAAGGGATTTCTTCTCCCCGAACCGCGTGGGCCCGAGAAAGAGCGCGCCACCGTCGGGAGTCTTCTCGGCGAGGACCGTCTCGCCGGTCCTGCCCAGCCCGGTATGGTCGGTCATCAAGTTGGTGAGCTCCGTCGCTCCGAGCTCGACGACCAGGATGCCTTCATTGCTCCCGCCGACCTGGATCGGCGCCGCCAGGTACTCGATGAGGTTTCCGTTCTTATCCAGCGCGAAGGCATGCTGATCGGTGGTGTCTCTGCCGGCCTGGAAGTAGGTGGTGCCGGACAGGTCCTTGCCCGACAGTGATGGGTCCGTGGAAGCTATGACGCGGCCGTCCGTGCCGAGCACGCTGACGTTATCAAATGATGGAGTGTGAGCCTGGATCTCCTGCAGGCTCGATGCGATAGCAGCCTGCGAGGCGGTTCCGCCCACGGACAGATAGCCCGCCAGACCCTGCTCGATCATCTTGTTCCCCGCGTCGAGCTTGAGGTGCTGGAGATTATCGCTGAGGAACGCTTCCACCCGTTTCTTCTGTATCTCCGCGGTCGACTGCAGGTGTCTCAAAGCCTGGTCCCTCAGCGAATTGCGCCCGAGCACCAGCAACACGCCGCTTGCAACGATAAGAGACACCAGTGCAAGCACCAGGAACGAGACGAGGATCCGCATCTTGATCTTCATAATCACCTAAGATAATGCGAGCAAGAGACTCAAGCAATGGTTTTCGCCAGGAAAAAGCCCAAACCTGCCCTGGCGGGTCACGACGCGCACTGATTTCATCTGGTCAGGTGGACTGCAGGCTCCGGCTACTTCGAGGACAGGAACTGCATGATCTGGTAGGCGTAGTCGTACGGGTACATGTACTGCAGGCCGTGGCCCGCCCCTTTGAACTCCGCGACCTTGGCGCCCGGTATCCTGTTGTAGAGGATCGGGGCGTTGGCCCAGGGTGTGGAGACGTCGAGGTCGCCACCCGAGACCAGAACCGGCCTGGAGATCGAGGGCAGCTGGTCGTAGACGCCGGCCCAGGTCTCGTACGCCTGGTTCTGCTTCTGGATGCTGTCGACGCTGGAGAGCTCCCGCGGCCAGGGGAACTGAGCAGCGTAGTCGGGGTTGGCCTCCATATACCAGCCCGGGTACAGCGCGGCGAGCAGGTACTTGGCCTTGGCGTTCACGTCCTGCAGGCTCTTGAGGATGTTCTTGTATTTCGGCGCGTTCACTTTCTGCGTGCCTCCGCAGTCTCCCGCGTAGCTGACCAGCTTTATCACCTTGTCGGGGTGGTTCACCACCAGGCTCAGCGCGATGTCGCCGCCGATGGACCAGCCCAGGACGTTGGCCTGCCCGAAGCCGAGCGCCTCGATCAGCCCGGCGGTGTCGTCGCTGAACTGGTCGATGGTGAAAGGCTTGGTGCCCGCGGTGGTGTCCCCCATGCCCCGGTTGTCGAAGACGACGACCTTGTACTTCGAGGCCAGCGCCTGCAGGACGGCTGCCAGGTGTCCTTGGTGGTGCTGTAACCGGTGATCATCACCAGTGGGTCGCCGGACCCGAAAACCTTGTAGGAGATGCTGATGTCGCCGACCTGTACGCTCGAGGCGGTCTGGGTGTCGTAATAGGTCTTCTTGGCGATCTGGCCGACCGTCCTGGCAGTCTGTTTGACCTGCGTCATGCTGCAACCGCCAAGCACGACGGATACCGCTAGGACCAGAGATATCGCTACGGGAACCAGGAGTCTTTTTTTCATGAAATCAACAATAGCCTTTCCGCCCCGAGGAGTCCATGCACCACAATGCAAGTTTTGGGGTCAGACCCCTTAACTTGCGTTTTTCTCACCAGGCAAGCCGGCGGGACGCCGGCGCTACGAACCAATAATGCACCACCGGTGCCTGACCCCGGTGGTGCGTTTTGTTCATAAGCGGGTGAAGAGCGGGACGAACACCAGCGCGACCACCGCCATGAGCTTGATGAGGATGTTCATGGACGGGCCGGCGGTGTCCTTGAGCGGGTCGCCCACGGTATCACCGACGACCGCGGCCGCGTGCACCAGCGTGCCCTTGCCGCCGAGGTTGCCGGCCTCGATATACTTCTTGGCGTTGTCCCAACCCTCACCGGCGTTTATCATCCAGATGCCCATCAGGAAACCGCTCGCAAGCGCGCCCGCCACAAAGCCGGCCAGGGTCTCCTTGCCCAGGATCACCCCGATGAGCAGCGGTAGCACGAAGGCGAGCACCGAGGGTACGATCATCGAGTTGATCGCCGTCTTGGCGGTCATCCCCACGGCCCGGGTGTAATCGGGCTCGACGCCCGGCTCGCCCTCGCGCAGCCCGGGGATCTCACGGAACTGCCGGCGAACCTCCTCGACGACCGCGAAGGCCGCCCGCTCCACCGCGCCCATCGCGAAAGCGCTGAACGCATAAGGGACCATGGCGCCGATGAGCAGCCCGACCAGGGTTTTATCGTTGATGAGGTTGATGGAGGCGAGCCCGGCGGCCTGCATGTACGCCGCAAGCAGCGCGATGGTGGCGAGAGCCGCCGCTCCAATCGCGAAGCCCTTGGTGATAGCCGCGGTGGTGTTGCCCACGGCGTCGAGCTTGTCAGTCCTGTCGCGCACCTCCTCGGGCAGTCCCGCCATCTCGGCGATGCCGCCCGCGTTGTCCGACACCGAGCCGTAGGCGTCCGCGCTCACTACCATCGCGGTGATGGAGAGCATGCCTATCGCGACCAGCGAGACGCCGTAGATCCCGCCGCCCGGGAAGACCCGACTTGCCGTCAGGTATGCGACCCCGGCCGCCACGGCGATCAGTATCACCGAGACGATCGTGGAGCTCATCCCCTCGGCCATACCTCTTATCACCGTTGTGCCCGCGCCCGTCAGCGAGGCCTCCGCCATCCTCTTGACCGGGCGGAAGAGCCCGGAGGTGTAGTACTCGGAGATCATCGCGGCCCCGATGCCGGCGCCCATGCCCAGCAGCAGTGACCAGTATATCCCCACGTTCTTCCAGCCCAGCACGCCCCAGACGATGAAGAACGACACCACCACCGCGAGCACCGCCGAGAGAGCCAGCGCCACGAATATCGCCTGCTCGGGGCGCGCGCAGGAAGTGCGCACGTAGAGCGAGGCGACGATTGTGCAGAGGATGCCCCCCGCGCCGATGGCGAGCGGCAGTATCATTCCCTTGGTGCCCAGCGCGACGAACACGCGGCCGCCGGCCGCTATCACAATCGGGGCGATGGTCGCCACCACGAACGACTCGAACAGGTTGGCGCCCATGCCCGCGACGTCGCCCACGTTGTCGCCCACGTTGTCGGCGATGACGGCCGGGTTGCGCGGGTCGTCCTCGGGGATGCCCTGCTCGACCTTGCCGACCAGGTCGGCGCCCACGTCGGCCCCCTTGGTGAAGATCCCGCCCCCGACCGTCGCGAAGAGGGCGACGCTCGACGCGCCGAGAGCGAAGCCGAGGATGATGCTGGCGGAGTCGAACAGGCCGAGCGCGACCTCGAACACCAGGTAGCAGACGGCTATGCCCAGCAACGCGCTCCCGACCACGAAGAAGCCCATCACCGCGGCGCCCCTGAAGGCTATGGTGAAGGCCCCGCACATGTCGTCGAGGCGCGCCTTCTCCGCGGTCCTGGAGTTGGTGCGCGTCGTCGCCGCAAGACCGACCATGCCAGCCGCGAGCGACGCGAGCGCCCCGAAGACGTAGCAGATCGCCACCATCCAGCCGTGGGTAAGCGTGAACGCCAGGAGTATGGCAACCGCGACCACGAAGACCGCGACCGCGCGATACTCGTGCCCCAGGAAGTTCATCGCTCCATCCTGTATGAGCCGAGCGATCTTGCGCATCTTCTCGGTGCCGCTGTCGTTCTTGAGGACGATCCGGATGAGCAGGGCGGCGAACGCCAGGGACAGCCCGGCGACGCCGAGCGCGACCCATGGGACCCAGTTGGTCATGACCCACCTCTCTTGCTGAAGCTCCAGGATTGCTGGCGACTTATTCGACTAGAACGAGCGAATCCCCCCGGTGCGTAGCCAAAGAAGGGCGTGCCCGAGCGCCTGGTGGCTCTCCAGCCGGCTTGTTAGACTCACGTTAGCGCGACGGGCGTGCTACTGATTTCGAGGAGACCTGATGCAGTATCGAAGACTCGCCGACAGCGACCGCGACGTCGTGACGTCATTTCTCCTGCGCGACCAGGTGATGAACGTGGTGCTGCTCGCCAACATGGAGAGGCTCGGCCTGGAGCAGGGAGACACGCCGCTGCACGGAGACTACGTCGGCGGCTGGGGCGAAGCCGGGCTCCAGGCCGTTGGTGCGCTCTACAATCTTGGCGCGTTCTTCTTCCGGGCCGAGAGCCCCGAGGCCGTGTCGGGGATGGCAGGCTGTGTAGCCGAGACGGGCAGGCTGCCTCTTTACACGGCGGGAACTCGAAGCCATGTCGAGGTGTTCCTCGAGGAACTGACCGGTCTCGCGACGATCGCCCCGGGCCTGATCGCCTCCGAGTACATGGTTCTGAGGGACTCGGTCGCCGACGTCACACGGGCCGGCGCCGCGCGCGCGGCGACTCCCGGCGACCTGGATGTGATGGTCCGCATGCAGTCCGACTTCGAGCTCGAGGCGTTCGGCAAGCGCGTCGTCGAGGAAGAATCGATGAGGCGCCTGCTCTCCTACCAGGTGACAGAGGGGGCGGCGACGGTGGTCGAACAAGGCGGACGTATCGTGTCAAAGGCCGAGGCGACGGTAGCCGGGACGCATGCGGCACTGGTGGGAGGCGTGTACACGCTGCCCGAGCTGCGCGGCAAAGGATACTCGACCACCTGCATGGTGGCGCTCTGCAAGGTCCTGCTGGCCAGGGTGCCGGCCGTCGGCCTGAACGTGTTCGAAGAAAACCATTCCGCCCGCAGGGTTTACCAGAAGACCGGGTTCGATATCGCAGAGGAGTGGCTCACCGTAGAGATGGCCTGAGCGGGTTTGAGCCCTCATCCCTGGTCTATACTTGCAGGTGGAAAGACGAATCGACATGGAGTGAGAAAGATGGACTGGAAAAAAGACCTGGCGGCCTCCGTGACCGAGGGCGACGAGATAAGGGCCGAGGAACTGGCGAGGGCGGCCCTCGGCTCGGGCGCGCCGCCGCGGGAAGTGCTCGAGAAAGGCGCGGTGGCCGGCATCTACGAGACCGGGCGCCTGTGGCAGGAGGGTGACTATTTCCTGCCCGACGTGATCCTCTCGATAGAGGCGTTCAATAAGGTCATGGAGATGGTGGAGCCGTTGCTCGCCGGCGAAGTCGGCTCGACGAAGGGAAAGGTCGTGCTGGGCTCGGTCGAGGGCGACGCGCACGATTTGGGCAAGAACATCGTCGCCGCGATGCTCCGCTCCTCACTGTACGAAGTCATCGACCTGGGGATCGACGTCGGCGCGCAGCGGTTCGTCGAGGCGGTGAGGGAGATGCACCCTGACGTCATCGGCCTCGGCGCGTACATGACCACCACAATGCGCAACATGGAAGGCGTCGTCACGGCGCTTCGCGAGGCGGGCTTGCGCGGCAGCGTGAAGGTGATCATCGGCGGAGCCCCCGTGACGGCCGACTATGCCGAGCGGATCGGTGCCGACGGGTATGGGGCCGACGCCGTTCAGACCGTTGCCGTCGTCGACAGGCTGCTGGGGGTGAGCTAGATGGGCGTGACCGCTAAGTTGCTGAAGGGGACGCTGTACGCCGGCGGCCTGTGCATTGGGAAGCTAGACGGCTACGAGCGTCTCATCGCGGGGATCTACGGGCGGCCGGACAGGGTCCCGGTAATCCTGCAGCCGTATACGTATGCCATGGCCCAGCATGGCCTTCCGGCCCGGCGGTTCTTCACCGAGCCGGAGCCTTTCGTCAACGCGTCGCGGAACACCGCCGCCTACTTCGGCGCCGACTCATGGTCGCCGATCTTCGACTTCTACAACATCGAGCTTGAAGCACTCGGGCAGAAGCTGATATGGCGCGAGAACAGCGAGCCGGACGTGGACACGCGCGAGCCGCTCGTCGCTTCGGCCGACGACTTTAAGCGTCTCAAGCCGCCGGTCCCGGGCAAGGACGGGCGGATGCCTTACGTCCTGGAATCGTATGAGCGCTATATCGATGTCACGGGGATCCCTCCCATGGCCTACGCCTGCTCGCCTTTCACGATGGCGGTCCTCATCAGGGGATACGTCAACTTCCTGCGCGACATGCGGCGGGACCCCGCGTTCGCACACAGGCTGTTGGAGTTCCTCAGCATGGAGGTGGTCGTGCCCTGGATCGACAAGATGGTCGAGGTCACGAGAACGGCCATCGTCGTCATGTCCGACGCGTGGGCGTCGGCGCCCAACATGACCACGCAGATTGTCAGGGAGTTCTGCCTGCCTTACGTCGAGAAGGTGATCCGCGCCACCAACTCGACCATGCGCACGGTGATGGATTCCGGGAGCTGGGGCGAGAAAGAGGTCGCGGAGCCGCGCGAGATACTGGACGTCAAGATGGACATGATGACGCACGGCAACGGCTTCAAGTCCCGTAGGCCCTTCTTCCTCCTGGTCTGGAACGAGGACTACGAGGTGGTGGGCATACCACGAATGCGTGCCTACGCCGAGGAGAAGAAGGTGTGCCTCATGCTCAATGTCAGGCCGGACCTCATCGAGGAGGGGCCGATTGAGCGGATCGTGGGCAACATCGTCAAGCTCATCGCCGAAGGGGCAGGCAAGGGGAGGCTCGTGTTGCTCATCAACCTTGTGCCAGTAGGTACTCCCGTGGAACACGCGCACGCCGCCGTCGCGGCCGTCAAGCAGTTCGGCGTTTATCCGATCGGAAGCCTCGAGCCGTCAGCTTTCAGGATGCCCTCGCTGGAGCCCTTCGACGAGTGGATGCGCCGCGAAGGTCTGCCTGTCTGACACTGCCCGTCGCGTGGCGGGCAGGGGAGACTCCTGATAAACTCGACGAATGATTACGGACTAGAGGGGAGGCCCAAAACGGCTATCAAAGTACGAAGCGCGCTGCATGAAGACGTCCCGGTGATCGCCGACATCATCCGCAAGCTGGGATGGTTCCCTTACGTCGACAAGGAGTCTGCGCAGGCGACGGAGCTGCGGGTGCGCCTGCACCTCGAGCTGTGCGACGCCGATGAGAGCCACACCGTCCTCGTCGGTGAGGACGAAGAGGGCAACGCCGCAGGCTATATCTCTGTGCACTGGCTGCCCTACCTGCTGCTCGAGGGCCCTGAAGGATACGTGTCAGAGGTCTTCGTCAGAGAAGAGGCGAGGGGAAAGGGCGTCGGCAAAGCGCTCATGAACGACGTCAAAGAGCTGGCAATAATCAAGGGCTGCTCGAGGCTTATGCTGCTGACCGAGCGCGACAGTCCGCAAGCAGAGGACAAGTTCTACGCGGACCTGGGTTTCGAGGAGCGCCCCGGCACCGAGAGCCTGATACTCCCACTCGCGTAGTCGCGATGGCCCCGCACATGAGGGGGGGCCGCCTGACGCTCGTGCGGCAGATGGTTCAGGCCTTGCCCCGCTCACGCAGCCTCGCTTGAAAGCATGCCATCTTCTCCCGCGCTGAGCCGCGGACGATCGGGCCGTGGCCGGTGCATATCACGCGGTAATCCTCGCCGGGCAGAGCGTCGACGACCGCTGCGGCGGAGCGGCCCGCCAGCTCGAGGTCCCAGGTGAATCCGCCTTCCGGGAGAGTGAGCAGGAAGTAGAGATTCTGTATGGCGTCTCCGGTGAACAGCACGCCTCTATCCCGCCACAGGAAACATGACGATCCAGGCGTGTGTCCGGGAGCGTGGTAGACCTCGAGGCCTCCCAGCACCGGGAGCACATCACCGTCTAGGAAAGGCACGTCCACCTCCACGGTCGGCACTCTGCTGTACTTCTCCACCGTCTTTGGCAGGACCATCAGCGCGCGGCCCTGGAAACCGGCCTTGAAAACGCTCGGCATGTACTTCTCGCCCTGCAGGTAGGGTACGTCCTCGGCGTTTGCGTACACTTTTGCGCCGCTCAAGAGCTTCAACGCCCTGGCGGAGCCGGCGTGGTCGACGTGGAAGTGGGTCAGCACGATCGAGGTCACGTCTTTCGGTGAGCGCCCCAGGCTCTTGATGCGGTCGACGAGGCGCCGGAGGTCGGAAGGCATGCCGGGATCGAAGACAACCAGCTCGTCGCCGGACTCGACGAGGTAGATGTTGTTGCTCAGGCTTCCCAGTATCTTTGTGATTCCATCAAGGTGGTTCATCCTGCCAAAGTAACAGGCGGAGACGGCGTTTGGCAATCGGCCGCGGCAGAGTCACGCGATCTGCTCTGTGGCAATTCCACTCCGCAATTCAATACGTGGACCGATAGAATACCGCCCACACTCCTGCTAAACTCGACCACGGAGAGATGGCCGAGTCTGGCTTAAGGCGCACGCCTGGAAAGCGTGTGGGCGGGTTGACCTCGTCCCGTGGGTTCAAATCCCACTCTCTCCGCCAAACCAACCAATACGTGGCACTCTGAATGCTGGCTACCCCAGGCTAAGGAGTCAGCTGACCAGTTCATTGCCGCGGGGACATAGCTGAGATGCTCAGACTGGAGCCGAGTCAGGGGATCCGGGCGTCTTCTTCGCTCGCCACGGGCGGGGAGAGGACCGTGCCCTCGGGAACCTCGCGGGACGGGTAATTCCTCATGGCGATAAGACCGTATGCGCCGGCGCAGATAGCGGCCATCCCTCCGACCGCCACCGCCCAGCGCGGGCTGGCGTGCCCCCCGATCCATCCAATGACGGGACCGCCGATGAAGGTCGAGCCCAGGAAGGCGACCGTCCACAGCGACATGACCCTGCCCCGCATGGCCTGGTCGCTCTCGAGCTGCAGCACCGTGTTCCCCAGGGCATAGAACATGATGGAGAAGACCCCCACCAGCGCCATGGCTATCACCGCGACCGAGAATCGCGGCGCGGCCGCCACCCCCAGCATCATCAGACCGAACGCGAAGGCTGCCCAGAGCAACCCCCGCGGCGCCGTGCTCTTCCTGCTCGCGGCGATCAGGCCTCCCACGACAGCGCCGGCCCCCATCGAACAGGTCAGCCAGGCATAGGAGCTCGCGTTGCCGTGGAAGGTGAACCTGGCTAGAAGCGGTAGAGTGACGCCGAACTCGTAGGTCAAAGTCCCGATGATCGCCATCATGATGAGGACGTCTCGCAGCACGGGAGTGGTCCACACGTAGCGAAGGCCCGCGCGCATCTGCCCTTTTGCCCTCGCCACGGGTTCCACCGCCTCGAGCTCGGAGCCGTGCATCAGGAATAGGCAGACCAGCACCGCGGCGAAAGAGGCGGAGTTCAGGAAGAAACACCAGCCTATGCCGAGCGTCGCGATCACGACGGCCGCGATGGCCGGCCCGATCACGCGCGTGAGATTGACCTCGGTCGAGTTCAGCGACACCGCGTTCTTCAGCTCGTCGTGCCCGGCGAGCTCGTGGATGAACGACTGGCGCGTCGGGTTGTCCATCGAGTTCACGCAGCCGAGCAGGCCGGCGAGCACGAAGATCATCCAGAGCTTGACGGCGCCGGTGACCACCAGGATCGCCAGGATGAGTGCGAGTATCCCTGAGCAGGTCTGGGTGACGTACAGGATCTTGCGCTTGTGGAAGCGGTCGGCCACGACGCCGCCAAAGGGCGCGAGCACCAGCAACGGCAGGTACTGCAGCGCGATGACCAGGCCGAGCGCCGTGCCGGAGTGGGTGATCTGAAGAACCAGCCAGGACTGTCCGATAACCTGCATCCAGGTGCCGGAGAGTGAGATCCCCTGCCCGATGAAATAGAGGCGGTAGTTGCGGACCTTCAGCGACGAGAAGGTATCTCTGCCCTGGTTCAGGAGCGGACCGGATATCCTGGTTCCTCGTGACACGATCAGGCCGACCTACTCGGTAGGTATGCCCTCACCACCAGAAGAGCCACCGTAGTTTACCGCCGATGGACTTCAGGGTGCCGTCCATCCGAGCCTGTTTACGCGCGTAGGCCGCCCCCCTGGACAGGTCGAGCACGTGGTCCTCTCCGATAGGCTCGGCGTGCATCCGGGGCTGCCTGGCGAGGCCACAGAGCTCGCAGACGAGTGCGCCGTTCGCCTTCTTCTTGAACTTGTGTTCGCACTGGGCGCGCGCTCCGGGAAAGTCATCCATGACTTCTGCACAGCCTTTCGACGTCAGTCGCAATTCCTCCATGGATTGTAACAGGTGTCCAGGTGACCATCGCAAGGCAGTTCGACTGTAGGACTGGCGCCCTCACTTCTGGCTGAGCAGGGGGAGCAGCGCGTTCAGCAGTTCCTTGCCGTTGAAGATCAAGGAGCCGTTGATGTCGTACGGCTTCACCAGGCTCGAGAACGCCGCCCCCGCGTCCGAGTTGCTCCGCAGGACCACGAAGCTCGGCTTTACAGTGGCGACGTGGCGGGCCGCCTGGGCGGGAGTGGCGCTGTCGTCGATCAGGAGCACGCGCTTGTCGCCGCCGACCCGGTCCTGCGCCGGCTCCGCGGACAGCAGCGCGATGTCACCGGAAGCGTAGCTGTCGAGGTAGAACATCATTATCGGGCTCAGATCGCCCGTCTTCAGCATCACCCTGGCGCCCCGGCCTCCGTTCACGTTGATGTAGCGCGCGACCGCCCTGTCACGGAGCGTGCTGTTGTAGAGCACGTCACCGTGCGACTCGTAGTTGGTGAACCCGAAGGGGATCGCGGTGGCGGCTATCAGCACGACCAGAAGCACGACCGTCACCACAGCGGTTCCGCGCCGGTTGGAGAGGGCGCGGTAAGTCTCCGCGAGCCCCCAGCCGCCCAGCAAGGCGAACGCGGGAAGGGCCGTGTAGACCATCCAGGGCGGCTTGCCGTAAGAGACGCTCAGGACCAGGTATATCACCAGCACCCAGATCAGCAAGAAGAGAGCCATGTCGCGCGGCAGGTAGTCTCTGTGTTCGCGGTCGGCCCCGTGGAACGTCTTGAGGTGCCACGCGAGCGCGCCGAGCCCGAGCAGGAGTGCGACCAGACCACCCCAGCCTATGTCGCCCGGTATCCTCGCCAGGTACGACCAGAACGGCTTGTGCCAGACCTGCGCCGAAGAGTGTGTGCCGAGGAAGAACTCCATGAACTGACCCTCGGTGCGCGATAAGAACAGGTACCACCACGCCGCCATCGGGACGGCGATGAGCAGGCTCAACCCGAAGCCCTTGAGCCGGTCCCACTTCCGGCTCAGCAGCACGAACACGAAGACCGCCGCCGGCACGAATACGATGATCTCCTTGGTCAGGAGGGCCAGCCCCAGGAAGAGGCCGGCAACGAAGTAGCGTTTGCGGAAGAAGAACAGCAGGAAGAGCAGCCCGAGGAACAGCGTCATGGACTCCTGCTTCACCAGCGAGTCGTAGACCCTGGCGGCCGGCATCACCGCGAATATGAAGGCGGCGGCAAGCCCCGCCCACTCGTTGAACCAGTCGCGCCCGCACAGGAAGAGCGCCACGATGAGCGCCAGCGAGAACAGGATCGACACGATCTCGAGGAAGTAGGACAGGCCCGTACGGCCCATCCCCGCGACCTTGGAGTAGATCACCCCCAGGCCGGTGTACAGGGGAGGGTGCCTGAAGAAGTTGGGATAAAAGGTGGTGGCATTGCTGTGATGGCCGGAGGCGGCGTCCTGGATTGAGTTCACGTTCCATGCCTCGTCCCAGGAGACCAGGTGGCCGACGTTCACCAGGCGAAGCGCCAGCGCCAGGGCGAGGATCAGCAACAGCAGCACAACGGTGATCTTGAGGGTTTTGTTCTTTCTCACGCGCACTCGAATCGCCGGCGACCAGGCTATGTCTCTAGAGTATATTTTAAACCGCATGAATTACATGAGACAGGAAGGCTTATCATGCTCGAAAAGACGGGCTTGTGGTACGATGTCGCCGTTGGAGGGGAGGTCCGCCACCCTGGGCCGGGTCTCTGGCCACAATGCGCAAGCGGAGGCGTTGCTTGGCGTCTGCTCTGATGAAGAACACAAAGAACGGCAAGTCGTTCAGGCGCCTCGTCGCCTGGTCTATCCTGGTCCTTATCATCTTCACCTGTTTTGCCATTCTGCTGACCTGGCCGCTGGTCACCAACCTGTCCCACTACTACTTCAATCCGTCGAACCCCCATGATGGGATCGGTACGATCGCCGTCGCCTGGTACCGCAATTACGCGCGCCTGCACGGTGGAGTCGGGACTCGCACCACCTTCCGGGGGTACCCGTTCGGCAGCGACCTGCACGATCTTTCCCTCCCGCTCTCCGCGGGAGTCCTCAACTTGCTGACCAGGGTCATAGGGGCTCAAGCCGGCTTCAATATCATGATAATCCTCTCGTTCCCGCTGGCCGGACTGGTGATGTTCTGGCTCGTCTACTACGTCACGGGATGCATCTCGGCTTCGTTCCTGAGTGGCTTCATCTACGCTTTTTCTCCCTGGCACACCGCAAGGACGTTCAACCAGTTGTCGCTGTCGCTGATCTACGTCCTGCCGCTCTTCCTGATCGCGGTCATCTACCTCTGGCGCAAGCGGACGGTGCTGTCGGCCCTTGCCGTCACGGCCACCCTGGCCGTGGCACTCTATACCGACTACCACTTCGGTCTCTTCTGCGGGATGATCCTCATCGCCTGGGGCATCGCGGCCTTTGTCAAGAACCGCTTCGAGACCACGCGGGCCATGCGGCGCGGCCAGCCGCTGGTGAGAAGAGAGACGCTGCGCGTCATCTTGATGGCCGTGCTCGCGGTCGTGCTCGCGCTTGTGATCAGCGTGCCCGTATTTCAGAACCTCGCCTACAAGGATCCCTCCGTCATTGCAAGCACCGGAGAGCGCTCCATCGACAACACCATCGCCTACTCGTCGCACCCCTGGAACTACGTGGTGCCTCCGGCCTACGCGCTCGTCTGGCGATCGTGGACCACCAAATACGTCATCAATCATGAGGGCATCGCCGACACTCCCGAGATGACCGCTTACCCCGGCATAGTCACCTACGCCCTTGCCATCGTGGCCGTCTTCCTGACTTTCTTCAGGAGGCGCAAGCGCGGCGAAGACAGCCCTGATGACGGTGATGAAGAAGCCGGTGAAGACCCGGGTGAAGCCGCCGCAGCGGTACCTGTCCAGGCGGAAGAGGCGGGCGCCAACAGGACGAGCCTGGTGAAGACGGCTGTGTATTTCGGCATCATCGCCGGCGTGCTGGCGTTTATTCTGTCGATGCCTCCTCTTATCACGATAGGAGGCACGCGGATACCGACGCCCTCGATCATCGTGCGGGGGATAGCGCCGTTCTTCAGGTTCTATTCGAGGTGGGCGCTCGTGGTCAACTTCGCGCTGGCGCTGCTGGCCGGGATAGGCTTCTTCCTTCTGGCGCGCCGGCGCCACTGGAGCAAGGTCAAGATCGCGGCGGCCTGTATGGTCGTGCTCGCGCTCTTTATCGTGGACGTCACCATTCAACCGCCACTGCGGGCGCGCGATATCTCGAAAGTCCCCAAGGCGGTGACCGACCTTGCCCGGTACCCCAAGGATCAGCCCGTGGTGTACTACCCGATGACGGGCCAGTACTTCCTGCCGCTGCAGTATCAGTACTATCAGATGTTCAATGAACACCCGATCCTCAATGACCCGAAGCTGGGGACGATCGGGAACTTCTATCAGGGAGTGTTGAAGGATGTCTACGCTCCCTACACTCCACAGATGCTCGCCGGCCTCGGCGTCTCCAAAGCGGTCGTGATACCCGCGTTCTTCAAGCTCATAGCTCCCGTTGGGATCGACTTCGACCCGGCGAAGATGCCCGCAGGCTACAAGCTCGTCGAAAAGAACCCTGACAGTTACATCTACGACATCACCGCCGAGCCGACCAAGCTGTTCCCGCTCT
The DNA here is from genome assembly GCA_036781505.1 of Candidatus Anoxymicrobiaceae bacterium. GTDB lineage: Bacteria > Actinomycetota > Geothermincolia > Fen-727 > Anoxymicrobiaceae > FEN-680. The sequence continues at coordinate 5,624 of DAIQAV010000020.1, read as the reverse complement.
ACTACACGAACTTCTCCGGCTCGGTGATACTCCAGGACGGGCAGGCCTGGAACGCGCTGCTCCAGCCGAGCGGGGAGTTCCTGATACAGAACAAGGATGGACCGACTACGCGGGACTTCTCACTCACGCTGTCCAACAACGGTCCCGAGGGCACAGTATCGATGTACCTCGACGGCGATTCCCTCGGCAGCACCGTCATCCGCCCCGGCGTGGGCACGCTGAAGGTGCCGATTCACCTGACCAAGAAGGAGCAGGTGTTGACTATCAGCTGGAGCGGCCAGCCGGTGCGGACCGACGGCAGAATGCTCGGCCTCAGCGGGAACGTCAGCGTCTACCTCCTTGTCGCCAGGCCTCAGTTCTAACCCACAGGAAAACTAGCTCGCTTGTCTTGTTGGTCATGCGGGGATGTCATGGTATAATCAAGTTTAAGAGTCGGGGCCGAAAGGTGCCGGCTCTTACTTATTTATCCCATTTCAGACCGGTTTGCGGTCGTTTTCCACTTGAAAAGCCGGTCCCGAGCGTTTGCCGACGTCCGGGCCACCGCCTCCAGGGAAAAAAACTCGAAAAAGGCTGGTGTTCACATACTCCAGCCGGCGGTAGTGAGGCGCCAGTAGCCCGTTCGCCTACCGCGCGTCACCCTTGCCTCCCCGTCTTGTATCCACTGCCAACGAGACCGTTATAGCTCACTCGCCGGATAGATTCCCGGACCGCGATGAACGATAATACACCTGAGGTTAACGAGGGTGGCATTTGGCTTCGCATGTTTACAGGTTAATAGCGTCATCGTAGCAAGAGCCACCAGGTCTCTTGCTTTTCAATATCTGAAAGTCGAAGGGCCGGCGAGCCACAGGGCAAAGGATCGCAAGCCATGTAGAACAAGACTCACATAGTTCGCCCTCAGGTGGGGTTGGAGGGAGTGCACCTGCGTCAGACCTCAAGCAAACCGCCTACCCAACCTTCCGCCCCACCTGTTCCCTCCTTATGTTCGGCCCCCGCAGTGTTGTGATTTCTTTGTCTGTCCTCGCTGATAGACTATTTCTGTTGTAAGTGATTGCAGCTGCGGAGGTCTGCAGAAATCACAACACTGCGGAGGCCTCCGGAGTGGATTCAACCCCGTCGGAGAACAGAACTCGAGCAGCGGTGTGCCTGAATCTGTCCACAGCTGCGGTGAGGACTGAATGATGTGGCGTGGTGACCAGGTTTGGAGAATAGGGTGGCGGCAAGTGATTGAACTTCGGGGATTCCGTCGGAAAAGTCAGTTCGACCATCTTGTACCGCTTAAGAGCAGCGTTGTCGTGCTAGAGGGGGTAGTCCTTCAAATCCGCGCAGCAATGGCCCGGGATGTTCCTGGCCTGCTTGAGGACCTCGAGCGCTACGTTCTTTATCTGGAGGGGATCGCCGAACTGCTTGCGCTCGTTGGTCACGACCGCGACCGCGAGCTTGATCTGCTGGTCGGCCGAGACGGGCGCCTCCTTGAGCGCCTCCGGGCAGATGTCGGCCATCGTCTGGTCGAACCTGGAGGTGAGGCTCCCGAAGATCTGCTTTACCCTGAGCGGCACCGAGAGGATCACGAAGTCGTCCTCGCCCATGTAGCCGAGGAACTCCTCGTCGGCCTTGACGATGTCCCTCAGGATGTTGGCTAGACCCAGTATCAGCATGTCGCCGCGGTCTACCCCGAACTTATAGTTGACCGCGCGCAGGTTGCTGATGTCGATGTACATGAAGGCGAAGAACTTGCCGCGCCTCTCCAGGCGCTTGCGGGTCTCCTCGTAGATCTGGTGTTTTCCGGGGAGGTTCGTCAGCGGGTCGACCGCCATACCCTTCGCGGCCTTACAGAGCACCGACTTGATACGGGCGAACAGCTCCGCGTTGTCGAAGGGCTTGGCGAGGTAGTCGTCCGCCCCGCACTCGAAGCCCTTCACCACGTGCTGGGACTCATCCAGGGCGGTGAGCATGATCACGGGGATGTACTTCGTGCGGGGGTCGGCGCGCAGGCGCTGGCATATCTCCCAGCCGTCCACGTCGGGCATCATGATGTCGAGGATGATCACGTCCGGCTGGTCGACCACGGCGGAGACAAGGCCGGTCTCACCGCTCATCTCGGTGACAACGTCGTATCCCTCGATCTCGAGGTTGGTTTTCATTATCTGGAGCAGGTTGACCTCGTCGTCAACGACAAGGATTTTACGCTTAGTGATCTCTACCATAGCCCCTCACGAAGTCCATCCATTATCCCCACAGCGCATTCTATCACAGAGCCGCCGCCACGGAAGAGTGGGGGCGCTAGATCAGCCCGTGCTTCTCGAGCAGGACCTCGTCGGACAGCGTGGCGGCGGGGCGTCCGTCCGCGACCACGAGGCCCTTGTCCATGAGCACGACGCGGTCGCAGAGCTCTCGCGCCATCCCCAGGTCGTGCGTCACGATTATCTTGGTTCCCTCCAGCACCTTGATGAGCTCGAGGAATGCGCGGCGGCCTCGCGGGTCCATGTTGGCCACCGGCTCGTCCATCACCAGGACCTCGGGGTCCATCGCGAGCACGGTCGCAACCGATATCCTCTTCTTCTCGCCGAAGCTCATGTGGTGCGGG
>DAIQAV010000020.1:0-3027 GCA_036781505.1 Candidatus Anoxymicrobiaceae bacterium | reverse complement strand
GGTGCGGGGAGCGCTGCTCCGAGCCTTCCATGCCCACCCAGGCGAGCGCGCGCGAGACGGCGTGGTCGACCCTCTCGGGGGACAGTCTCTGGTTCAGGGGTCCGAAGGCCACGTCCTCTCTCACGGTGGGGGAGAACAGCTGGTCGTCGGGGTCCTGGAACACCAGGCCGACGATGTCGCGCACCTTGCGCATGTTTTTCTTGTTCACCTCGATGCCCATGACCTCGACCTTGCCCGACGAACCCGTGAGGATGCCGTTGAAGTGAAGGGCGAGGGTGGACTTGCCGGCCCCGTTCGGGCCCATGATGGCCACGGTCTCGTTGCGCCTGATCTTGAGGTCGACCCCGCGCAGGGCTTTGGTCCCGTCGGGGTAGCTGTACTCGAGGTCGGTGACGCTGATGGCATACTCGCGCGCGAACGGGATCACTTCCACAGTACCACCAGCCTTCCGGCGAGAGCCGTCGCGGTGACGATGCCCATGAACGCCCAGTCAGGAGCGTGCATATGGGTCTCTTTCCACCGTGGGAACGAGCCGTCGAAGCCGCGTGCCGACATGGCCTGGTAGACCCTCTCGGCGCGCTCCTGGCTCCTGAGGAACAGCGAGGCGACCATGTGCCCGATCACCTTGATGTGCCAGAGCCAGCGGCCGCGGAAGTTGCGCGAGTCGCGCGCCCTCTTCATGCGCTCGGCCTCATCGATGATTATGAAGATATAGCGGTACATGAAGGCGGCGACCGTGGTGAAGAACTGCGGCACGTGCAGGCGCTCGAAGCCGTGCATGAGGTCCGCGAACTCGGTGGTGGATGACAGGAGTATCAGGCAGGAGACCGATATCAACGCCTTGGCCGCGACGTTCCACAGCACCAGCAGCCCGCCTTGCGTCACGCTGAACACTCCCAGGTCGTAGGTCGGACCGGTGCCATGCATGAACGGGACGCACACGGCGACCACCAGTATGAACGGAGCCACCACCAGCATCCTGGTGAGCAGGTACGAGAACGGCAGCCGCGACGCGTTGGCGATTATCAGCACCAGCGCGGCGTAGATCGCGTACGGCCACCACACGTTGGCGGGCGTGGTCACGCAGGCGATGATCACGGCGAACAGCGCGATGGCCTTGGCCCTGGGGTCCAGCGCGTGGACCGGGCTCTCGAGCCTCGAGTAGCGGTCGATGAAATCATGCCTCATCGGCGGAGCCTCCCTCGATGCCGCTTCCGGCCCGCGGCCCTTGATCGCCGCCGGTCCCTTTCCTTCGCTTGCCCATGGTGGTCATCAGCAGGCCGACGCCGATGGCGGCGACCAGTGTCACGGCCACTCCGATGAGCGCCGAAAGCCTTCTGGAGGTCGCCTCGCTCTTCACCCCGCTCACCTTGTAGCCCCCGGCCGGAGCCGCCGCGTTATCACTGGTCTTGAGACCGCTGTCCTGGGCGACCTTCTCCACGCCGTCCGGGCTCTTCGAGGCCCAGGGCGAGGCGAATACCAGCAACAGGACCCCGCAGGCGACGGCGGCAAGCGCCCATGCTGCCAGGTACCTTCGCGAGAACGCGCGTCGCATCAGACCGCCTCCTCGCTCAAGGGGAGCTTGACGTCGTGGCCCGAGTAGGAGTAGATGAGGTCGGGCCTCGCCTGGAGCACCACAGCTACCACTATGGTCGTTATCACCGCTTCACCGATGCCGATGATGGCGTTGACTCCGACGATCGGGCCGAAGATCGCCCCGCTGGAGAGCTTCACTACGTTGGAGATGCTGAGCTCCACGGCGCAGGCCGCACCGGCCAGCACCACCGAGAGCCAGGAGAAGAACGCGAGCGAGGTAAGGAGCGACGTCCGCTCGGAGAGCCTCTTGTTCATCAGTGACTTGGAAGCGGCGAACATGAAGTAGCAGACCGGGCCCGCGATAAGCGCCATGTTGAAGATGTTGGCGCCGAGCGCCGCGAAGCCTCCGTCCGCGAAGATCAGGCACTGGATCGCAAGCACGACCACCATGACCAGAAAGCCGGCCCAGGGACCGAGCAGCACGCAGGCCAGCATCGCGCCGAGAAAATGGCCGCTCACGCCGGCGGCTACGGGGAAGTTGAGGAGCTGCGCGGCGAAGATGAAGGCCGCGGTGATCCCCAGCAACGGGATCTTCTTCTCGTCGAGGGTGTTTCTTACTTTGTAGAGCGCGTAGGCGGTTGTGCCGCCCGAGACACCGTAGAGGGTGCCCCACGTCTTAAAGTCGAGCAGCCCGTCCGGGATGTGCAAGACCTCCACCTCCTTTCTCGTGGTGGCGACAAAAAAGCCACCTCCAACCGGTTTCCAACCGGAACACCGGCCTTCGTGGCCTTCAGTCAACGGTCAAGCAATCTTCGGTCGGGCCTACTTGGCCCTATTCCTATGCTTTTTTATAGCACAACAGTGGTTAGCTTCGCAATGCGCAAGAAAGCGGCCTTGCCGCCTCGGCGTCTATGTCAGGATTATCTCGTGGGCGAGGAGGTCTATCGTCTCTATGTGAGCCGTGATGAGCTTCTGCTCCCCGAACAGGTCGGTGAGGAGCAGCTTGTCTCCCTCGGGCACGACGGTGACAACATTCTCCATCAGACGGGTACTCTCCCCGTCCTTCACCAAGAAGACGACCGCCTCACACATCTTTCTCCTCCTTAGCTTCGGACGGCAAGCCGTATATTTCCGCAACGAGTTGCATCGCTTCTTTTATCAGCGCCTGCAGAGGCTTCCTGTTGGTGCCCAGCAGGTCGAGCGGTGGGTTTGATATCGGGAGCAGCACCTTGCGTCCCGGTGCTGACGCGACGGCGGTGGCGATAGTGGGGCTGACTTCGCCCATCATGGAGTTGGGCACGACGATAGACAGCGAGCCCATGATCACGTCGGCCTCGCCGATCGACACCACTACGGCGTTCTCACCGGTCGCCCCGCGAGTGGCCTTCGCCTTCATCATGCTGCCGGTCGCGATAGCGTTGGTTCCCAGCGCCATGATCTCGGTGTCCTCGGGAAGGGACTGGCGCAGCTGCAGGACGATCTGCGTCCCTA
>DAIQAV010000019.1:0-21145 GCA_036781505.1 Candidatus Anoxymicrobiaceae bacterium | reverse complement strand
AAAAGGCTCACCCTTCCCCCGTCCCATTTGGTGTTGCTACCACGCATACGAGTTACGCCGACCGGCGCGTCAGTCGATGATCTTTCGCGCCAGGTTCCAGAGGAAACCGCGGACGACCTCGATGTTCTCTATCTCGATCTTGTCGACCGTGTCGGTCTCCCAGTGCCAGTTGGGAAGGCCACCTGCGTCGTCGAAGGCCATCACGCTCATCGCCTGGTATCCTCGCGCCAGCGCCGGGGTCGCGTCGGTCGACAGCAGGCGGTAGCTCGCGCGCCAGACCGGATACTTCTTGCCCTCCGCGACCTTGCCCGACAACCACAGCAGCACCTCGCTGGAGCGATGCCCCAGCAGCATGCCCTCGCAGTCGATGTAGCAGACGTGGCCGGTGCCGAGGTTGTCCAGGTTGACGATGAGAGAGTCGGCGACCTTGGCGCCGTTCTTCTTGAGGAACTCGATCATCCCGGCGGTCCCGACCTCCTCCGCGCCGGTCGCCACGAACATGACGCCGGGGGTGAAGGACTCCTGCTCGCTCATCTTGTCTACGAGCGCCAGCATCGCCACCACGCCGGACGCGTTGTCGTTGGCGCCGGGCGTGAAGCCCAGCGAGACCTCGCGGTGGACCATGATGGCCGCCGGCACCAGCAGGTAGGCGCAGACCACCAGCGTGGCTATCCAGACCCAGAGGTTGGTGCTCGAGCCCGCGGCCCTGACGATCAAGTTCGCCAGCGTCAGCAAGGCGACGGCGAAGATGGAGCCGATCATCATCGAGAACGAGAGGCGGAAGTTTCCCACCAGCCTGGGGCTGAAGGAGAGCGCCGACCTCGCGCTGTCGTAGTGGGCGACCACCACCATACCGACCCTGCCGTCCTCCGAGGGAATCTCGCCGATGACGTTCCTGCTCGTTTTGTGCGGCAGGAGGCGCGATATGAGCGGGAAGGTCTCCAGGTCCAGGGCGAACAGCACCGCCACGACAATCGCGATGGGCGCGACGTAGTAGGGAAACCATTTCGACAGCACGCCGCAGATGATGGCGGCGCCGATGTATATGAGGTAGAGGTAGGAGTAGGTGTCGATGGTGCGGAACTCCTGCATCCGAGCCTCGAGGCCCCGGCTCTGGAAACGTTCGCGGATGTAGGCGGCGGCCTTGGCCTCGCCGGGAGTGCCCGCGCCACGCGGGCCTATCTCCACCGCAAGCTTGAGAAGGTCCTCCCTTATCCCCATGTCCACCTCGCTTCGCCTTTGAGCCTGGCCAACGCTACGATATCACGCGGCCGCCGCCGGGGCGCCTCAACCAAGGAGCATCCTCGAGATGATGAGCTGCTGTATCTCCGAGGTCCCGTCCCAGATGCGCCCCAGCCTCGCGTCCCGGTAGAAGCGCTCGACGCCCATGTCCTTGAGGTAGCCCTGCCCGCCGTGGACCTGCACCGCCGCGTCGGCCGCGCGGTCCGCGACCTCGGTGGTGAACAGCTTGACCATCGCCGACTCCAGCGTGACCGGCCTGAGCGAGTCGACCTTCTTCGCCACGTCGTACACCATCAGCCGCGCCGCGTGCACCTCGGTGGCCATCCGCGCGAGCATGAAGCCCACGCCTTCGAAGTTGCCGATGGTGGTGCCGAAGGCCTTGCGCTGCCTTGCGTAAGACACTGACATCTCCAGCAGGCGCTGGGCGTTGCCCACAGACACCGCGCCGTTGTACCTTATCCGGCCGAAGTCCAGCAGCTGCATCGCCAGCACGAAGCCCTGGCCTTCGGTGCCCAGCACGTTCTCCGCCGGCACCTCGCAGCCGTCGAGCCTGATGGAGGCGGTGTGGATGCCGCGCAGGCCCATCTTCGGCTCTAACCTTGCGATCTCGAAGCCCTCGTACGCGCTCTCCACTATGAAGGCCGTGATGCCGCCCGGTCCGGCCGCCGGGTCGGTGACCGCGAAGACGAGCACTAGGCCCGCGATGTCTCCGGCCGTCACCATGATCTTCTCACCATCCAGGACGAACGCGTCGCCTTTTCTGGTGGCCCTGCACCTTAGGGCTGTCGCATCCGAGCCCGCTTCAGACTCGGTGAGGGCGAAGGCCGTGACGAGCTCTCCTGAGGCAATGCGCCGCAGGTACTTCTGGCGCATGGCGTCGGCGCCCCAGATGCCTATGCCGAGGGCGTCGCCGCCGACCAGGCGCACCAGCGCCTGCGACGACCAGCCCAGCTCCTCGGTCAGCACGCACGCCGCGAACATGCCCAGGCCCATCCCGCCATACTCCACCGGGACCTGCAGGCCCGGCAGCCCCGATTCCTTCACCAGCCGGCGGACCTCGTCGGGCATCGCGTCGGTCTCCTCGATCTCCTTCTCGAAGTGGACCAGCTTATCCCGGACCAGGCCTCTTACCTGCGAGCGCAGGTCGGCGAGCTCGGTGGGAATATCGAATGCCGTCTCGAGCTCGGGCACGGAGGTCTACATCCCCTTCATCCAGGTAGTAAGCGAATCGAGCACCTTGGGGTCGACCAACGGGTGCTGCCGCTTCGGCTTGGAGGCGGCCTGGTTCAGCTCCTTGCCGAAAGAGTGCCCCAGCCCGTCGAACTGCGCCAGTTGCTGCTGTCCGCCGGGGCGCTGCTGCAGCCCCTGCATTATCTGCGCCGCCATGCTCGCGGGCACCACGTAGTCGGCTGTTCCCTGCATCACCTGCACGGGCACCTTGATCGCGGCGAAGTTGGGGTTCGCCGCCGCCATCCACGAGCGCATCCAGTCCAGGAACACCTTGTGGCCACTGAGCTGCAGGGTCGAGCCGGGATTGCCGTTCACGGTTGCGACCAGCGCGTCGACCAGCCACAGCTGGAACGCCGCCTCGGCGTCGTTCAGCAGGCCCGTCTTCTGGGCGTCGGCGACCTGGACCCTGGCGAAGTCCGGGAACATCCGCACCGAAGGCGTCGCCATAAGGGCCAGGCGCTTGACGTAAGGGTTGGTGGCCGCGGCGCTCGCGCTGAGCAGGCCGCCCTCGCCGTAGCCGACCAGGGCGATCTTGTTGGTGTCGATGTCGCCGCGTCCCACCAGGAAGTCGACCTGGCTATCGATGTCAGCGAGCTGCGTCTGCGGGGTGAGGGTCGCATAATCGCCCTGGCTCTTGGGGATGCCGCGCCTGTCGCAGGTCAGCACCACGAATCCCTGCCCGGCGAGCGCGTCCGCGATCTGGGAGAGGAAACCGCCGCCGGTCCTGTCCTGCGGCCCCTCTTCACCGGTGAGTATCACGGCCTTGTAAGGTTTTCCTGCCTTGGCCGGGAAGTACATGCTGCCCGCCAGGGTAAGCTTCTGGCCGTTGGACAGCTTCTCGGTGGTCGGGACGCTCACCTCGGTGAAGGTCGTCCCCTTGGTTACCGGCTGGAAGGCCGTCGAGGTCATCGCCCCCGGCGACGCCTTCTCGATCGTGATGTCGCCCGTGCGCATCTTGGTCACGAAGCTGTTCTTGTCGAAGGTGACCTCGATATCGGGGATCCCCGGGGAGGTGATGCGAAGAAAGAACTCGCTTGTCTTCTGTATCAGTATCGTGCGTGGTACCGGGCTGCGAGAAGGTATCACCACTGTCGCGTTCGCTCCGGTGACCTGCGCGTGCGTGAACCTCTCCAACAGCCCCTGAAGCGTGCAGACCGACCCGGGCTCGAGCGGGAGGAGACGCTTCTCGGTCGTCAGCAGGGGCACCCACTCGTACATCTGGAGGCGGTTGTCCAGGAACAAGAGCCCCGTCTTGTCGGCCGAGGGCTGGATGAACGTGCTGTAGGTCGCCCCGGGCACGCTCTGGTCGGACTCATAGGAGGTGATCGTCTTGAGGTCCTTGGCGACCGCCACTTTGCGCGTGAACGTCGTACCGAACACCGTGAAGGGCATCGACTCAGTGCTCGAGTAAAAGACCCCGCTGGAGTTCTCCTTGACGGTGACCTTCTGAGAGCCAACTTCCTTGCCGGCTTCCTTCACCACGTAGCTGTTGACGAAGACGTTGCCGCCCCCGCCGCAACCGGCGATCGCCAGAGGCGCCACCAGCGCCAGGGCCAGTATCGCCGCCACAACGCGGTCCCTCCGCCGCACGTGACCCATCACGTCCTCCTCCCTCCTCGAAGCGCCACGGCGGGCGCTCTCACCAGGTCGCCCAGTAAGTGAAGAAGTCCCTCATGACCTTGTCGTACCACGCCTTGTCCAGGTACCTGAACAGGCAGTGGTTGCCCGCGGGAAGCATCCATATGTCAACGTTGGGGTTGTCCTTGGTGATCTCACGGAGCTCGTCCATCTCCGAGGCCGGACAGATCGGGTCGTCCTCCGCGTGCACGATGAGCAGCGGGACCTCGACGTCAGCCAGGAAGTTGCGCGGGCTCGCGTTGGCGAAGAACTCCTCGGTCGAGACCCCGTAGTGAGGCGCCGCGATCTGCTCGATGTAGGTGGTGAAGTCGGCCTTATTAAAGCCGGCGTCCAGGTACGTGAGCTGCTCGGGGTCGTCGATGTAGCCCTTCATATCCTCGCGCCGGATCTTGTGCATGACCCTGAAGCCCAGGTACACCGGGAAGAACTGGTGGGTCACCGGCGGCCTGGTGCTGATGTATTCGACCATCCTGCCCGCGTCCGCGTAGCCGTTCCAGGCGATGGCCCCGCCGGTCAGGTAAGGAAACTCGCGCGTCTTGCAGGCGGCCATCATGGTTGAGCCGGCTCCCATGGAAAAGCCCGTGATCCCGACGCTGGTCACCTCGGAACGTTCGGACAGATACTTCGCGGCGGCGAGCAGGTCCTCGGACTCCTTCCACCCCGCCGTGGTCGGCCCGTGCGAGAGGCTCTGGCTGCGGCCGAAGTTGCGCAGGTCGATGCCCAGCACGTTGAAGCCCCACTCCGCGTAGGCGCGCAGTGCGGTGTCGATGATGTAGTGGTCGTTCTTGGAGCCCATGAAGCCGTGGGACATCACGATCGCCGGCCGCGCCTTGCCGTCCTTGTGGATGCCGACCGCGCAGGTCAGCGGCGTGCCGTCGAAGCTCTCGATGACCACGTTCTCGAACTCCTCGGGGTATGGGTACATGATGCCCGAGGTCGCCCGGTTGGCGTTGAGCATCAGGAGGAACGAGTTCATCAGCGCGGCCCGCCCCAGCCCGGGGATAGTCCCGGCGGGGCCTTTGAAGGGGACCTCGCGGAGGCTGCCGGTGATGTCGCTCATGGCCCTGTGTTGCGGCACGTCCATGTGCGGGCCCTCGGGCACGCCCTTCTGCAACATCGCGTGGAACTTGAGCCTCATCCAGAAATGCGTGGCAAGTATCCCGCCTATCATCAAAGACGCCGTGAGCAGCCCCGCCACCGCCAGCCGCCTCACAGTCTTGAAGATGAACCTCATTGACCCTCCTTTTCGACCTTGCTGCCGGCGCCTTCACAGGAGACCATGCGCCCGGCGGACCTCCGGTCGTGACCCCCACGGTTTCTAGGGCAGGACCCTGAGCGCCGTCTTGAGCACGTTCCTGGCAATAGGCGCCGCGGTCACCCCTCCCTCGCCGCCGTTCTCGACCACGACGGCCACCGCGACCTTGGGGTCCTGCGCCGGGGCGAAACATATGAACCACGCGTCCGGTTCCCCGTTGCCCACCTCCGCGGTCCCGGTCTTGCCCGCGACGTCGACGCCGTCTATCTGGGCAGCGGTCCCGGTGCCGCTGGTCACGACCTTGACCATGATATCCGTTAGAGTGCTCGCCGTCTGCTGGTCGAGGACCCTTCTCATCTTTTTCGACTGGTTCTGTTCGAGGATCTTGCCGTTGTAATCCTGCACGGCGTCGACCAGGTAGGGCTGCATCATCACGCCGCCGTTGGCGATGGTGGAGACCACCGACGCCATCTGCAGCGGAGTCGCCAGGTCCTCGCCCTGTCCAAAGCTCGCGGACGCCAGCGCCACCGGGTCCATCTTCGCCGCGCTCTGGATGTGGCTCGCCGTGGTGGGGAGGTCGAACGGGAGCGCCTTGTTGAACCCGAACAGCTGGGCGTAGTTGACCAGGGCCGGCGCCCCCAGCCGCAATCCCACCTGCGCGAACGTGATGTTGCACGAGACCACCATCGCCTGCTCGAAGGTCAGGTTGCCGTGCGTCTTGCGGTTGAAGTCGTAGACCGTGTAGCCGTTCACCACCAGCTTCCCCGTGCAATCGAACGGCGAGCCCACGGTCACCACCCCCTGGTCCAGCGCCGCCGCCCCGGTCACGACCTTGAACGACGAGCCGGGCGGGTAGAGCCCGTTGATGGCCCGGTCGAAGAGGGGGCGGTGGGGATCGGCGTTATAAGCGTCCCACTGGGCCTGGTTCGCCGCGGCGTCCTTGCCGGGCGAGGGCACCGCCACGTTGGGATCATAGGTGGGGTTGGTCACCATGGCGAGGACCGCGCCGGTCTTGGGGTCCATCGCCACCACGGCTCCCACGTCCTTGCCCAGAGCCTCCGTCGCGATGCGCTGTATCCGCGAGTCGATCGTGGTCACGATCGAGTTGCCCTTCTTGCTCGCGCCCAGCAGCCGGTTCCCCAGGCTGCGCAGAGTCAGTGTGCTGTCCCTGCCCAGCAAAGCATCGTTGTAGCTCTCCTCCAGCCCGGTCCTACCGTACTTCCAGGAATCGTAGCCGGTGACGTCGGCGAACAGCGCGCCCATGGGGTACTCGCGCTGGTAGCGGTACTCGGCCCCGGTGTCGACGCTGCGCGCGATCGGCTGATTGCCGTCGGCGGTGAGGATGTCCCCTCTCTGGATCGCGTACTCCTGCACCAGCCTGCGCTTGTTGAACCCGTTCCCCTGTATCTTGCTGGCGCCGAATATCTGCACCCAGGAGAGGTTGACGATGATGGCAAGCATGATAATCAGGAAGACGCTCAAGAGCACCTTGATCTGCCTGTTCATCTCTTGGCCCCCTGTCTGATGCTGGTGACGTTGGTGGTGGCCCCCCGGTGCGAGAGCACGATGAGCAGCGCCAGCAGGATGAAGTTGGCGAAGAGCGAGCTACCCCCGTAGCTCACAAACGGAAGCGTGATGCCGGTGAGCGGGATCAACCTGGTGACTCCGCCCATGATCAGGAACGACTGTATCGCTATGATGCTCACCAGCCCGACGGCAAGCAGCTTGCCGAAGTCGTCCCGGTGGGAGAGCGCCACCTTTATGCCCCGGGCAACCATCAGGACGTACATCAGCACCACGGCCGCCGCGCCCAGCAGGCCCAGCTCCTCTCCGATCGCGCTGAAGATGAAGTCCGTGGTCACCGACGGGATGAAGTTGGGGTGACCGAGCCCCAGCCCGGTGCCCGAGGCGCCTCCCGACGAGAGCGCGAAGAGCGACTGCGAGATCTGGTAGGACTTGCCCTGGATGGTGCTCGGGTCGAACGGGTGCAGCCAGGTGGTGAACCTGACCTGCACGTGGCTGAACGCCAGGAAGCACAGGTAGGCGCCCAGCGCGAACATCGCCATCCCCACGATAACGTAGCCTTTCCTGGACGTTGCCGCGTACACCATGCTGATGAAGATCCCGAAGAACAGGAGCGACGAGCCGAGGTCCTTCTGGAAGATCATTATCGCAACGCTCACGCCCCACATCAGCATCAACGGTATGAAGTACTTGAGCTCGGGCACGGGCACCCCCAGCACCCTGTGGGTGGATATGGTGAGCAGCTCGTGCTTCTCGGCGAAGAACGCCGCCAGGAAGACCACCAGCAGTACCTTGGCCAGCTCCGACGGCTGGAAGTGCATCGGTCCGATCTGCAGCCAGAGGCGGGCGCCGTTCACCTCCTTGCCGATAAACATGGTCGACATGAGTAAGACGATGGCGGTGAGTCCCAGGATGTACTTGTACTGCGAGAGCGACTCGTAGTTCCGCTCAAAGACGATGACCAGGATAAAACAGACCGCCGCCACGGCTATCCAGATCAGCTGATAGGAAGCCTGCTTGGGGTCCAGCCGCTGGATCATCACCAGCCCCAGGAAAGTGAGCGCGGCCGCGATCGGTAGCAGCAGCCCGTCGGCCGAGGGCACGAAGATCCTCATGACGATGTGAAGGACTATGAAGATCGCCGCGGCCACCGCGGGATACGCCAGCTGCCCGGGCATGATCTTCCCGTCCAGCGCCAGCTGCACGGAGATGAAGCCGAGGAACATGACCACGATGAGGAATATCAGCAGTGCGAGCTCTCTGTTGCGCTGCCTCGTCGCCTACACCTCCTTGGCGGGCGTACCCGACATGACGACTTTGATCTTGACCATCGTACCCTTTCCCACGCGGGTGCCGGGCACCGGGTCCTGGTCGATCACCAGGTCCGCGGCGATACCGGTCCTGCTGACCAGCTCGGGCGCCGCCCGCAGGCCGACCGCCTCGAGCATGTCCCGCGCGACCGTGAACTTCTTACCCTCGACGTCAGGTACGATGCTCGAGTTCTTCACGGCCTCGTTCTTGAGGGTCGCTAGAGTCTTGAGGGCGTTCCTCTTCGACTCGGGCTCCAGCTTGTCCTGGACGCGTTCTCGAAGCGCGGCCGGCAGCAGGTTCACGTCGATGTCGGTCTGCTGCTCTACCACCGAGAGGTCCCAGAAAGGAAAGCCGCGGTACATCGCGACCTTGCCGTTGCGGACGCCGACCCAGAAGGTCTTGTTGTAGAAGTAGTAAGCCGTCCCGAATCCCGCCGCGAGGACGGCGACGATCACGGCGACGACGATCAGCCAGTTGCGGATCCTGCGCCGGTCGGGGTGCGCGGGCCGCGCGCCCTCCTCCACCGTGCCGAGCGGCAGGTCGCTCGCGTCGGTAACCGGCCGGGCCCCCCGCACGGGAACGACGGTCGCCGACTCCAGTATTCGCACCACCACCACAGAGACGTTGTCGGTGCCGCCGGCATCGAGCGCCGCGTCCACCAGGAGCCTCGACCACTCCGCCGGCCCTCCCTCTGTAACCATGACGCGGGCTATCTCCGTATCCGGCACCAGCCCGGTCAGCCCGTCGGAGGCGAGCAGGAAGACGTCGCCGGGCAGGATCCTCACGGCGGATACCTCGATCTCGACCTGCGGCTCGAGCCCCAGGGCCCTGAGGATGATGTTCCGCTGGGGATGGGTGCGCGCCTGCTCCTCGGTTATCTCACCCTCCTCAACCAGGGTGGCGACGAGCGAGTGGTCGCGGGTGATCCGCTTGAGCTGGCCTTCCCTGAACAGGTAGGCGCGCGAGTCGCCCACGTGCGCCAGGTAGGCGGTGTCGCCCTCGCGGTACAGCAGGGTGAGCGTGGTGCCCATCTGCCTGAACTTCGTGCTGGATGACGCCTTGGTGTACAGGGCGGCGTTGGCCGCCGAGGCCGCCTTCTCCACCAGCTTCTCCGGCGAGATGAGGCCGATGTTGTCCTCTATGTACTGCCCCACCACGGACAGCGCCATGGAGCTCGCCACCTCGCCCGCCTGGTGGCCGCCCATGCCGTCGGCGACCGCGAACATGTTGCCGGACTCGAGGACGGAGTCCTCGTTGATCTGGCGGACCTTGCCCGTCTCGGTTATGGAGAAAGACGTGATGCTGTAAATCCTGACCTCCAGGCCTGCTCGGTCAGACCCTGAACTCGAATACCGTCTTGCCGATCTTTATTCTGTCGCCCACCCGCAGCTCCAGCGGGTAGGAGATCTTTCTTCCGTTCACGTAAGTGCCGTTGGTGGACCCCAGGTCCTCCACGCAGTACATGTCGTCGTGCGGGTATATCCGGGCGTGCTGCTGCGAGGCGTAGGTGTCGTCGATGAGGACGTCGCTGCTGCCCGCTCGCCCTATGTTGATCTCATCGGAGAGCATGTACTTGGCGCCGACGTTCCTGTCCGCGGTGATGACCACCAGCTGCGGCTGCTCTTTCTTCCTGCGCCGGGAGGGCCGCGCGCTGTCGTCCGGCGTCTTGATGTCGCGATAGATCGCCCGGACGACCAGTATCAGGAAAACGTAGAGCAGGCCGATGAAGGCGTATCGGAGGGCAATGAACACTATGTTGGGGATCAATCCTGAGCCCTCCGGAAGATGAACCTCGTGCTGCCCAGCCGTATGACGTCGTTCTCCTTCAGCAGCGCTTCGGAGACGCGCCGTTCGTTGACCCAGGTGCCGTTGGTGGATTCGAGGTCCCTGATATGGTAGGCGCCGTCGCGCTTCTGAACCCTCGCGTGGACCCGGCTGACGTTGGGGTCCGGGAGCACGATGTCGTTGTCGGCGATCCGGCCGATCTGTACGGAATCCTTTTCCAGCGCGAAGGCGGGAGACAGCTCGCCGGAGTCCAGTAGCTCCAGCGCCGCCGGGCCGGTGCTCGTCCGCCTGACGATGCCCTCGTCGCTCTGGACTTCCTCGTGCGGCTGCGGCAGGTCGCCTTCCATCCGCGTCTTGATCGAGAACTCGCCCTCGCGCATGCTCTCCGACTCGAAGAGCTTTATCCGCGGCCTGTCGAGGACCGCGTAGCCGTGCTCCCTGATGTAGGAGATGAGCAGGTTCTCGAGCTCGGTCGCCATCACCGCCTGGTAGGACTCGAACTTCGAGTAGTCCCTGGGCGAGAGCCCCACGTCGTAGCGGTTGGGCACGTAGACCCGCGAGACCCCGATGACCTTATGGCCCTCGAGCTCCCGCACCAGTTTCTTGCCGAGCTCTACCGGGTGGACTCCGGACTTGAAGGCGCGCAGGATCACGCCCTCAAAAAGTCCCTCGAGCTTTTTTTCGAAATCTTTGAAGATGCTCATGCAGTAATTATATGGGGTCGGGTCTCTAATTGTGAATTTGATGATGGGGGGACCCCTGTCTGACCCCTCAGAGCTCGAGCACCAGGTTCGCTATCTCAAAGGGACGCCGCTCCAGTTTGATGCCGCTCTCAGCGACTTCGAGCTCTCCCCGGTCGCGCTGGAGGAGGTCGGCTTTCCGGGCTCCCCTCCGGTGCGCTGCGGCCACCAGCCTGTATGATTATAGAATGCCCGCTGCGGGACCGTCGCGCCGCGGCGGAGAGCCTGGTCCTTGAAAGGTCGGCATGTATGTTTTCGGCGCCATCGTCATAGGGTTCGTGAGCGCGCTGCTCTCCGGCATGTTCGGGATCGGCGGCGCGGCGGTATCCACGCCGTCACTTCGGCTGATACTGAAGACGCCGCCCGGCATCGCCCTGGGCACCACGCTGCCGGTGACGATACCGACCGCGGCCGCCGGGGCTTTCACCTACTGGCGCCGCGGCCTGGTGGACAGCAAGGTGGCCGCGCTGTGCTGCTCCACAGGTGTGGTGGGCGCCGTCGGTGGCGCACTGGCCACGCGCTGGCTGGACCTGCACTACCTGATGATCGCCACCGGGCTGATGGTCCTGTACGTCTCGGCGATGACCATCAGGCGCGGGACCGCCGGCCACGGCATCCCGGCGGGGCCGGACGAGGCGCTGCGCGCGGTGGACGCCGACGGTGACGATGCCGACGAGTGCGAAGTCGTCCAGGTGGAGGAACCCGACGCCGTTACGGACTCCGAATGCTACGAGGTCAAGGTCCCGATCGCTCTGGCGATCGGCTTCGTCGCCGGCGTCTTCTCGGGTCTGCTCGGAGTCGGTGGCGGCGTGCTCATGATCCCGGGCTTCCTCTACCTGATGCACATGCCGCTTCGCAGGTCGATCGCGACCTCTCTGGCGGTCATAGTCGTGATAGCGATCCCGGGGACGATAGTCCATTCCTTCCTGCACCACGTGTCGTGGTCGCTGGTGCTCTACATGGTCGTCGGCGCGATCCCCGGCGCGTACCTGGGGGCGCGGCTCAACCTGCGTACGGCCGAGCGAGTCCTCTACATTCTCTTCGGGGCGCTGCTTGGCGCCTTCGGGCTATTATTCATCGTTAATGAGATAATCAGCATCACGAGCAAGAAATGAGCCGAACAGGCTAGACAGTCCCCGGCGTCAAAGAATACGCCGAAAGATATTCCATCAGCCGCCGGTCCCATCGCGGGAGGGCGGTTTCAGGGAAGATTTGAAGATGCATCCAAGAAAACAACTCTCGACGGGCCTCCCTGAAGCCCGCCGCCCCCGAAAAACAGGTCTTGCCTGCGCGGTGCTGATCGCCTTCATGCTCGCGCAGCCACTGCTGGCCGTGGGCACGGTTGCCCACGCTGCCGCGGCCAGGACGCCGGACGTCCGCATCGCCCTGTCCAAGGACGCGTACTGGTACGAAACCGACGGCCTGGTCGGGATGGTGGTGACGCTCGACAACGCGACGCGCCAGGCGGTCAGAGGCGTGGACGTCAGGCTGCGAATACAGCCCAGGAACACGTCCAGAGCCGACCTCGACAACACCTTCGAGGGGAAGCCGGCCAAGGTCTACCGGCAGACCACGTGGCTGGGGCGCAACCTCACCCTCAATCCCGGCAACAACGTGTTCAAGTACCAGTTGCAGCTCGATCCCAGCCGCTTCGAGGACGGCGTCTACCCGCTCACCATCGACGCCCTCAAGGCCGGCGCGCCGGTGGCGAACATCATCAGCGAGCTGATCATCTTCTCCACAAAGAACTCCGGCGACATCACGCCGCTCAACCTCTCCATCGTCTTCGATACCCTGGAGCCTCCGCACAGGGGCCCCGACGGCACCTTCCAGAACGAAGACTTGGCCGCGGAGTGTTCGACCTCCAGCAAGAATACCGGCTGGCTCACCAACCTGCTCTGGCTGGCGGACACCTACCCCGAGGTCAACCTGTCCTTCTCGATGTCGCCCATGCTGACGGAAGACATCAGAAACATGGCGAGCGGATACGACGTGAAGTCGGGCGATATCTTGAAGCACGTCGGAGCGGGATCGCGCGAGGCCCTCGACGCGGCGGCCACGCTCTCCGGATTGAGGAGGCTGGCGCAGTCACCGCACAACGAGGTGATGCCGCAGCCGTACGCCTCTCCCAACCTGGAAAGCCTGGTGTCCCTCAAGTGGACGGCGGACGCGCGCGACCAGTTGACCGCCGGCCGCAAGATGCTCGAGAAAGACCTCGACACCGCCGTCAGCGACGAATTCTCCTCGCCGCCGGGCCAGCTGGCGAACTCCCGGGTCCTGCGCGCGCTGGGGCCGCAGGCCGGACAGTTCATGCTGCTCTCTTCGTCCCTGCTGGAGAGGAGCAGCGCGGGCAAAAGGCTGTTGAAAGGATCGACGCTGGGCCAGCCGGTGAATCTCGCCGGGGGCGCCAAGGGCGGTAAGGTCCAGGCCTTGTTCGAGGACGCGCGGCTTCGCGGCGTCTTCGACCGGGTCAGCCAGAGCGGCGACCCCAGCGGCGTCGCCCAGTGCATCCTCTCCGAGCTGACCAACCTGTACCTCGAGAGGCCTGATAAGCTGCGCGACTGTACCGTGGTGTGGCCGAGCACCTGGAGGCCGTCACGCCAGGTGCTCAACGAGGTCATGAAAGCGATCTCGGGGGCGCCCTGGCTGAAGACCACCACGTTCGCGCAGAGCATCATGAACGTTCCGTCCCTGGAGAACGACCCTCTCGACATACCGGAACCGGGCCCGCCCTCGAACGACTATTTCTCCCAGGTGGCCCGCGCGCGCAGCCAGTATCAGGGCTTCAAGGCGATGGTGAAGCCGGACAACCTCCTGCTCGCGCCCATGGCCCGCGACCTGGCCTACAGCGAGAGCGACGTCTGGAGCGAGTGGTCCCGGCAGATACAGGGCCTTTCGTACGCTTCCTGGGTGACCGGGACCGTGGACCTCGAGCTGGCAAAGGTCCAGGTCCCGCAGACAGGCACCTTCTCGATCAGCTCCTCCGACAAGACGATCTCGCTGTCGATAGTCAACGGGACGAGCTACCCGATACGCGCGACTCTCACCCTTGCGAGCAACGGCCTGACGTTCCCCCATGGCAGTGTCCAGAAGGTCACGCTCGAGCCGAAGGAGAACGTCCTTGAGATACCGGTGACGGTGAAAAAGCAGGGCCGGGTCCGGTTCCTGGCGCGCGTGCAGACGGGGGACTTCATCCTCGGGGAGGTCGATTCGAGCGTCCTCACCAGCCGGTTCAACACCTTCGCCATAATGGTGGTGGGCGGGGTCCTCTTGCTCATTGGGCTCCTCTGGGTGCGGCAGGCAGCTGAACGGCGAAAGGCAGGCAAGCATAGGCGAGGAAACGTCGGAAACGCCGAAGAAGGCCGGGGAGAAGAAGCCTAAGACCGGGCTCAAGGAGGCCTCGTTCGCGCGCGGCGCCTCGGTCATGACGCTGGGCACCGGCATCAGCCGCATCACCGGCTTCGCACGCACGGCCGCGCTCGCCTCGGTGCTGGGGCTGACCGGCAAGGCGATGGCCGACTCCTTCAACCTCGCCAACATCACCCCCAACATCGTCTACGACCTGATACTCGGAGGCGTTCTGGCGTCGCTGTTCATCCCCGTCTTCGTGGAGTACCTGAGGACGAAAGACGAGCAGGAGGCCTGGCATGTGGCCAACTCCGTCTTCAACCTCACCCTGCTGGTGCTGCTCGTCGTAAGTATCGCCCTCTGCATCACCGCCCCCTGGGTGATCAGGGCACAGACTTTCCTGGCCCACGGCCGCCAGCAGATGGAGACTGACGCGATCTTCCTGTTGCGGTTCTTCATCTTCGAGGTGGTGTTCTATGGTTTCTGCGCCATATACACGGGCATCCTGAACTCGTACAAGCACTTCACGATCCCGGCCTTCGCGCCGATCGTCAACAACATCATCGTCATCGCGACCGTCATCATCTACGCCGTCTACCCGAACAAGTACGTGCTGGCCATCGGGGCGACCCTGGGTGTCGTCGGGATGGCGCTCATCCAGATCCCCTGGGTGCGAAGGACCGGATTCCGTTACAAGCCGGTCATCGACCTCAAGCACCCGGCGGTGAGGAAGATTGGCAGGCTCGCGGTCCCGGTGGTCATCTACGTGCTGATCAACCAGGTCGGCCTCTGGGTGGTGAACATCCTGGCGGCGCAGGTGTCCGGAGGCATATCGGCATTCCAGTACGCCTACATCTTCTTCCAGTTGCCCTACGGGATAGTCGCGGTCTCCATCATCACCGCGCTGTTCCCCAGCCTCTCGGAGTCATCGGTCCGCAAGAACAAGAAACAGATCGTGGATTCGACCTCGCTGGGGATAAGGACCACGGCCTTCGTGGTCATCCCGGCATCCGTGGCCTACGCGATCCTGGCGACTCCCATCGTCCGGCTGCTGCTGCAGCGGCTGAACTTCGGGGCGGCCGACACCGAGATGCTGGCCAGCGTGGTGCTGTACTTCGTGCTCGGCTTGTTCTTCTTCTCGTTCTTCATGCTGACCCTCAAGGTGTTCTATTCAATGCAGGACACCAAGACGCCGATGATAGTAGCGGGAGTCATCATAGGCTTGAACATTGCGGTAGACTTTATTTACTTCTACTCTTTTAAGAGTAACGTCATGAAAGTGTCCGGCCTGGCCCTCGGAAACACCACGGCTTACTTCGTGGGCACCATCCTCGTATGGGTCGTGTTGAGCAGGCGCCTGGGAGGCCTGGACGGCAAGCGGGTGTTCCTCTCGCTCGCCAAGATCGTGGCGGCGTCCGCGGTGATGGGCGCGGCGACCTGGGCGACGGCCTGGGCGTGCGGCAAGTACGTGGGGACGACGACGTTCCTCGAGCAGTTCCTGCAGGTCACCGCGGCGCTGATCGTAGCGGGGGCGGTTTACCTGGGAATGGCGGTCCTCCTCAAATCCGAGGAGATGCGCGTGTTGAGACACCTCCTCGGGCGGTTCCTGAGGCGAAGGCAGAGCGAGCTGGAGCCGCATGGCACGGAACCGGTCGAAGAGGACACGATAATAGAGAGTGATTAGGCCAAGGAGGTCGCAGTTGCGTTTAAGAAGGCTCCTCGATGATGAGAGCGGCCAGATCCTGAGGCGCGTAATCCTGTACGGGGTCGTCTTCGCCCTCATCATCCTGATCATCGTCGAGCTCGGGCCGCTTCTGTGGGACAGGTTCTCCGTGTCCCAGATGGCCGACGATATGGCGAACGCGGCGGCGAACACCTACAACCTGAGCCACGACCAGAAGCAGGCTGTCGAGGACGTCACCACCAAGCTCAAGCTGTCGGGGTTGAGCGACGAAGAGATAGCCCAGTGCCAGATCTTCTTCCTGCCCGACAACGCTGCGACCAAGCTGAGCGTCAAAGTCACGGTAGTGGAGTACGCCAACTCCTACGTTTTGCGGAAGATCGGCTTCCTCAAGAAGATGTCGAAGATCACCTCGAGCCACGAGATCGGGCTCTCGGGCCGGTAGCGTGCCCTGCTATCCGTCCGCCTGTCCCTGTTCCAAGGGGTAGAAGAACGAGATCGCGTTGCGGTTAACACCCACGAAATCGCTGGAGTGGAGCAGCTTGCCGTCGCTGAGGCTGAAGATCTGGGCGTCGGTCACCGGGATGAACGCGGTGTCCTTGATGTTGACGAGGTCGAGAAGGCGCGCGCCAGGGTAGCGGTACATGTCACCGACGATGCGAAACCTCTCCACGAGGATGGTTACCCTTATTTTCTCCTTGGGAACATGCATCTGGTGAAGCCTCCTATTCCTCGACGTCCCGGCACCTTGCTGGTATTCTAGCGCCTGCCGCCGCGCCAGTCACGACCTTGCCTGCCTTTGACTATTCCATCTCTCGAGGCGCGGGCCGGCGCTTGCAGGTCACAACGTCCGCTGGACAATCCAGTGCAGGCGGTTGGAGACGACCAGCTCGGCTATCACCGCGGCCACCGCGATGCCGGTGAACCATGCCGCCGCGGACGCGGATTCGGACACCCTCAGGCCCTCGAGCACCAGCACCACCAGCGTGAAGTTCAATGCCAGGAGCGTGAAGAGTATCGAGGCGGTCACCAGCAGCGCCCAGAACCAGAAGGCGCCTGGCCAGCTCGGCCATATGGCGAGCGATAGAAACGCGGGAACAACGAGCAGGGCGGGGGCCGCCCAGGCCGGCTCGAGCATCCTGGCCCGCTCCTCGGGAAAATCGACATGCCTTATCCGCAGCAGGGCGCCCGCCACCAGCGGCAGGAGGAGCGCCGCAATCGCGGTCCCCGCCAGCGCGCCCGTGACCATCCGGATCGCGTTGCCCGACTCGCGGAGGCCGGCGTAAGAGGTCACCGCGTCCACCGTCGTGGGCACGAACAGCAAGACCAGGAATGCGATCTTCGGCCATGACGGGTAGCGAGGGGCGCGCCCCCTGTAGGCAATGAGCAGGACCGTGAGGCAGACCGCGAACCCGAGGAAGATCCCCGTGCAGCGGGCACAAACGGGCAGCACCCGTCCGCCGAAGCTCAGGCTCCTCTCCCCGATCTGGTGGCAGATCCCGAACCCGACTTGCCGCATTATCCGTATCAGGAAGTCTCCGAACTGTCCCATGTCCTTTACTATATAGAAGGAGCCGGGATTCTGCATTGCGCTTTTTCAGGCGGGCGGGCTCCGTGACTCGAAGCCGGAAAAGAGAGGCGAGGTCTGCCGATGAGGCCGGAGATTTTCGAGATGTTCCCGGGGTTGCGCGGGCGGGTCGAGTGGACCACGCTCGGCGAGTATCCCACCCCGGTGGAGCGACTGGCGGGGGTGTGCGCCTCCGAGGGGCTGGACGCGCTCTACATAAAGCGCGACGACCTGAGCTCGCCGTTCTATGGCGGCAACAAAGTCCGCAAGCTCGAGTTCGTGCTGGCCGACGCGCGGGCGGGCGGGCATCAGCAGCTGATCACATTCGGGGCGGTGGGATCCAACCACGTGCTGGCCACGGTGGTGCACGGGGAGCGGCTGGGCATGCACACAATCGCGGTCCTCATGCCTCAGCCGAACGCGGCCTACGTCGGCAAGAACCTCCTGCTCGACCACGCCCACGGCGCCAGCTTCGTGATAACGGGCTCTCCGCTCGAGCAGCCGGTCGGCCTGGTGAAGGCGATGGTGCAGGGCTTCGACCGCAGGACCGGCAAGCTCCCCTACGTCATCCCGCCCGGGGGCTCGAACGTCCTGGGGACGCTGGGCTACGTGGACGCCGCGCTGGAGCTGAAGAGGCAGGTCGATGCCGGGCTGCTCCCCGAGCCGGACTTTCTCTTCGTGACCTACGGCAGCGGCAGCACGGCCGCGGGCCTGATCCTGGGCACCGCCCTGGCGGGGCTGCACACTCAAGTGGTGTCAGTCCGGGTGGTCGACAAGGTGGCGTGCAACCGTTACCTGCTGGCCAGGCACGTGAACGCCGCGGCGGGGTTCATCAACCGCTACGGGGCGGGAGGGGTCGCCAGAGCCGTGCACCCGCGCGACCTTTTCCTCATGGACGACTTCAGCGGCCCCACCTACGCGAAGTTCACCCCGGAGGGGATGGCCGCGGTGTCGCTCGCCGATTCATGCGACGGCATCAAGCTGGAGGGGACGTACACCGGCAAGACCTTCGCGGGTGCGCTCGCCTTTCTGCGCGGGCACGGGCTGGGGCACAGGCCCGCTCTGTTCTGGAACACCTACAACTCGGCGGACCTCACGGACGAGACAAAGGACCTGGACTACCACGTGCTGCCGCCGGAGCTCCACCGCTACTTCGAAGAGCCCACCCAGGACTAGGGACAGGTACTTTCTACTTTTTTTCTACTTTAAATGGCACGTGGGGATAGGTACTTTCCACTTTTTCTATTCTTTGATCGCTGACGCGGCTAAGCGGTAGAAAAAGAAGTGGAAATAGTTGAGGTGAACATGAGTAGAAAAAAAAGTAGAAAGTACCTGTCCCTCTACTTGCGCTGGCGCATGTAGCCGGGGACCGCGTGGAAGGCTCCGCTGAGCACGCGGGCACCGAGGTCGCCGGTCCCCGAGAGCAGGGTGTTCAACCCGACCACCGCCGTCCTGCGAATCGCCGGGGGCATCCTCTTGTAGACCTTGCGGTTGAGGAGCATTCGCTTCCAGGTGGTGAGCTGCCTTTTGAACTCGCGCCATGCGGCGTCGCGGTCCTCGACCGCCATCGCCGCGATCTTGCCGGACACCAGCGCGCCGTGGACTCCGAAGAGCGCGAACGGCTCCATCATCCCGGAGAGGGTCCCCGCGAGGATCTTGTCCGAGGCGAACAACCGGGGGTTCGAGAACTTCGCGGTGGGTGTGGGCCCGTAGCCGTAAAGCCACTCATTCACCTTGACGCCTTCGGTCTCCTCCAGCTCCCGCGTGAACGTCCGCAGGTCCTCCTGCTTGATCGGGTTGCGGGTAAAGAAAAGTACGGATTCGATGCCGTTGATATTGGCCCAGTAGGCGTAGTCGTTGGTGTAGTCGCCGAAGTAGATCGCCGCCTCGGTCTCGCGAACGCCCTGCCCTTTGGCGCCGTAGCACCAGCCCATCACGTACGGGATGTTGAGCGCGTCGAAGGTGTCGGCGTAGAGCCCGGTCGCGATGATGGTGTCGGTGGGGAGCTTCGCGATCGCGCCCTGGCCCAGCACCGCCTGCTCGAACTCGACCTTCACGCCTTCGGCCTCGGCGATCTCGAGGAGGTATCCATCGAGCCCGGTCTTGCGCGGCCCTCGCTCCACTATGCAGAGGTTGGACCTGCCGATCGGCGCGCTGAACTGGTGCCCCCAGAAGTATCCGTTGAGCTGCTTGCACGGCTTGATCTGGGGCTCGCCGACCTCGATGCCGAGGTACGCGCTCATCGCCTCGGGGATGAAAGGGGTCACGTCCGCCATCGGCCAGCGCTCGGGCTGTGCTCCTACCGTCTTGTACTTCTCCAGAAGCCTTACGCTATAACCCTTGCGCGCCAGGGTTATCGCCGCGACGAGGCCCGAGAGGCCCGCGCCCACTATCAGCTGCTCAGCCATCGGCGCCTCCAACGTCTGCGCCCTCGAGCAGCCTTGCCCCGGCCGCCTTGCATTCCTCCAGGGCTCCGGCCCTTTCCCTGATCGCCCCTCTGTCCTCCACACCGGCGAACGCGACGCGTTCCCACTTCGGCACCTCGATGATCAGGAAGAAGTACTTCACCGTCGCGGTGGCGGGATCGAAGACGCTCTCCTGGCCGAACCCCGCGGCCGACAGCCACAGTCCTCGCCGACGCGCACGCGCCTCCTCGGGCAGCACCCTCTCCTCGAGCACGTAGCGACGCGCCCAGCAGCACTGCAGCCTGTCGATGACTATCTTGGCCTGGGCCGCGAGGTTCATGCTGAATATCGGTGCCGCGAGGATGACCCCCTCGCAGTTGAGCATCTTGTCGATCAGGGGAGCCATATCGTCCTTCTGGACGCAGACCCCCTCCTTGAAGCACGCGTTGCATGCCATGCATGGATTGATGTCCAACGACGGGACGTGCACCTTCTCCACGGCGGCGCCTGCCGCAGCGGCGCCTTGAAGCGCGCTGTCGCACATGAGGTCGGTATTGCCCTGCACTCTCGGGCTGCACGAAAGCCCGAGCACCCTCGGCGTGCTCTCCTCCATCACACCCCCGGTCCGCTCAACGGGCCGCTATTCCACGACCGGCTTGAAGTTCGCCTTCGAGGCGCCGCACACGGGGCATTCCCACGATGACAGGAGCTGTTCGAACGGGGTGCCCGCCTCGACTCCTCCATCAGGATCCCCGTTGGCGGGGTCGTATACGTAGCCGCACATCTCGCACTGGTACTTCTGCATCTTCACCGCATCCTTTGTCGTCCGGCGACACAAACATTATTGCAGATGCGCCTCGGCGCTGTCATGACGGAATTGGTGACCCTCCCCGGGCATCGCGGCTCGGCGTTCCCCGGCCGCCAGGCGCGCCGCGTTCAAGGATTTGTTGTAGAATCGCCGCAGTCGGCTTCAGGAGGGTCTGATGCGAGAGCAGCAAATCGTCGGTGCGGGTCTTTCCGGGATGGTCGCGGCCATAAACCTCGCCCGCGAGGGCTACCAGGTGACGGTGCGCGAGAGGCGCCAGACGATCGGCGGGCTCACCGACCTTCCAGGGCTCGAAGGCAGGATCATCAACATCGGGGACGGCTCCCCGATGGACCTGGAGCGCATGAAGGCCTATACCGGCATAGACTTCGCCCCCGTCGCTGTCCCGCTGAAGAGCTGCAGGAACCACGTCTACGGAAGGGAGTTCGACCTCACCTTCTACGAGGGCGTGCCCACCTACCTCCTCGAGAGGGGCCCGCGCCCGACTTCCATCGACGTCTACCTCTACGAGCTCGCATTGGCCCAGGGAGTCGAGTTCTCGTTCGGCGACACCGTGAGCGACTTCGACTCGCTCCCCCCCGACACCATCATAG
>DAIQAV010000018.1:0-21798 GCA_036781505.1 Candidatus Anoxymicrobiaceae bacterium | reverse complement strand
GTCTGCTGATCTCAAAGACGCGAGGACCAGCGAGCAAAAGGCTCACCCCGCCCCGTTCCATTCACGCCTACCAGACCAGGTTCTCCGGGTCCTCGGGGTTCTCGTTGATGTCTATCTTCGAGATCTCGCCGCTGTGCAGGTGCACTACCTTGTTGGCGATCTGCGAGATGGCGGAGTTGTGCGTGACCATCAGGAAGTTGCACTTCTCCTGCTGGGCGATGTCCCGCATCAGGCGGAGTATCATTATCCCGGTGTCGTAGTCGAGCTCGCCGGTGGGCTCGTCGCAGAGCACCACGGGCGGCCGCTTGGCCAGGGCGCGCGCGATCGCGACACGCTGCTGCTCACCGCCGGAGAGCTGGCTGGGGAAATGGTTGGCCCGGTCGCCCAGCCCCACCTGCTCCAGGACGTCCATGGCAGAGCCACGCTTCTCCTTGGGCACCAGGTCCAGCGCGAACTCCACGTTCTCTCTGGCGGTGAGGGTCGGTATCAGATTAAAGAACTGGAAGATGAAGCCGACCGTCTCGCGCCTGAACTTGGTCAGCTCCTTCTCGTTAAAGGTCGAGATGTCGTGGCCGCCGACGATGATCGTCCCGCTGGTCGCCGAGTCGATCCCGCCGATGCAGTTGAGCATCGTGGTCTTGCCGGAGCCGCTGGGCCCCAGCGCGACCAGGAACTCGCCCTTGACCACGGTCAGGTCCACCTCTTTGAGGGCTTTGACCTCGACCTCGCCCATCTGATAAGTCTTGGAGACTTTTTCCAGCAGAACCGTCACGTCGTCGTTCAAGGAACATCCCTTTCGGAAGAATCACGCGGAATCTCGCAAGTCCTCAGTGCCTATGCTAGTTTTTCACGCCCTGGGCGGTCAAGCGATAACGGCGGAACGCAGATAATGGACAGAGGCTATCGAGCATCCGCGACAGAGGGT
This sequence comes from Candidatus Anoxymicrobiaceae bacterium, assembly GCA_036781505.1. Taxonomy (GTDB): domain Bacteria; phylum Actinomycetota; class Geothermincolia; order Fen-727; family Anoxymicrobiaceae; genus FEN-680. The sequence goes on along the minus strand of DAIQAV010000018.1, from coordinate 20,873 downwards.
TACAATGGCCCTGGCAGAGCGTGTCCCCCAGAGTTTCAAGGCCCCCATGGTCCGACCCGCTCCCACGGAGAACCCGATGGATAACAACGAAGGCATGCCGCTGCGGGCGGCAGTCATAGACGACGACCGCGACATGGTCAAGGTCATCCGCGTGATGCTGAAGGTCAAGGGCATCCAGACGGTCGAGGCCTTCAGCGGTCTCAGCGGCTATGCGATGGTCAAGCGGGAGCAGCCCGACATCGTGCTCCTCGACATCATGATGCCGGACATCGACGGCTTCGAGGTGCTTCGTAAGCTCCGTCTCGACAAAGAGACAGAGCGAATTCCGATAATATTCGTCTCGGCCCGGGCCGGCCGCGAGCACGTCGAGCGCGGGCTTTCGCTCGGCGCCCAGGGATACATGACGAAACCTTTCAAGCCCGATGACCTCATCGCGAAGATCGTCGACGTGCTGGACCTGGCGGGAGATTCGGCCTGAGGCGTACCTCGAGGCGACCCGTTGGTGTAAATTGTAGCCATGGACCAGACCGACGACGAACGACGAGAGCAGAAACTTTCCAGCGTAAGAATCGTCCGCCACCACGACGGCGATTCGTTCCCGGCCGATGACGTCGTGGCTCGCGAGGAGCCACTGGAGATAAAGCTCAACGGCGTCACCCTGGTATACCTCATGAGGCTCCCCGGCGACGACAAGTTGCTGGCCGCGGGATTCTGCCTCAGCGAGGGACTCATCTCGGACCGCGGACAGATCGAGCTGATGCAGCACTGTCTGGAGGGCGATTTCGCCGGCATGGGGGAGGGCGTGGCCGCCGGTGGTGAGGCCCCGGCGGGCCCGGGCAACCTGGTCGAGATAAAGGCGTCGCTCGCGAAAGGCGCGGACAGGTTCAAAGAGGCCCGCATCGTGCGCACCGGTTGCGGCGGCGCGGACCTGCAGCGCGAGGTCGACCTCGAGGGGATAGAGGTCGTCGCGGACACAGTCTTCAGTCCGGAAGTGATCCTGCGGGCGCCGGACGCGCTGCTTGCGGGACAGGAGATATTCCAGCTGAGTGGCGGCACGCACGGCGCGGGGATCTTCGATGAGGCGGGCAACATGCTGGTGGTCATGGAGGACGTGGGCAGGCACAACGCCGTGGACAAGGTCCTGGGCCACCTGCTGATGTCCGGGGAGAGCCGTGGCGACAAAGGCATGATCCTGTCCGGCCGTCTTTCCTACGAGATGGTGCTCAAGGCCGCGCGCGCGGGGATACCGCTGGTGTGCTCCGTCTCGGCCCCCACCGCCCTCGGCGTGCTGGTGGGGGACAGGGCCGGCGTCACGCTGGTCGGCTTCCTGCGCGGGACCGGCTTCAACGTTTACACGCATCCGCGCCGCATCGGGAGCGGATGATGGCGACAGGGATAATCCTGGCGGGCGGGGCCAGCCGGAGGATGCCCGGTGACAAGGCGTTCATGGAGGTCGGCGGCCGCAGGGTGATCGGCATCCAGCTCGAGGTCATCGAGGGCCTGTTCGAGGAGGTGCTCATCGTCGCCAACGCCGGGCGCCTGGAGCGGCTGGGCGAGTTCGAGTCGGCGGCTGCGGGAGTCCGCGTGGTCGAGGAGCCCATCGCGGGGAAGGGACCTCTGGGCGGGATCCTAAGTGGGCTGATGCTGTCGGAGACCGACGAGAACTTCGTGCTGGCCTGCGACATGCCGTTCATCAAGCGCGAGGCGGTCGCCTTCGTGCTCGCGGGGCTGCGCGACTACGACGCGTGCCTGCCCGCGACGCCCAAAGGGCTGGAGCCTCTGCACGCCGCATACCGCAAGAGCTGCCTGCCCGCCATCGAATCGCGCCTTGCGGCGGGCAACCTGAGGGTCACGGGCTTCCTCGAGCAAGTGCGGGTCAAATACGTGCCCTGGGAGCGGCTGCTCCAGTTCGACTCGACCGGAAGGCTTCTGACGAACATAAACGAACCCGATGACATGCGGCGGGTATCCACGGATGAGAGGGGAGGGCGCTCTTGAAGATCGTCAAGGTGAGTGGGACGGAGGGCAGGCGCGCTCTGGCGGAATCCGTCCAGTCAAAGATCGACGACTCGGTGCTGCTCGCGCTGGAGAGGGGCGACGAGAACGAAGCGCCCGCCACGGGCCCGCAGATCGAGCAGTGGCTGGCCGACTGCGGGCTGGCCGAGGAGGCGGAGGTGTTCGTCCTCGAGACCAACGAGCCCTTAGTGGGACTGTCGACGTCCTTCGCGATCTTCTTCACCGACGCGCCGCTCGACGCGCTCGAGCCGGGTGTGGGTGAGGCCGCGCCCGGGGCGGACCTGGTGCTGGTCGATCTCGGGGAGGCGTTCGAAGCCGCGGACGAGCTGCGGCTGGAGGCCTCCATGAAGGAGCGGACCGGCGCCCGCAAGGTTCTGATCTACAGCGACGAGGCCGGCCGTGAGCGGGCTTTTTCCAAGGCCGCCGACCTGACGGCGGCGGAAGTTGGAGGTGTACGGATGACCGAGGATGTACCCCAGGAAGTGACCGAGGCCGTTCAGCGGGAGGCGGCCGAGGGAAAACTGACCTGCGAGAGGGCGCACGAGCTTGCCGCCGAACTGGGAGTCCCGCTCGAGGTCGTCGGACGCGCGCTGGACCTGGCGCATATCAAGATCACGCGCTGCCAGCTCGGCTGCTTCTAAAACGCAAGAAAGGGATTTGACCCCTATTTTGCGGTATTTTGCGATTCGTCGCGTTGTGCGGTACCCCTAATTGATATAATCACATCGCCACTCGACCTGGAGGAGCCGCAATTGAGCAGTAAGTACGGGGGGTACATGGGTAAATTCCTGGACATCGACCTCTCCACAGGCGATGTGCGCGAGTACGAGGTCTCCGACCGGCTCCGGGAGGAATATCTGGGCAGCAAAGGCCTGGCGGCCCGGATTCTATACGATACCGTCCCCAGGGGAGCCGACCCACTGGGGCCCGAGAACGTCCTGATCGTGAACACCGGCCCGCTGGTGGGCTCGGGTGCGCCGTGCACCAGCAGGTTCAACGTCTCGACCAAATCGCCCTTGACGGGCGGAGTGCTCTCCAGCAACTGCGGCGGGAACTTCGGGATGTTCCTCAAGAGGGCCGGGCTGGACGGCATCCTTCTGAGGGGCAAGGCCTCGTCGCCCACCTGGATTCGCATCGAGGACGGCCAGGTCGAGCTCGAGGACGCCTCTGAGCTCTGGGGGCTGGACACCGAGCAGACCCAGGAGAAGCTCCCCAAGGACACCGGCAAGATGGTGATCGGCCCGGGGGGCGAGCACGCGGTGCGCTACGCCTGCATAATCTCGCAGGAGCGTGCCGCCGGCCGCGGCGGCGCGGGGGCGGTCATGGGCTCGAAGAACGTCAAGGCCATGACCGCGAAGGGCAAGGCCAAGGTCCCCGTCGCAAACCCCGAGAAATTCCAGGCCGACGTGAAGAAGTGGATACACATACTGAAGTCGCACCCGGCGACCGGGGAGATGATGCCGGCATTCGGCACCGCGGCTTTCGTCAACCGCTGCAACGAGACCAACACGCTCCCGACCCACAACTTCAAGCGCGGCTCGTTCGAGCAGGCCGACGCGATCAGCGGCGAGACGCTGGCGGATACGCTGCTCACCAGCAACTTCGGGTGTACCTCCTGCGTGATCAAGTGCGGCAGGCGCGTGACCGTCGAGGGCAAGGACGTCAAGGGTCCGGAGTTCGAGACGCTGGGGCTGCTGGGTCCCAACATAGAGAACGCGGACCTCGCCAAGATATGCGAGTGGAATTACAAGGCCGACCTGATGGGCATAGACACCATCAGCCTGGGCAACACCCTGGGCTTCGCCATGGAGCTTACCGAGAAGGGCCTGATGGACTCGCCGCTCCAGTTCGGCAAGACCGAGGGGATCAGCCAGCTCATCGAGGACATCGCCTACCGCCGCGGGCTGGGCGACGACCTTGCCGAGGGTGTACGGGTCATGTCCGAGAAGTACGGCGGCAAGGATTTCGCCATGCACGCCAAGGGGATGGAGTTTGCCAGCTACGAGCCGCGCGGCGCCGTCGGCCACGGGCTGGGTTACGCGATCTCCAACCGGGGCGGTTGCCACATCGCGGGCGGTTACATGATCTACCTGGAGGCCAACGGCCCTCTCACGATGGACCCGCTCACCACGCACGCCAAGCCGCAGCTCACGGCCCTCATGCAGATCCTGCTGGACGCGCTCTCGGACGCCGGCTCGTGCCAGTTCACCGCATTCACCGCGGTCCCCAAGCAGGCGCTGGCGCTACAGCCCTCCGGGCTCCTCTACAGGATCCTTGCCAAGTCGCTGGAGGCTTTCGGCCCGGCGATATCCGTGATGCTGAGGTACCCGCAGGCGCTCGCGATCGTCCCACCCATGGATCTCCTTCAGCACCCCAAGGCGATCAGCGACCTGACCGGCATGAAGCTGACCTTCGGCAAATACATCATGGTGGGGCAGAGGACATACCTCATCGAGCGGATGTTCAACCTCAGGGAAGGGATCACCGGAGCCCAGGACACTCTCCCCCGGCGCTCGCTCGAGGAGCTTCAGACGTCCGACCCGCGCTCCAGGGTCCCGCTGGCGAAGATGCTGCCCGCCTACTACCGCGTGAGAGGCCTGGACCGCTGCGGGGAGCCGACGCGCGAGACGCTCGACAGGCTGGGGGTGCGTGCCTGACCGATGAGGCGTTGCCTGATTACAACCCTCAGGCGGGGGACGGAGCAGCCGGACGGGGTGGAGCGCTATGCCCACCGTTAAGTTCTTCGCAACACTGAGGCAGGTCGCGGGCGCTCGCGAGATCCAGCTCGAGGCCGACAACGTCAGGGACCTGCTCGACCGTCTCTCCACCTCCTACGAGGGCAGGATGGACAGGTACCTGAAGATAAGCACGGTCCTTGTGAACGGCAAGAACGTCGTGCACATGAAGGGCAAGAAGACGAAGCTGAAGCCAGACGACGAAGTGTCGATCTTTCCGCCGCTCGGCGGCGGGTAACGGACGGGAGTGGTGGCTGTGCCCGAGCTTTACCAGGAACTGGGCCTGACGCAGGAGGAGTACCAGCGCATCAAGGGGGTGCTGGGGCGCGAGCCGAACAAGGTCGAGCTCGGCATGTACTCCGTTATGTGGTCCGAGCACTGCAGCTACAAGAGCTCCAAGCCTCAGCTGAAGAAGTTGCCCACGGAGGGCGACAGGATACTGCTGGGCCCCGGTGAGAACGCCGGCGTGGTGGACATCGGCGGCGGCTACGCGGTCTGCTTCAAGCTCGAGTCGCACAACCACCCCAGCGCGGTGGAGCCGTTCCAGGGCGCCGCCACCGGCGTGGGCGGCATCGTGCGCGACATATTCACCATGGGGGCGCGGCCCATCGCCAACCTCGACCCGCTGCGGTTCGGCTCGCTGTCCAACCCCCGGACCCGCTACCTTCTCGACGGCGTGGTCGCCGGCATCGCCTCCTACGGCAACTGCCTGGGGATCCCCACGGTCGCGGGGGACCTCTACTTCGAGGACGCCTACGAGGAGAACCCGCTCATCAACGTGATGTGCCTGGGGATCATGCCCAAGGAGCGACTCATACTCGGTCGCGCGTCGGTACCCGGAAGCTACGGCATCCTGATGGGGTCGAGCACCGGCCGCGACGGCATCGGCGGGGTGAGCGTGCTCGCCTCCCAGGAGTTCGACGAGACCAGCGCGGAGAAGCGCCCCAGCGTCCAGGTGGGCGATCCTTTCACCGAGAAGCTCGAGATCGAGGCGTGCCTGGAGATGCTGGACAAGGGCCTGCTGCTGGGCCTGCAGGACCTGGGCGGCGCCGGCCTCACCTGCGCGACATGCGAGACCGCCGAGAGAGGCGGCTGCGGCATGGACGTCGACGTGTCCAAGGTGCCTCTGCGCGAGCCGGGCATGGACCCCGTCGAGATCATGATGTCGGAATCCCAGGAGAGGATGTTCGCGCTGTGCTCCCCCGAGAACCTTCAGGAGGTGCTCGGCATCTGCGACAAGTGGGGCCTCGACGCGATCCCGATCGCCCGCGTGACGGAAGGCGACGAGCTACGGCTGACGTGGGGCGACAAGGTCATCGCCACGATGCCGGCGAGCTCTCTGGCGCAGGGTCCCGAATACGACAGGAAGGCCGAGCGCCCCGGCTACCTCGACGAGCTGAACGCCTTCGACACTTCGAGCCTGCCGGTCGGCGACGATCTCGGCGACGTCCTGATGCGGCTGCTCGGCTCGGCGAACATCTGCTCCAGGCGCTGGGTGTACGAGCAGTACGACCACATGGTCAGGGTCAACACGGTCGAGCTTCCCGGCGGTGACGCCGCGGTGCTACGGGTCAAGGAGACCGGCGCCGGGCTTGCCCTGTGCTGCGACTGCAACGGCCGCTACACCTACCTCGACCCGTACGTGGGAACTCAGGTGGCCCTGGCCGAGAGCGCGCGCAACGTGGCCTGCACGGGCGCGACCCCCATCGCCATCACCAACTGCCTCAACTTCGGAAACCCTGAAAAGCCGGGCATATTCTGGCAGTTCGTCCAGTCGGTGGACGGGCTGGCCGAGGGCTGCCGGCAGCTCAACACGCCGGTGGTCGGCGGCAACGTGAGCTTCTATAACGAATCTTTCGGGGAGGCCATCTTCCCGACCCCGGTGATCGGCATGCTGGGCCTGTTGGAAGACGTGGACGACCGCATGGTCTCGGCCTTCTGCTGTGAAGGCGACAAGGTGCTGCTGCTCGGCGACACCGCGGACGAGCTCGGCGGCAGCGAGTACCTCAAGGTCATCCACGACAAGATAGCCGGGGTATCACCGGCCATCGACTGGCCGGCGGAGAAGGCGCTCATAGAGTGCCTGACCGGCGCGGCTTCGGCACACCTGCTCATCTCGGCCCACGACCTCTCGGAGGGCGGCCTGGCGGTGGCGCTCGCCGAGTCCTGCCTGCAGGGCGGCATCGGGGCTGAGGTCGAGATCCCCGGTGAGCTCGCCCCGGTCACCGCGCTGTTCAGCGAGACCCAGGCGAGGGCGCTGGTCAGCGTCGCGCCGGATAAGTTGGACGCGTTCACCGCGATGGCCCGCCAGAAGGGCGTGCCGGTCCACGCGCTCGGTACCGTCGGCGGGGATTCGCTCTCCGTGGAGGGCGCCTTCGTGCTGCCGCTCGAGGAGATGCGCGACATCTACGATAATGCCCTCGAGAAGATGATTGCAGGTGCTCACCACTGATTACAGAAAGACTCCACGAGCCCACTTGTCTTTGGTCAATACTTCCACCCCGGGAAAGAGGGATAATAACATCGTGAGAGATTTACACGACAATCCGGCCCGGAGCGGCGATTCCCCTGAGGAAGCCTGTGGCGTATTCGGGGTCTGGGCGCCCGGCGAAGAGGTGGCTCGCGTCACCTACTTCGGCCTCTACGCGCTGCAGCACCGCGGCCAGGAGAGCGCGGGCATCGCCGTCACCAGCGGCGACGGCATCCTGGTGGTGAAGGACATGGGGCTGGTCTCGCAGGTCTTCGACGAGAACAGCTTCCAGAGCCTGACCGGACAGGCGGCCATCGGCCACGTGCGCTACTCCACCACGGGTTCCACCTACTGGGAGAACGCGCAGCCGATGTACGACATCAACAGCCGCGGCCCGCACGCTTTCGCGCACAACGGCAACCTGGTCAACACCGAGGAGCTGCGCGAGTCGCTCCTCGAAGAGGGCGCGACCTTCACTTCCACCACCGACACCGAGGTCATGAGCAGCCTGCTCGGTTGTTCGACGGCCGCGACCACACCCGAGGCGGTCGCCGAGGTGTTCCCGCGCCTGAAGGGCGCGTACTCCGCGGTCATCCTTACCGAGGAGGGGCTCTTCGGCCTGCGCGACCCCTACGGGATAAGGCCGCTATGCCTGGGCGAGCGCGACGGCGCCATCTTCATCGCGAGCGAGACGGCCGCGCTGGACGTGGTCGGCGCGCGGTTTATAAGGGAGATCGAGCCGGGCGAGATAGTCCAGGTGAACGAGAACGGGATCAAGTCCCGCCGCTTCGCGGAGGCGGCGCGGCCTTCGCTGTGCATATTCGAGTTCATCTACTTCGCGCGCCCGGACTCTTCGCTCTACGACAGGGTCCTGTACGGGGCGCGCAAGGAGATGGGGATGCACCTGGCCGAGGAATCGCCCGTCGAGGCCGACATGGTCATCGGAGTGCCGGACTCGGGCGTCCCCGCCGCCATCGGCTTCGCCGAGCAGTCGGGGATCCCGTTCGGCGAAGGGCTCATCAAGAACCGCTACATCGGCCGCACCTTCATCCAGCCGACGCAGTCGATCAGGCAGCTCGGCGTGCGCCTGAAGCTCAATCCCCTGTCACAGATCATATCGGGGAAGCGCCTGGTGGTCGTCGACGACTCTATCGTGAGGGGCACCACCAGCCGCAAGATAATCGAGTTACTCAAAGAGGCCGGCGCGGCCGAGGTCCACATGCGAGTGAGCTCCCCGCCGATCAGCTGCCCGTGCTTCTACGGGATAGACACCGCGGTGCGCAACGAGCTCATCGCGTCACGCTTCTCGGTCGCCGAGATTGGCGAGTTCCTCGGCGCCGATTCCCTGCACTACCTCAGCATGGCGCACCTGCTGGAGTCCTGCGGGCAGGACAAAGAGAAGTTCTGCACCGCGTGCTTCGACGGCGAGTACCCGATGGATGTGCCCGAGGATTTCATGATGTCCAAGTTCCGGTTGGAGGAGAAGACGCGAGCCTAAGGAGGTGGTGGGTTGCCGGACGACGACAAGCCCCAGGGCGTTGACTACAGGTGGGCGGGGGTCGACACCAAGGCCGCCGACGAGGCCGTCCGCCTGATCAAGGAGAAGGTCGGCGCCACGCTCCGGCCTGAGGTGCTGGCGGGCATAGGGGGCTTCAGCTCACTTTTCGAGCTCGACCTTTCACGCTTCGAGAATCCAGTCCTCGCCTGCGGCACCGACGGCGTGGGCACCAAGATAAAGCTCGCCCAGATGCTCGATAAACACGATACCGTGGGGGTCGACCTGGTCGCCATGTGCGCCGACGATGTCGTCACCTGCGGAGCCGAGCCGTTCTTCTTCCAGGACTACATCGCCACGGGGAAGGTCGTGCCGGCGCGGATCGCCGAGATAGTGAGGGGTGTGGCGGACGGCTGCGTAAAGGCCGGCTGCTCTCTCACCGGCGGCGAGATAGCCGAGCACCCCGGCGTGATGGAGGAGGACGACTACGACCTGGCGGGCTTCTGCGTCGGCGTGGTCGAGAAGGACAAGATCATCGACGGTTCGCGGGTGATGCCCGAGGACAGGATCATCGGGCTGGGTTCCTCCGGCCTGCACTCCAACGGCTACTCTCTGGCCCGCAAGCTCCTCTTCGACTCGGGGGACTTCAACCTGGACGACCACACCAAGGAGATAGCGAACCCGCTGGGGGTCGAGCTTCTGACCCCCTCGATGATCTACGCGCCGGCGATCCTCCAAGTGATAGAAGCCTGCGACGTCAGGGCGATAGCCCACGTCACCGGCGGCGGCATCACCGAGAACTTGCCACGCGTGCTGCCGGGCAACATGCACGCCGAGATGATCTACGGGTCCTGGCCGGTCAAGAACATCTTCTCGTTCATTCAGAAGGTCGGAGGCATCGACCTGTTCGAGATGCTGAAGACGTTCAACATGGGGCTCGGCATGCTGCTGGTGGTGCCGCCCAGCGAGGTGCGCAAGGCGCTGCAGGTGCTCGACATGAGCCTCTACCGGGCGTTCGAGGTGGGAGAGATAGGGCCCGGCGGCGGTCCCGTAAAGTACAACTAGCGCGGTTGGCGGAGCTGGCCGCCCCGGCGCTTGACGTTCAAACGGAGATGGTATGGCGATAGGCGAATCGAGGATCCGGCTGGGCATTCTGGCATCCGGTTCAGGCACCAACCTGGAGGCGATAGCCCAGGCGATAAACGACGGAGACGTCCCCGCCGAGATCGCCATCGTCATAAGCGACAACCCCGGGGCTTTCGCCTGTGAGAGGGCGAAGCGAAGGGGCATACTCTACGAGGTCGTCGATCTCGCCGACTTTCCCGACCGTCCCTCCTTCGACAGCGAGGTGCTCGCGGCGCTCGCCAGCGCGCGGGTGGACCTGGTGGTGCTGGCCGGCTACATGAAGCTGGTGGGCAAAGAGATCATCGACGCCTTTCCCGACAGGATCATGAACATACACCCGGCGCTGCTGCCGTGCTTCCCGGGCGAGCACGGGGTGCCCGATGCGCTGGACTACGGCGTCAAGGTCTCGGGCGTGACGGTGCACTTTGTGGACGAGGGCCTGGACACCGGCCCGATAGTGGCGCAGGAAGCGGTGCCGGTGGAGGAGGGCGATGACGTCGAGTCTCTCCACAACCGGATACACATGGCGGAGTACCGGCTCTACCCCAGGGCCATCAGGCTTTTCGCCGAGGGGCGGCTGGTGGTGGACGGGCGCAGAGTGAGGGTGCTGCCGGGACACGATTAGAGACAGCGATTCGAGCAGCCGCAAATGCGGGCTGGACGAAAGGAGCGAAGATGGCCAAGGTGAGCCGGGCTCTGCTGAGCGTCTCGGACAAGAGGGATCTTGTCTGGCTGGCGAAAGAGCTCACAGCGATGGATGTCGAGGTGATCTCGACCGGCGGGACCTACAAGCTGCTGCGCGAGGAGAACATCAAGGCCACGCCCGTGGCCGAAGTGACCGGATTCCCCGAGATGCTGGACGGCAGGGTGAAGACGCTCCACCCCAAGATCCACGGAGGGATACTGGCCGACCGCAGCAAGCCAGACCACCTCAGGCAGGCCGAGTTCCAGAAGATCGGGCTGATCGACCTGGTGGTGGTCAACCTCTACCCGTTCGCCCAGACCATCGCCAAGCCTGACGTGACCCGCGAGGACGCAATCGAGAACATCGACATAGGCGGGCCCACCATGGTGCGTGCCGCGGCCAAGAACCACGCGCACGTCGCTATCGTCGTCAACCCCGACCGCTACAAGGGCATCATCGAGGAGATGAAGAGCACCTCGGGAGAGATAAGCGAGGCGACGCGCCGCGACCTGGCGCGCGAGGCCTTCACCCACACCGCGGAGTACGACGCGATGATAAGCGCCTACCTGACGGCGAACGAGGGCCTGGGCGACGCTTTCCTGCCCTCGCTGGTGCTTGCGTTCGAGAAGGTCTCCGACCTGCGCTACGGCGAGAACCCCCACCAGTCCGCCGCGCTTTACTCCGAGCAGGGCGCCAAGGGAGCTTCACTGGCCTCGGCGCCGCAGCTCCACGGCTCGGCGCTCTCGTTCAACAACATCCTCGACGGCGAGGCTGCCTGGAACTGCGCGCTCGAGTTCGACGAGCCCGTCTGCGTGATCATGAAGCACAACAATCCCTGCGGCGTGGCGGCCGACGACTCGCTCGAGGTCGCCTACACCAAGGCGCGGGACTGCGACCCGGTCTCGGCTTTCGGCGGCGTGATAGCCTTCAACAGGCCGCTTGACGAGGCCACCGCGCGCGCGATGAAGGGCAACTTCATCGAGCTGCTACTGGCGCCTTCTTTCGAGGAGGCGGCGCTCGCGGTCCTCAAGGAGCGCAAGGACGTCCGGGTCCTGGAGATGGGCGACCCCTCCGCGCCCCAGGCCGGCGGCAAGGACTTCAGGCGCATCCACGGCGGCTTGCTGGCGCAGGACTACGACACCGACCCCTACGACCGCTCCGCCTGGAACGTGGCGACCGCCAAGGAGCCCACCGACGCACAGTGGGACGACCTGCTGTTCGCCTGGAAGGTGTGCAAGCACGTCAAGTCCAACGCGATCGTGCTGGTCAAGGACAAGGCCACGGGCGGCGTGGTTGCGGGGCAGAGGAGCAGGGTCGACTCGGCGATGATCGCTGTCGAGAAAGCCGCCGGAAGGGCAGCGGGTTGCTCGGTGGCCTCCGACGCTTTCTTCCCGTTCCCGGACGCCGTGGAGAAGGTGGCGGGCGCGGGCGCCGCGGCGGTCATCCAGCCCGGCGGGTCCAAGAAGGACGACGAGGCCCTCGCTGCCTGCGAGCGGCACGGGATGGCGATGGTAACGACCGGACGCAGGCACTTCAGGCACTGAGGCACAGAGGAGCGAAGAAATGCACATCGTCATTCTGGGATGCGGCAGGGCCGGCTCGAGGCTCGCACAGCACCTTTCCGGCCAGGGCCACTCCGTGGCGGTCATCGACAAGAACCCCAACGCGTTTCACCTCCTGGGAGCGGACTTCAAGGGCAAGACCATCACAGGCGTGGGGTTTGACAGCAACGTGCTGCTCGAGGCCGGCATCGAGAACGCCGACGCTTTCATCGCGGTCAGCAGTGGGGACAACTCCAACCTGGTGGCCTCCAAGGTGGCCAAGGACGTCTTCAATGTTCCGCAGGTCATCGCACGCATATATGACCCGCGGAGGGCGGAGATATACAAGCGGATGGGCATACCGACCGTGGCACCGGTGACCTGGGGGGTGAACAGGATCCTGGATATTCTGTTCGTCGAGGGCAAGCCCGCGACCGACAAACATGGGGTGCTGGAATCTGAGTTGCTGGAGCTGGACGTCCATATCCCGGCGAAGTTGGCCGGAAGAAAAGTCGGCGAGTTCGAGATCAGCGGCGAAGTGAAAGTCGTTGCGATCGAACGCGGCGGCGAAGTCTTCATGCCGGTGGAGGACACCCTGTTCGAGAAGGGCGACCTGGCGCATGTCGCGGTGAACAGGGCGCACGTGAATAAACTGAGGGAGACGTTCTTCGCTTCCTGATTCTCCAAGGAGGTATTCGATGCGGGTCATGATCGTGGGTGGAGGAAAGGTGGGCGCCTACCTTGCCGAGATGCTGAGCGACAAACACGGTGTGACGGTCATCGAGCAGAACCTGGACAAGAGCCACGAGTTGGAGAAGTCTCTGGCGGACGTCAATATCATCAACGGCGATGGCTGTGAGCCCCTGGTGTTGGAAGGCGCGGGGCTGTCCGTGACCGACCTGGTGCTCGCCGTCACGGGTGACGACGAGGATAACCTGGTCGTTTCCTACCTGTCCAAGTTCGTCTACGAGGTTCCCAAGGTGGTCGCCCGCGTGAACAACCCCAAGAACAGGTGGCTGTTCACCCGCAGCTGGGGTGTGGACGTAGGGGTCAGCTCCCCCGACATCATCGCACGGATAATCGATGAGGAAGTGACGCTGGGAGAAGTCATAACGCTGATGAAACTGCGCGCGAGCGACATCGGCCTTGTCGAGATCACACTGCCGGCCGGCGCGCGGGCGGTCGGCAAGAGACTGTCCGAGCTGGACCTGCCTGCGGAGACCGTCATAGTCACTGTTGTCAGGGAGGACGCGATGCTGATTCCTGAGGGTGACACTCTGCTGCAGGTGAACGACCGGGTCCTGGCCATCACTAATGTAAACAACCAGAGGGCCCTCGAAGAGATACTGGGGAGTAGTGTCTGAGCAATCCGTGTTCGCGGGCACGGACCGTAGATACATCAGCGCGGCGTGCCGTGATCCCGGCGGAAAGTAGCCATCCGTGGACGACGACAAAGACAGTGGCCTGAGTGAAGAGCTTCTCCTTCCAAGCAGTGCCGAGGTCAAGGAGTACAAGCCCGCCAAAGGAAGGCTGAAGATATTCCTTGGCGCCGCCGCGGGCGTCGGCAAGACCTATCGCATGCTGAGCCAGGCTCAGGAGCTCCACAGTGCGAGCGTGGACCTGGTGGTTGGTATCGCCGAGACGCACGGGCGCGCGGAGACCGAGGCCCTTCTCGCGGGGCTCGAGGTCATCCCCAGGCGTGAGATCGAGGTCCAGGGCATCAAGCTCAGGGAGATGGACCTGGACGCGATCCTCGAGAGGCGACCGAAGCTCGCGCTGGTCGACGAGCTCGCGCACACCAACGTCCCCGGCTCGCGCCACCCCAAGAGGTACCTGGACGTGGAGGAACTGATCGACAGCGGCATCGACGTCTTCGCCACCCTGAACATCCAGCACGTCGAGAGCCTCAAGGACGTGGTGCAGGAGATAACCGGTGTGAAGGTGGGCGAGACCCTGCCGGACAGGTTCCTGGAGAACGCCGAGGAAGTCGAGCTGGTCGACATCACGCCGGAGGTGCTGCTGAAGCGATTCCGCGAGGGGAAAGTGTATGTTCCCGAGAAAGCGGAACAGGCGATGCAGCGTTTCTTCAGGAAGGGGAACATCTTCGCGCTGCGTGAGCTCGCCCTCCGCTACACCGCCAGGCACGTGGAGGGAGATCTCCGCTCTTACACCGAGCTCACCGTGGTCAAGAGGCCCGTGCCGGTGGGGTCTCGGATCATGGTATGCATCACGCCGAGCGATACCGCCGAGCGCTTGGTCCGTATAGCCTATTCCCTGGCGACCGGTCTCGACACGGATTGGATAGCCGTCTACGTGGAGTCCCCCAAGGAGTCGGACTTCACCGACAAGGCTTTGAAACAGCTATCAAAGACCATGTGGCTGGTGGAGGAGTTGGGCGGGAAGGTCAACATACTGTTCAGCAGCGCAGGAACCCACCTGGCACAGATCGTGATGGACTTCGCGAAAGAGAACGAGATCGACATGATAGTCGCGGGGTCACCGAACCAGAGCCGCTGGAAGAAGCTGGTGGGAGCCTCGTTTATCGACGAACTAATCCACATGGACAGCTCCATCAATGTGCTGATGATCGGACAACACGAGAAAGAGACTTAGCCTCAATCATCACAACGCAGATTCGTCCCCCGAACGATCTCGAATGCCTTCAGTATGATCTCGCTGGCCTGGTCGAGTGTTATGTCGGAGGTGTTCAACGCCAGCTCGTAGATTAGTGGGCTGTTCCAGTCCACGTTGAACAGGTACTGGTGAAAGGCTGTTCTGGCGTAGTCGGATTCGTTGCAGAGGCGGCGCGCCTCATCCAGCCCCTTAGATCCTCTTAGCTTCCGCTCCGAGGCGATCCGCTTGATGCGGGTGTCCAGGTCGGCGACCAGGTGGACCCTGAACAGCCGGCGATCCTCGGCCATGATCACGCCGGCGCCCCGGCCCAGGATCACCACGTCGCCTTTATCGACCTCCTCGAGCATCAGCTGCGCCATGCCATCGACGTACTTGACCGATCGCTGCTCGAAGGTTGTCCGGTCTTGAAAGCTGACCCTGGCCTCGAAGACCCTCTGCATCTTGGACTCGTCGAGCCCGGCCTTGCTCGCCGCCTCGGTTATGAGGTCCTTGCCGATGAACCTCCAGCACAGGCGCCTGGCGAGTTCCTCGGCGATCCACATGCCCCCGCTGCCCTTCTGCCGCGAGATCGTGATGACGTTGCGCACTCTACCCCTCCTGCAGGTTGATGATACGGATGTTGAGGTCCAGCACGTTCACGGTGGGCTGTCCGAAGACCCACAGGAAGCGCCCGTGTGTGTTCTTCTTAACCAGTTCTCTCAAAGCGGCTTGCGAAACATGCGTGGCGGCCGCGATGCGAGGCACCTGCAGCAAGGCCGACTCCTGGCTGATGTTGGGATCGAGACCCGACGCCGAAGACGTCAGGAGCTCGACGGGGATCTGGTCGGTCTTCAACCCTGGGTTCTCCTTCTCCAGTTGCTTGATACGCGCTTTCACCGCGAGCAGGAGTGCGGGGCTGTTGGGCCCGAGGTTGGTCCCGCCACTCTTCATGGCGTCGTAGTCCGAGGCCGAAGGCCGGCCGTGGAAGAACATCTTCGAGGTGAAGCTCTGCCCGGTCTCCCGCGACCCCACAACCTTGCCGTTGCGTGTGACGATGTTGCCGTCGGCGCTCTTTCCCGCGATGCGGCCCACGCCGACCAGCAGCAGAGGATACGCAAGGCCGAGCACGTCCACCGCGAGTACCAGTATCTTGGCCATCCTCTTGACGTCAGACAAAACTCCTCCTAGGCGAAATGGAAGACGTGTAACAGCATGTCGATGAGCTTGATCCCGATGAACGGCGCGATGAGCCCGCCCACGCCGTATATGAGTACGTTCCTGCGGAGAATCGCGCTGGCGCCCATCGGCCTGTACTTGACGCCCTTGAGCGCGAGAGGGATGAGCAGGACGATGATGATGGCGTTGAAGATGACGGCCGAAAGAATGGCACTCTGCGGCGTCGACAGTTTCATGATGTTGAGAGCCCTGAGGCCCGGGATCGCAACCATGAACATGGCCGGGATAATGGCGAAGTACTTCGCCACGTCGTTCGCCACGCTGAAGGTCGTGAGGCTGCCGCGTGTTATGAGCAGCTGCTTTCCGATCTCGACCACCTCGATGAGCTTGGCCGGATCGGAATCGAGGTCAACCATGTTGCCGGCTTCTTTCGCGGCCTGGGTCCCACTGTTCATCGCCAGGCCGACGTCGGCCAGCGCGAGAGCGGGCGCGTCATTTGTTCCGTCGCCAGTCATCGCGACCAGCTTGCCTGATGCCTGCTCTTTGCGGATGATGTCCATCTTGTCCTCGGGTTTCGCCTCGGCGACGTAGTCGTCGACGCCCGCCTCACCGGCGATCGCTTTGGCGGTCAGAGGGTTGTCTCCCGTTATCATCACGGTCCTGATGCCCATGGCGCGGAGCCTGTCGAAGCGCTCGCTGATGGCTGGTTTCACCAGGTCCTTCAACTCCACGAGGCCTATCGCCTCACCGTTCACCGCCACGGTGAGCGGTGTCGATCCCTGCTGCGCGATGAAGTCCACCGCTTCCTGGTAGTTGGCCGGAAGCTCCTTGCCCGACGACTTTACGTACTCAGCGATCGCGTCGGCGGCTCCCTTGCGGAAGCTGTCCCGCTGGAAGTCGAGACCGCTCATGCGCGTCTCCGCGGTGAACGGGACCACGTTGCCCCCTTCAGGATGCTCGACCTTTATCCCCAGTTTCTCGCCCAGGTCGAGGATCGAGCGGCCCTCGGGCGTCTCGTCGCCGAGAGACGCGAGTATCGCGGAGCGCCCGACTTCCTCCTCCGAATGAGCTTCGAAAGGCACGAACTCGCTGGCGAACCGGTTGCCGAAGGTTATGGTGCCGGTCTTGTCCAGCAGGAGGGTATTGATGTCACCCGCGGCCTCGACGGCCCGCCCGGACATCGCCAGAACGTTGTACTGGGTCAGCCTGTTGATACCCGCGATGCCGATCGCGGACAGCAGGCCGCCTATGGTCGTGGGGATCAGGCAGACCAGAAGAGCAACCAGCGCGGTGATAGTCGTCTTGGCGTTGAGGTAGCCGCTGATCGATGGCAGCACCAGGATTACCACCAGGAAGATGATGGTAAGGGCGATCAGGAGGATGGTGAGCGCAATCTCATTAGGTGTCTTCTGGCGCTCGGCTCCCTCGACGAGAGCGATCATCTTGTCCAGGAAGCTCTGGCCGGGATCTGCGGATATCTCGATCTTCAGCCAGTCGGAGAGCACCTGGGTCCCCCCTGTCACGGAGCTGAAGTCTCCGCCCGAACCCCTGATGACCGGGGCGGATTCGCCGGTTATGGCGGCCTCGTCGACGCTGGCGATACCTTCGTAGACCTCGCCGTCCCCGGGAATGAGGTCGCCCGCCTCGGCCAGGACCTTGTCGCCCTTGCGCAGCTCGCCGGCCGAGACCTCCTTTATCGAGCCGTCAGGCTGGATCAGCTTGGCCGTGGTCTCAACGCGCGTCTTGCGCAGCGTCTCGGCCTGGGCCCGCCCCCGCCCTTCCGCCACCGCCTCGGCGAAGTTCGCGAACAAAGCCGTGAACCACAGCCAGATGGCTATCAGCAGCGGGAATATAACCGAAGTGTGGCCCACCACCAGGGCCTTGATGAAGAAGTAGGTGGTGAGGGCGGCGCCGACCTCGACCAGGAACATCACCGGGTTGCGGATCATGTGCCTTGGATCCAGCTTCTTGAAAGAATCGATGACGCCCTGGCGCGCCAGCTGGGCGTTGATGAAACCCGGCCCTTTGCTCTTCTTCTTTTCTCCGGCGGCCATCTTCTGCTCTTCTCCTAGAAAAGGTGACCAAGCTTCTCCGCTATCGGCCCCAGGGCCAGCACGGGGAAGAAGGTCAGGGCGCTGATGATTACTACGACACCGATCAGGAGGGCCGCGAAGAGCCCGTTATCGGTGCGGAACGTTCCCTCCGACGGCGGGACGGTCTGCTTCTGGGCGAGAGAGCCGGCGACAGCGATCATCGGAATAAAGACCACATACCTGCCTATGAGCATCGCCAGCCCCGTGGTTATGTTGTAGAAGCCCGAGTTCACGGCCAGCCCGGCAAACGCGCTTCCGTTGTTGGCCACGGCGGAGGTGTAACAGTAAACGATCTCGGTCAGCCCGTGGGGGCCCCTGTTGAGAACAGCGTTGCGGGCTGAGGGGACCACCACCGCCAGGGCCACGAAGGCAAGGATGGTCACCGGGTGTGCGAGCAGGGCGATCACCGACAGCTTCACCTCCCGGGATTCGATCTTCTTGCCGACGAACTCCGGGGTCCGGCCGACCATCAGTCCGGCGATGAACACCGTCAGCACGACATACATCAGGATGTTGGTCATCCCCGCCCCGCAGGAGCCGTAGATGACGTTGAGCATCATTCCAGTGAGCAACATCATCCCCCCCATGGCGGTATAGCTCGAGTGCATCGAGTTCACACTTCCGGTGGTCGCGCTGACCGTTGTGGCGCCGAAGACGGACGAATCCGCCACACCGAAGCGACTTTCCTTTCCCTCCATATTGCCGGCGCTGTTGTTGACCCCGAGCTTGGCGATCTTCGGATTCCCTTTCGCCTCGAACGTATAGGTGAGGCACACTAGCAGCAAAAACAGAGCAAGCAAAGCACAGAAGAGCACCCAGCCCTGCTTGGAGTTATTGAGGTAGCGCCCCAGCGTCTGCGTCATGGCCGCAGGGATGAGGAACATCGCGATCATGAACAACAGGTTGGTGACGGGGTTGGGGTTCTCGAAGGGATGGGCGGCGTTGGCGTTGAAGAACCCGCCACCGTTGTTGCCCAGGTGCTTTATCGACTCCAGGCCCGCCACCGGCCCCCTGGGTATCTCCTGCGTCTTTCCCTCGAGAGTAGTGGCCTTGGCCGGCCCCTTTAACGTCTGGATCACGCCCATCGGCACGATGACGATCGAAAGGATCAACGCCAGAGGAAGGAGCACTCTCACGATCGCGCGGATGAAGTCGACGTAATAGTTTCCGATGTAGGGGGTGCCCTTGCGCGAGATCGCGCGCATGAACGATATGCCGACCACCAGTCCCGCGGAGGCGGAGGTGAACATCAGCACCGATAACGCGATCATCTGCGTCAGGTAGGAGACCTGGGTCTCACCGGCATAAGCCTGCCAGTTGGTGTTGGTGCCGAAGCTTACCGAGGTGTTGAACGCCAGGTCGGGTCGCATGCCCGGCACGCCGACCGGATTGAGGGGCAGGTGCCCCTGGACCCGCAGGACCAGATACGCGAAGAAGATGATCACGAAATCGAGGACGACCATGCGGATGATATAGCCAGACCAGCCGTACTCGGTCCGCGGGTCGATCGAAAGAACACGGAACAGCAGGCGTTCAACAGGACCAAGGGCGCGGTCACCGAAGGGCTTCTTCCCCTCGAACACCTTGTACAGGTATGTCCCTACGGGTTTGACCAGTAGCGTGACCACCACCGCGACGATGGCGATCTCTAGCCAGCCCCAGACCGTCATAGGGACACCTAGAACCTCTCCGGCCTGATCAGCGCGTAGAAAAGATATGTGAGCAGGGCAAGCGCGATAACGGCGATTACTATCTGTTCCATCAGGCCTCCTAGAGCTTCTGGCAGGCCTTGACCAGTAGCAGCAGCGTTCCTAACGCCGAGAGCAATATAAAGATAAAGACAGCGTCCAAAGTGCCACCTCCGAGAAGGTTCTGCGTACCGAATCTATATCATGCTGCGCAGTAGAACCGATGTCAATCAGCTGACAGCTTGCTTAACAATCATGTAACAACGGCAAGAATGATCCGCCGGCCGGGGTGGCGGCCATTCGAGTCCACTTGTATCATCTACATTGGCCCGGCGAGGTTTGGGCGCACGGGGAATCTTAAGACGAAAGGAACAACGACATGGCGGTCAGAGGAAGGACGGTGCGGCAGTTCCAGGCCACCGAAGACATCTGGGGCAAGGTCGACGCGTGGTCGGTGCAGTCCGGCTACAAGCTGTCGGAGCAGGACGAGGCGTCGCGCCTGTACCAGCGCGGCACCGGATTCTGGGTGGCCCCGCAGATGGTCAAGCTCACCGCGATGCCGGGTGGCTACAACATGGAGGCGTGGATCCGCGTACCCATGATCACCCGTGTCATGATGCTGGGCCTCATGCCCGGGGAAATGGTTGTCGACAGCGGCGGGTTCGTCGCGGTCATCCCGAGGAACCGAGCGCGCGAGGACGTCAACAAGCTGCTAAACAGCCTCGGCGTGCAGCCCTACATAGAATGAGGCGAGCATGACTTCCCGGGACGCACGCATCCGGATAGACGCACACGTCCACCTGATGGGGGCGGACCAGGAAAAGCACAAGTGCTTCATCTCGCCCGCCATGCGCAAGAGCTTGACCGCCTGGTATCTGAGCAAGATGGCCGGCGTCAGCCTGCGCGTGAGCGACGAGATCTTCGACCTGGCCTACGCCGACCACCTGGCGCGGCTGGTCCGCGAGGCCTCCTTACTGGACAAAGCGCTCATCTTCGGCATGGACGGGCTGCGCGACTCCGCCGGTGCGCTCGACCCCAGGACCGAGGCCCTGGTGTCCAACGACTGGACCATGGAGGTCGTGGCCCGCCACCCCGACGTATTCATATTCGGTGCGAGCATCCACCCGGCGCGGCCCGATGCCATCGACGAGCTCGACAGGTGCGCCGAGGCGGGCGCCGTCTGCGTCAAGTGGGTCCCACCGTCCATGGGCATTGACCCTTCGGACGCCCGGTACG
>DAIQAV010000017.1:0-21988 GCA_036781505.1 Candidatus Anoxymicrobiaceae bacterium | reverse complement strand
CTCGAGGCGGGTGTTGACGAACGCCTGCAGGTCCTTCACTCGGCGGAGGTCCACCAGCGACGCCGGCAGGAAGCCGCGCAGCCCGATGTCCAGGATGAGACCGCCCTTGACGACCTCGATGACCTCGCCGTCGACGTTCTCGCCGGAGTTGAACTTGTCCTCCACGTTGACCCACGCGCGCTCGTACTCGGCGCGCTTCTTGGAGAGGATCAGGCGGCCGTCCTTGTCCTCCTTCTGGAGGACGAGAGCCTCGACGTGGTCGCCGAGGTGCACGATGTCTTCAGGATTGACGTCGTAGCGGATGGAGAGCTCCCGCGCCGGGATGACGCCCTCGGACTTGTAGCCTATGTCCAGCAGCACCTCTTCCTTGTCGACCCGCACCACGGTGCCGCTGACTATGTCACCTTCATTGAATATCTTGATCGTGCCGTCGTAGTCCGGCACCTTCTGACTTTCTTCGGGGGGGAGGCCCAGGCTCGCCAGCGATTCAGCGGCCCCGGCCCCGGTGATGAGGCTCTCTTCGTCTTCGTCGTCGAACTCGGTCTCCGTCGCCCTGCTTTCCTCTTTGCTCTCAGTCGTCGTTTCCGCCTCTGTCTTGGTCTCCGTCTCCGCCGCCTGTGCCTGGTCCTCGTCGGCCTGCATCTCGTCGTCTGTCATCGTGTTGTTTTCCTTCCAATCGTTGTGGTGTACGGAGATATGAATAACACATACCTTTTAGCGCCGCAAGTAAACCGCGCGTGGGCTTCGATGAGCCGGTCGCTGCCCGGGACGGGCTGCCTCGCCGCGCCGCTCCAACCGCCTCAACGGCTACTGCTTCGCCTCCCCCCAGTTGTCGTACGCGCCCACCTCGACGATGAGCGGCACCACCAGGTCAACAGCCCCCGTCATCTTCTCCGTCACGAGCTCCCTCAGCCGGTCGAGCTCTGCGGGGGGCACGTCGAAGATGAGCTCGTCGTGTATCTGCAGCGTCATCAACGCCTCGAACCCGCCGCCCGCCATGGCTTCGTGGACGTCGACCATCGCCTTCTTGATGATGTCGGCTGCGGTCCCCTGCAGCGGCGTGTTGATGGCCAGCCTCTCCCCTAGCTCCCGGGTCTGCCGGTTGGGGCTGGCAAGCTCCGGGATGAACCTCCTGCGCCCCAGCAAGGTGATGGCGTAGCCCTTGCGCGCGGCCTCTTCGATGCACCGGTCCCGGTACAGCCTCACTCCCGCATACGTCGCGAAGTAGGCGTCGATCCAGGCCGTGGCGTCCTCCATGCTGATGCCCAGCCTGGACGAGAGCCCGTAGTATCCCATGCCGTAGACGACCCCGAAGTTCACGACCTTGGCCATGCGCCGCATCTCGCCGGTGACCTCTTCCTGCGGAACCCCGAACACGCTCGACGCGGTCTGGAGATGGATGTCGTCCCCCCGCTCGAATGCCGCCAGCAGCAGCGGGTCCTCTGAAACGTGGGCCAGCACTCTCAGCTCGATCTGGGAGTAGTCCGCGACCAGCATGCGCCATCCGGGACGCGAGGGGATGAAGGCGCGCCGTATCTTCCTGCCGATCTCCGTGCGCACCGGGATGTTCTGAAGGTTGGGGTTGCTCGAGGATATCCTTCCGGTGGAAGTAGCCGTCTGGTTGAACTGACAGTGGACCCTGCCCGTCTGAGGGCATACCAGTCGCGGCAGCACGTCGAAGTAGGTCGACTTCAGCTTGGAGTACTCGCGGTACTCGATCACCTTGGCCGCGATCTCGTGCTCACCGCGCAGCGACTCCAGCACCGATACGTCGGTGGAGTAACCGGTCTTGGTCTTCTTGGCCGTGGGCAGGCGCAGCTCCTCGAACAGCACCTGGGCCAGTTGCCTGGTCGAGCCGATGTTGAACTCGTGCCCGGCAAGGCCGTATATGTCGCTCTGAAGGTCCGCCAGCACGCCCGCCGCCTCAGAGGAAAGCGCCCGCAGCGCGTCGGAGTCAACCGTCACGCCGGTCTCCTCCATCTCCTTGAGGATGAACATCAGCGGGAGCTCGACCTCGTCCGCAAGGACGCGCATCTCCAACGCGTGGAGTTTCTCCGCCAGCACCGGGCTCAGGTGAAACACCATCGCGGCTTCTCTGGCGGCGCTTCTGGCGAGCTCGCCGTGCCCTTCTTCCTCCTCGTAAAGGAGCGAGGGCTGTTCGACGGGCTCCCCCGCTTCGGCCAGACCCTCGATCTCGACCACTCCCCCCAGGTTCCTCTCCCAGATGTCGCCGATCAGGTAGCTGCCCAGAGATGGGTTCTCCAGGTACGCGGCGAGCGCGGTGTCGAGGCGCAACGACCTCGTCGACACGCCTGCCTTGTCCAGCGCCTCCAGGGCCAGCTTGCCGTCGTGGGTCATCTTCTCGACGCCGGGCGACTCCAGCAGCCCGCGGGCTGCCTCGAAAGCGCCGCTGCCTGGCCTGGCGATCAGCATCATGTCGGCCGTGGCGAGCGCGACCGAGTCGAGATCGACGTCGCAGTAGCCGGAGCCGGAAAGCGCGGCGGCCATGCTCACCACCCCTGCGTCGGTGGCCTCTCGCACGAACGCGGACAGGCTTGCGGGGTCGGTGTCATCGACCAGCCGGTAGGTTATCTCCTTGCCCGCCTCGGCCCCGCCGGCCGCCACCTCGCCGTACGTCTCGATGAACCTCCTGGCCAGCGTTTTGAACTCGAGCGCGGTCAGGTAGTCGAAGACCTCGTGCTTGTCCCAGTCAGCGAACGAGACCTCGCGGGGGTCCAGCTCCAGCGGTACCGACGTGTCGATGATGGCGAGTTTCCTGGAAAGGAATGCGATGTCGCGATTTTCCTCCAACGCAATCTTGCGCTTGGCGCCGGTCACCCCGTCCAGGTTGTCGTAGAGGCCCTCCAGCGAGCCGTACTGAGCGATGAGCGAAAGTGCCCCCTTCTCCCCGATGCCGGGAACGCCGGGGATGTTGTCCGAGGCGTCGCCCTTAAGGCCCGCGACGTCGGGCAGCTTCTCGGGCTCGACCCCGTACCTCTCCTCGACCGCCAGCCTGTCGTAGGTGACCGTTTCGGTGATGCCCTTGCCCGTCATCAGCACACGCACGCCAGGCCTCACCAGCTGCAGCGTGTCCTTGTCGCCGGTCACTATTACCGCTTCTTCACCAACGGCCGCAACCGCCGCCGCAATGGTGCCGATGACGTCGTCCGCCTCGTGGCCCTGTGCCGTCACCACGGGTATGCGCATGTGTCCGAGCAGATGCGTGATCATCTCGATCTGCCCACGCAGGTCCTGAGGCATGGTTGGCCTGTGAGCCTTGTACTGCGGGTACTCCTTGGTCCTCAGCAGCGCGGAGCGTGGCCCGTCGAGTGCGACGATGACCGCGTCCGGCTTCTCCTCGTCGAGGACCTTGAGCAGCATGCTGGCGAATCCGTAGACCGCGTTGGTGGGCTGCCCTCCGGTGGTGGTCATGGTCACGGGCAGGGCGAAGAAAGCCCGGTACGCCAGGCTATGACCGTCTATCAGGAGCACCTTCCGCTTATCCTCTGCCAAACTATCCGCCTTTCGCGTCAAGGCCTCGCGCGGTCGCGCCAGGCCTCTTTTTCGAGCTCTCAAACGTAGGACGCCGCGCCGCTGGGGCAGTGGGACACGCACAGGCCGCACCCGTGGCAGCCCTCGACCCGCGCCTTCGAGTCGGGGCCAATGGCGCGGGCCCCGAAGACGCAGTAGGAGACGCACTCGCCGCATCCTCCGCAGCGGTCGGTCTCCACGTAAGTGCGCATGATGCCCTTGTGGAAAGGATAGCGTTCCTCTCCGTAGTGGCTTCGCGCCAGAAGGGGCGGGCACCCGTCACCGCAACAGTTGCACATTACGAACGTGCTGCCTCCGGTGCCGAGGTCCAGGTGCGCGTAAGAGATTTGCGCCATACCTTGCTGGTGGCAGTCGGTACATATCTCCAGCGCCTCGGCCGCGGTTATCTCTTCGAAATCCGTGTCGAAGACATCCCTCCAGACGCCGAAGCCCGTCCTCACGACGATGTCGGTACGCAGCGGATGCTCGCACGCGCCGTGGGCCGTCCTGCAGCGGCAGGGCCCGACCGCGATGCGCGAGGCCCCTTCGAAGAAGGACTCCAGTTCGGCCGGCGCCCTCGGCGTCCCGGTGATCCCCCACCTTGCAGCCGGATAGGCGAGCGTATGGAACACTGCTTGTCGGGCCAAAGACCAGCGCATGACAGGGCTCTTCACGATCCGGTACATGACTGAAAGGATGAATACTTCGTGGCGCGCATATAGCCTGAGGAGCCATAGCCTCACTGCGCTGTTCTCATACGCGATAACGTGGCCGAGCATACTCTCTCCATGCCGCATCCGACCTTGTTATAATATCGCAGTGCGCCGAAGTGGCGGAATGGTAGACGCGCTGGTCTCAAAAACCAGTGGGGTAACACCCCGTGCCGGTTCGACTCCGGCCTTCGGCACCAGTGACGGAGGAAGCACCTTCGGCGCTTCCGGAGGAACCCACATGATTAGATACTTCTTCCAGAGTCAGACTTTACGAGGAAGTAACGGCGGTGTTGGCAGATTCCGGGGCGGGCCGTACGGCTAGCTCTTTGCCCCGGTCTTGGCTGCGGCCTGCTTCTTGGGAGCGATGTATATCGCGATCACCCCGATTACGGTCAGGAAGAAACCTATGATGAACCACCACTGCATGCTCCTGCCCTTGCGGGTCGCGACCGCGCCGGCCCAGGTGCCGCAGATGATGGCCAGGACCAACGCGCCGAACATGATATAGGTCCAGCCGCTGGACCACGCTATTAATGGTGCTGCGATGAGCGAAGCGAACATTGGATCCGACCTCCGTGACGTGCTCAGTTTTCAGCGCAATGATACCAGAGATACTTTGCGTGTGACAGAAAGGCTGCCAAAGCGGCGCATTGGCGTCCACCGCGCGAGACATGAGTGCGACGACAAGAGCACGCGCTTTGCCTTACTTGCGGCGCCTCAGCCTTCGCTTCTTGCCGTCCTTGCCGTGCTGGCTCTCGTAGTAGTACTGCTCGGGGGCGGGCTCGCCGGGGTCGTGCCCGGTCCTCACCCCGTACTGGCCGACCTCCACGGGCTTCGCCGCAGCATCCTCCGCGAGGGGCGAGGCGTCCTCGGAGAACCGCTCCCCTGACCTGGTCCCGTACCGTCCGATGTCCACCGGACTGGCATCAGGCAGCTGGGTGAAGTCCTCGGGTGAGGGAACGGGCGCGTCGTCTCTGAAGCTCGAAGGATAGCTGTTCCCGTACCCCTCGTCGAACGCGGGCGGAGCGCCGTACTCCGGGTCGTCGAACCCATGAGTCGAGTGGCACAGGTTGCAGTAATCCGCGTGATCGGGGTTTTCCGCTCCACACGCCGGGCAGATCATCACCATAAGAACTCGGCCTCCCTCATGCAGCCGCGAGACGGTGGGACTCCAGCGCCTGTCCCGGGGACAGGCCGCACGAACTGCCGGGTGCTCGCCCGCGACGCACGGCCTTCCCTACGAGACAATTATTCTCAGGCGCTCACCGGTTCACCTTTGCCTAGTCGGTGAGATTGCCCGCTATGTACTCCTCGTACCCGCCCAGGTCGAGCAGCCCGTGCCCGCTCAGGTTGAACAGGATGTTCTTGGACTCGCCGGACTCCTTGCATTGGAGCGCCTCGTCTATCGCCGCTTTGAGCGCGTGAGACGACTCGGGCGCGATGATGGTGCCCTCGGTGCGGGCGAACAGCATTGCTGAGTCGAAGACTGTCGTCTGCGGGTAGGCCCTCGCCTCGACGTAACCTTCGTGGACCAGCTTGGATACGATCGGGCTGGCACCGTGGTAGCGCAGGCCACCGGCGTGTATCGGAGAAGGCACGAACCTGTGGCCCAGGGTGTACATCATGACCACCGGCGCGAGCTCGGCCTCGTCGCCGAAGTCGTACTCGTATTTCCCCTTGGTCAGCGTGGGACAGGACGTGGGCTCGACAGCGATCATGCGGATGTCCTTGCCCTCGAACTTGTCCTTCATGAACGGGAAGGACACGCCGGCGAAGTTGCTGCCGCCCCCCACGCATCCGATGACCATGTCAGGGTACTCGCCGATCTTCTCCATCTGCGCTTTGGCCTCCAGCCCGATGACGGTCTGGTGCATGCAGACGTGATTGAGAACGCTCCCCAGCGAGTAGCGGGCGTCCGGGTCCGTGGCCGCGACCTCCACCGCCTCGCTGATGGCGATGCCCAGGCTTCCCGGCGAGTCCGGGTCCTGCGCCAGGATCTCGCGACCGGAGTTGGTGAGCTCCGACGGGCTGGCCACGACATCGGCTCCCCACACGTGCATCATGGCTCGGCGGTAAGGTTTCTGGTCGTAAGAGATCCGCACCATAAAGACCTTCAGCTCGATCCCGAAAAACTTGCACCCCAGCGCCAGCGCGCTTCCCCACTGGCCGGCGCCTGTCTCGGTGGCGATCCGTTTGACGCCCTCGGCCTTGTTGTAATAGGCCTGCGCGATGGCGGTGTTGGGCTTGTGGCTGCCGGCCATCGACACGCTCTCGTCCTTGTAGAACATCTTGGCCGGGGTGTCCAGCTCGCGCTCGAGCCTGTATGCCCTGCGCAGCGGGGTCGGCCGGTAGAGCTTGTAGACCTCCCGCACCTCATCGGGTATCTCGATGTAGCGTTCCTGGCTCATCTCCTGCTTGATCAGCTCCATCGGGAACAGCGGCGCCAGGTCCTCGGGCCCCAGCGGCTCTCTGGTCCCGGGGTGGAGCGGCGGCGACAGAGGAGTGGGCAGGTCCGACTGGATGTTGTACCAGGAGGTCGGGATCTCCTCCTCCGAGAGCATCACCTTGTACGGGCCTTCCTTGGGTGGCATTGTCGTTCTCCTTTCATCCGTTGACAACAAAAAACCCGGTCCGCGACCGGGGTCTTCCCAAAAAATGAGCCGCGGGATCTTTAAGTCCCACGGCCTGTTCAGTTGTCAGGGCAGCGCGGAACTCCTCTTAGGAGCTCCACCACCAGTTGTTGGTACGCACTGCCTTGTCTTTCATAGTGCGAGAGATGATAGAGGAAACGTGATGCCGATGCAAGCCTGCTCGCCGGACGGGTCGCTGGCGGGGAAGTTGTCAGTGGATCAGGCCCTTGTCGGCCAGCAGCCCGATTATCTCGTCGACCACGTCCTCCGCGGTCTTGTCGGTGGTGTCGATGGGCACGGCGTCCGCCGCCGGCCTGAGCGGGCTCACCGCCCGAGAGGAGTCGATCCGGTCGCGCAGGGCGATCTCCTCGCGCACCTGGTCGCGGTCGACATCAACGCCCCTGGCCTCCAGCTCCAGCGCGCGCCTGCGCGTCCTCTCAGGGCTCGTCGCCTCCAGGAAGACCTTCAGCGGAGCGTCCGGCAGGACGGTGGTGCCGATGTCTCTTCCCTCGACCACGGCGTCGCGGCCCTCCACCAGGCACCTCTGAAGCCTGACTATCTCGGCCCGGACCCCGGGCTCCTCGGAGACCGGTGAGACCGACCGGCCCACCTCGAGTGACCGGATCTCGGCGGTCACGTCGCGCTCACCAAGGTAGACCCTCAGCGTATCCCCTTCGGCGAGCTCGAGCCTGAAAGACGATGACACCCGGCGGGCTATCTCGATCAGCGCCTCTCGGTCGTCGGCGGAGATGCCCTCTTCCATGGAGATGAGGGCGACCGTTCGGTACATCGAGCCGCTGTCCACCAGCAGCAACCCGATCCTGCGCGCGATCCCCAGCGCCACGGTGCTCTTGCCGGACGCCGCCGGGCCGTCTATGGCGATCTGCAACCGCCCGGCGGCACCCTCATCGCGCATCACGGGCTCGCCTTCCGCAACCGGCTGAGCGCTTCTCCGAACCCGGGATAGGAGATCTGCGTCCACTCCCATCCTTCCACGATAGTCTCGCCGCAAGCGGCGAGCCCCGCCACGCCGAGCATCATCGCGATCCTGTGGTCTCCTCGCGAACCGACCCGCGCGCCCTGCAGCTCCACCGGGCCTTCGATCACCATCCCGCTGGTGGTCTCCTCGATCTTCGCCCCCATCGCGCTGAGGCCGGCAACCGTCCCGGAGATCCTGTCCGACTCCTTGTTTCTGAGCTCCCGCGCGCCCCTGATGGTGGTCGTTCCACGAGCGGACGTGGCCAGCAGCGCCAGCAGGGTCACCTCGTCGATGGAGAGCGCCACCTCGTCAGCCGAGACATCTATCGCCTCCAGCGGGCCGCTCTCCGCACGGATATCTCCCGACGGCTCATGTGCCGCGTCGCCCTCGTTCTCAGTCACCTCCAGCCGGGCACCCATGCGCTCGAGCAGCCTCAGGAACTCAGTCCTGGTCGGGTTGAGGCCCACCCCGGTCACCGTCACCGCCGAACCCGGCACCATCAGGGCCGCCGTGATAAAGAATGCTGCCGAAGAGAAGTCGCCGGGCACCCGCAGGTCGAACGCGCAGGGAACGCCGGGCGTCACCGAGACCACCGGCCCGGCGCTGGAGACCTGGATTCCCGCCAGCCTCAGCATCCTCTCGGTGTGGTCGCGCGTGGGTACCAGCTCCCGCACCGTGGTCACCCCTCGCGCTCCCAGCCCGGCCAGCAGGACGGCGGACTTGACCTGGGCGCTCGCCACCGGGGGCGCGTACGTTATCGCGTCGAGCCTGCCGCCTCTCACGGTCAATGGCGGATGACCGGCTTCATCGCTTGCCTGGCACTTCACTCCCATCATCGTGAGCGGCTCGATCACCCTTCGCATCGGGCGCTTGTTGAGGCTGTCGTCACCGGTGAGGACGGCCGCGTTGGGAGACGTCGCCAGAGCGCCCGCGACGAGCCGCATGGTCGTCCCCGAGTTCCCGCAGTGGAGTGGGCCGACCGGTGCCTCGAAGCCGCCCACGCCTCTACCGATGATGCTGATGGCCCCATCGCCAACCTCGATGCGGACGCCGACCGCTCGAAGGACATCCAGCGTGTTGGAGCAATCCGCCGCCTGGCTGTACCCCCTGACCGTGGTGGTCCCATCCGCGAGCGCGCCTATGATCGCCGCCCTGTGCGATATCGACTTGTCACCAGGGACTGCCAGGCTCCCTGCCAGCCCGATCGACGGCGCGAATCTCGCTTCCATGGCTCAGACCTTTCCCGTCGAGGCACGGTAGCCGAGTGTCCGCAGGTGAGCACCGGCCTCCGCCGCGCTCCGCTCGCCCAGAATCTTGAGCGCGAGGATGCCGGTCTCCCCCTCGAGCGGGTGCGTGATGCTTATGTCCTCTATGTTTATCCCGATGGAGCCCATGGCGGTGGTGATGCGGCTTATCACACCCGGCTCGTCCGGGACCGGCAGCGACACGCTGTAGAGCTCCGCAGACGGGATCCCCGATTTGGCCAGGAGCTCCTCGCGGGCGGCGGCCGCGTCCACGAACATCTTCCGCAGCGCCTCGTCGTCCTCGTCTGCCAGGACGGCCAGCAGCCAGCTGACGCTCTCGCCGTATTCCCTGAGTCTCTCGATGATGAAGGCCCTGTTCTCGCGCACGATGTCGAGCCACATGTCGGGACTGCTGGCGGTGATGCGCGTCATGTCCCTGAAGCCACCCGCGGCTATCCGGTAGGTGCTCTTCGTCCTCCCCTGCTCCCGGGAGGCGAGCTGCATCAGCAGCAACGACAGCAAGTGGGGGACGTGGCTCACCGTGGCCATGGCGCGATCGTGTGATTCGGGGTCCATCGAGATGACCCGCGCCCCTATTGAGGTCAGAAGCGCTTGTATCCGCGCAAGATCGTCGGGGTCCGTTTCTTCAGTGGGGGTCAGGATGTAGTACCTCATGTCGAACATGTCGCCAGCCGCGAAGCGGACGCCTGACTGCTCCGAGCCGGTCATGGGGTGCCCCCCGACGTAGCCGACGCCCGCCGGCAGCATACCGGTTATCTCATCGATGACGTTTTTCTTGGTCGAGGCGAGGTCGGAGACGACAGTGCCGGGCGCCAGCGCTCCGGAGCAGGCCGCGACAGCCCCGACGATGGCGCTGATCGGGGTCGCGATGAATACGACCTCCGCTCCCCGGCATGCCTCCTGCGCGTCGTCGAACATCTGGTCAGCGACGCCCATCCTGCCGGCATCTTCCCTGGCGGCCGGGTCGGAGTCGTAAGCGGCGATGACGGATGCCGCGCGCGCCTGGCGCAGCGCCAGCGCAAGCGAGCCGCCCATGAGTCCCGTGCCGATTATGGTTATCTTTTCAAGCATGACGGTTTCACCTGGACCAGTTCAAAGAAACGAAAAGTTGCGCGACCGCCGCGGCGTGCGGCCTCGATCACATCTTCCTGCCGAGCGCCGGGGCAAGGGACCTGAGCTCGTCCATGAGCAGCGCGTACTCCTCGAGCCGCAACGACTGCGGCCCGTCGCACAACGCGGCTCTGGGGTCGGGGTGTATCTCGATCATTATACCGTCCGCACCGACGGCCAGCGCGCCCTTGGAGAGCGGCGCGATCAGCTCGTGCTTGCCGGTCGCATGGCTGGGGTCGACTATGATCGGCAGGTGCGAAAGCTCCTTGACCAGCGGTATGCAGGACAGGTCGAGCGTGTTGCGGGTCGCAGTCTCGAACGTCCTTATCCCGCGCTCGCACAGTATAACCCCCGCGTTGCCGCCCCGGACGACGTACTCCGCGGCCATGAGCATCTCCTCGATGGTGTTGGAGAGCCCGCGCTTTAGCATGACCGGCTTCTCCTGCATGCCCACCTCGGCCAGCAGAAGGAAGTTCTGCATGTTTCGCGCGCCGATCTGCAGCATGTCCGCGTACGAGGCGACCAGCTCCACGTGCCTCACGTCTACGACCTCAGTCACCACCGGCAGGCCCGTCTCCTCGCGGGCCAGTGCAAGGAGCTTGAGGCCTTCCTCGCCCATGCCCTGAAAAGAATAGGGAGAGGTCCTGGGCTTGAAGGCGCCGCCGCGCAGCATCCCCGCGCCGGCCGCGCGCGCGGCCTTCGCCGTGGCGACCATCTGCTCCTCGGACTCGACCGCGCAGGGTCCGGCGATGACGACGAAGCTCTCGCCGCCAAATTCTGTCGGCCCCACCTTCACCACCGAGTACTCCTGCTGGAACTCGCGGCTGACGAGCTTGTACGGCTTCATGATCGGGACCACGCTGTCCACGCCGTTCAGGGCCTCGAAGGGGATCAGAGATATCCTCTCCCTGTCGCCGATCGCCCCGATTATCGTTTTGAACTCACCGCGAGAGAGGTGCGCCTCCGCGCCCACCTCGTGCAGCTTGTCGATGACGGCCTGCACCTGCTCGTCGCTCGATCCGTCCCGCATCACTATCATCATAGCCTGTCACCCTGTTCCGTTCCGCTCGAAGAAGATGTGGCGCGCCTCATTCCGGCAGGTCCATCCTCAGCTGGCGCGCGTCCTTCAGATAGACGTGCCTGAGACCCTCGCGCGCTTTGTCCGTGTTGATGAGCATCATCACCCTCACCGTGCGCGGCAGGGAGCCCTCGACCTCGAGCTCGCGCGCGCAGATCACCGGGATGTGCGAGAGTCCGATCTTGCGCGCCGCGGCAGCGGGGAACTCCGCTGTGAGGTCCCCGGTGGCGGTGAAGATAATGAACACCACGTCCTCGGTGCCGACGTCGTTGCGGTCGAGCATCTCCTCCAGGAGTTCGGTCGTCGAAGAGATTATCTCATCTTTGGTATCTTCATCCGCGGTAACCGCACCGCGCAACGCCCTGACCCTCATCGAACCTCCTTCATCGGTTCATTCTCCAAGTCCTGTCTGTTTGTAGAGCTCCCGCACCTCTGTCGCCTCGAGCTGGCGGTGGGTTCCGGGCCTCAGCGAGCCGAGCCCCAGGTTGCCTATCCTCACGCGGTTCAGGGTAACAACCCTGAACCCCAGGTGCTCGAACGACCGCCTTATCTGCCTCTTCCTGCCCGCATGGATCACCATGTCCACCAGAGCCCTGCCTCCGGAGCGCCCCGTCTCGGAGACACGTGCCGGCCCGGTGTCGCCGTCCTCGAGGACCACGCCCTTTCTCAGCCGCGCCAGATCCTCCCTGCGAGGAGGGGGTTCGACCTCCACGACGTACTCCCTCGGCACGCCGAAGCGCGGGTGCATGAGCCGGTTGGCGAGAAAGCCGTCATTGGTTAAGAGTATAAGTCCGGTCGAATCCATGTCCAGCCTGCCGACCGGGAAGAGGCGCCTGCCCGCGACCGCCTCCTCGCCCAGGGCGTCGAGCACAGTCGGGCGCCCCTGAGGGTCGGTGACCGTGCTCACCACGCCGGCGGGTTTGTTCAGCGCGAAGTAGACGAGCTCAGGCTCCACGCAGAGCTCGATCCCATCGACCTCGATGACGTCCCTGCCGGGGACGGCCTTGTCACCCAGTGACGCCGTCGTCCCGTTCAGGCTCACCCGGCCCGCCATTATCAGGGCCTCCGCCGCCCTCCTCGACGCTATCCCCGCCCTCGACAGTATCTTCTGGACCCTCTGGGGGGCTCCATCCTCCGGCTGTTCCAATGTCCTCCTCGAGCTCCCACGAAAGGCTTCTCTTTATCTTTTCTATTGTTGCGTCATCGGGGGCGAACTCCTCCAGGCCAGGAAGGTCATCGAGGCTCTTGAGCCCGAACCTCTCCAGGAACTTGTCGGAGGTGCTGAACAGCGCGGCGTAGCCCGGCGGCCCGCCCCTGCCGGTCTGCTTGACCAGCCTGCGGTCCTCCAGCGTCCTCATGACGCCCTCCGACTGCACGCCGCGTATCTCAGCGACTACGCCCCTCGACACCGGCTGAAGGTAGGCCACGATGGCCATGGTCTCGAGCGCTGCCCTGGTGAGCCTGGGGTTCACCTGCGAGCGGATCAGCCTGGAGATATAGGGCGCGGCCCCCGGCGTGGAGTAGAAACCGAAACCCCCGGCCACCTCACGTATCACGATCCCGCCGTCCCGCATCTCGTAGGACTCGACCAGGCGGTTAATGATCTCGCGCACGGCCCCGGGGTCGAACCCGGTTATCTCGCTCACCGCGCCGGCGGATAGAGGCTCGCCGGAAACGAAGAGGAGCGACTCGACCACGCTCATCTTGTCCGCGTCCGAGGAGGCCGGCATCGCCGCGGCGTCGTACTCCCCGGCCCGCGCGTCGGCCTCGTCCGTCCCGTTGTCATCAAGCGACATTGCCTTGTGCCTCCAGCTTCTGTATCTCGATGTCACCGAACAGCTTGCGCTGCCGCAGCGTGACCTCCCTGCGCTTGAACAGCTCCAGTATCGCCAGGAACGTGGCTATGACCTCGAGCTTGGAGGAGCAGTCCGCGATCAGCACGCTGAATTTTGTCTTGCCCTCGGCGCCCACTCGCTTTCGCACTTCCACTATCCGCTCCGCCACGGAGATCCTGATGGGCGCGATATGGTCGGTGGCCACGTGCTCGGTCGCCCGCTCGACCAGCAGCTCCATCAGCGCGCCGGCCAGGTCGCGCGCCTCGACGCCCTCGAAGGGGTCGGGGTAGAGCGACGAGTAGTCCTCCTCCATCTCGCGCGCCCGGGGCACGAACCAGCCGTGCTCGGCGTAGGCGTCGGCCAGCCAGTCCGCGGCGTTTGAGTACTGCTTGTACTCGATAAGCCTCTCAATCAGGAACTCGCGCGCGCTCTCGGTCTCGTCTTCGGCCTCGCCTTCATCCTCGTCGCGCGGCAGCAGAGACCTCGCCTTGATCAACAGGAGCGTGGCCGCTATCAACACGAACTCTGTCGCGGTGTCGAGGTCGATGGTCTCGGCGGCGTCGATGTGCTCCAGGAAAGCGGCCGTTATCTGGGCCACCGGCACCTCGTGGATGTCCAGCTCCTGTTTCATTATGAGCTGGAGCAACAGGTCGAACGGCCCCTCGAAGACCTCTATCTTTACCTCGAAGCTCAACGGCCTCTCCTAGAGGGTCCCGATGTTCATCGCGCGTCTTGCCCGCTGTAGCGATGCGTCCACGACCGGGTTCACCCGCTCGGCGCCGGCGGCGAGTATCTCACCCACCACCTGCGGCTTCTTCGCGAGCTCGGCGCGCTTTTCCCGGAACGGCGCAAGGTCGGCGGCGATCTTCTCCGAGAGCCTGTCCTTGCAGTCGGTGCACCCGATGCTCGCCTGCGAGCACTCGTCGGCCACGCGGTCGAGCTCGTCGGGGAAATAGACCCGGTAGAGCGTGTAGACCGAGCAGACCTCGGGGTGCCCCTTGTCATCCCTGCGCATGCGCGCGGGGTCGGTTATCATCTTGCGGACCTTCTTGTGGATCTGCCCGGGCTCCTCGTCGATGCCGATGTAGTTCGCATAAGACTTGGACATCTTGCGCCCGTCGGTCCCGGCAATCTTGGGCGCGGTCGACAGTATCGGCTGCGGCTCAGGGAAAGTGTCGCCGTAAAGCGAGTTGAAGTCCCTGGCGATCTCGCGGGTCAGCTCCAGGTGCGGCAACTGGTCCTCCCCCACCGGCACCAGCTCGGCGTCCACGGCCAGGATATCGGTGGCCATCAGCACCGGATAGCCCAAAAAGCCGTAGGTGTTCACCACCCGCGAGTCCAGCTCGCGCAACTGCTCCTTGTAAGTGGGGTTTCTCTCCAGCTCGCCCAGCGTGATCACCATGCCCAGGTAGAGCACCAGCTCGGGGATGCCCGAGATGTCCGACTGCCTGTAGATGGTGCACCTGCCCGGGTCGATGCCGGCGGCGAGCCAGTCCAGCACCATCTCGGTGGTCCACTCGCCCAGCCTGGAAGTGTCGCGGTAGCCGGTGGTCAGTGCGTGCCAGTCCGCAACGAAGAAGAAGCACTCGTGCGTGTCCTGCAGCCTTATCATGTTGTTGAGGTTGCCATGATAATGCCCCAGGTGGAGCCTTCCACTGGGCCTGTACCCGCTTACCACCCTGTCCTTCAAATCATTACCTCCGGCCTGCGTTTTTCAATCGGCATCATAACAACATCGATGGTATCCCCATTATCCTCCCGGGAAGGGAGAGGAACGGGTGGAGAAGGTTGAACAGCGACGGCCCCGCCAGCCACAGGAACAGGAAGATTATTATGAAACCGAAGGGAGCTATCCTCTCGTAGTAGGCCCTCGACTCGCTGGAGAGGAAGTACTCCAGGACGTGCGAGCCGTCCAGTGGCGGGATCGGTATCAGGTTGAAGATGCCCAGCCAGATGTTTATGAATGCGGCGAAGTAGAAGAACGAGAACAACTCCGAGACCTGGATGCTCGATGTCGTGACGGACGTCGTCGCCGCCCCGGCGAGGTGAACCACCAGACCGATGAGCGCGATGGCGAAGGCGACCGCGAAGTTGGTCATCGGGCCGGCAAGAGACACCAGCAGGATGTCGGTCTTCTTCTTCATGAAATACGGGTTGATCGGGACCGGCTTCGCATACCCGAACGCGAAGCTCCCCCGGGAGATCAGCAGGAGCCCCAGGGGAAGCAGAACCGTGCCGAACGGATCGATGTGCGGTATCGGGTTCAGCGTCAGGCGACCCGCGTTGCGCGCGGTGTGGTCGCCGCGCCAGTCGGCGACGCGCCCGTGCATGTACTCGTGCAATATGACGCCGATGAAAAGTCCGACGGCGATGTAGACAGCGTCCCGCCAACTGGTCAAAAGGTACTCCCGGAGGAATTTGTGATCTTAAGCGTCCATTCTATTGTTGCGCTCTTTCGCACACAAGCGGGCGTTCGCGGGCGCCATGCGCATTAACAACACGTTTCAGGCCCTCGGGTGTGACCTCGCGTACACCGACCTGAGGTGTTCACGGGTCACCTCGGTGTAGATCTGGGTGGTGGCCACGCTCGCGTGACCAAGCAACTCCTGGACGACCAGCAGGCTGGCCCCTCCCTCCAGCAGGTGGGTGGCGAAGGTGTGCCTCAAGCCGTGGGGCGTCACCAGCTCACCGATGCCGGCGACGTCTGCGTTCTTCTTGACGATCTTCCAGCAGCCCTGCCTGGTGAGCCTGCCTCCCCGAGCGTTCAGCACCAGCGCGGCGGTACGGCCACCGTGGGCCAGCTCGACCCTTGAGTTGAGCAGGTAGTCCGTCGCCGCCGCGGCGGCCGCCTCCCCGTAGGGCACCACCCTCCACTTGTCCCCTTTGCCATGGACTGTCACCAGTTTCTCCAGCGCATCCAGGTCCCCCAGGTCCAGCCCCACCAGCTCGGATATTCTCATCCCGGTGGCGTAGAGCATCTCCAGGATGAAGCGGTCGCGCACGGCGAGCGGGGCTCCACCCCGCGGGGCGGCCAGGAGCTCATCGACCTGCTTGCGCGTGAGGGCGCGGGGAAGACGCCTGGGGGTCCTGGGAGACGCGAGCCCCGTGGTCGGGTCCGACTCCGAGTACCCTTCCACCACCATGAAGCGGTGGAAGACCCTCACGGCGCTTGCGGCCTGCGCCTGCGAGCGGGGTCCCAGCCCGCGACCCTCATCGGAGGCCAGGTATGCCACGAACTCGCGGACGTCGGCCGGCGTTACCCGCGCAGGCTCGCGGATGCCGTGGGCCGCAAGGAATACAGTGTAATTGCGCAGGACGCGCCGGTAGGCCGCCAGCGTGTTGTCGGACGAGCCCTTCTCTATGGCCATGTAGTTAAGGAACTCGGAGGCGCAGGAGGCCAGCGCGCCAGGCCCCTTATCCGCCGCGGTCCCCGGCACCGCGCCCGTCACGCCCCCGACCCGGAGAACGGACCTGTCTCGCCTCGCCTGAATGCGCGCGCCAGGGTGAGCCCTATGATGCTCTTGGCATCCCTGATGCGCCCGTCGGCTATCATCGCCAGGCCGTCCTCGAGCTGCAGCGTGACGACATCAAGGAACTCGTCGGGATCCGGCGCGCCCGGTGCCTCGGACAGGCCGGTGCAGACGTAGATGAAAAACCTCTCGTTGGAGTAGCCCGGCGAGTTGTAGAACTCGGAGAGCAGGACCGTCTCCGCCGCCTTCATCCCGACCTCCTCGGCCAGCTCCCTGCGCGCGCACTCGATCGGCTCCTCGCCCTGGTCCAGCTTGCCAGCAGGGATCTCCAGTAAAACGTCGCGCACCGCGTGCCTGTACTGCCTGACCATCAGGACGCGCCCATCCTCCCTCAGGGGCACCATCCCCACGGCGCCGGGGTGCTTGACGCTCTCCCAGCGGACCGTGCGGCCGTCGGGCAGGCGCACGTCATCCAGGAAGACTTTGACGACGTGCCCGTCGAACACCTGCTGCGAGGCGATCACCTCGTGGTCGGAGACCTCATACTCCATCCCGGCCACCGCCGATCCCCGCCGCCAGAATGCCGGCTGCTCCGGCCGCCATGAAGAACTCGGGCTCCTGTAAAGGCGACCTGCCCATCACGCTGGTCTTGAAACCGCATCCGTCGATAAGCCCGATGACGCCCGAGGCGTCCACGACCTCGAGGTCGTGGCGCTCGAGCAGACCCGACTCGGCGATCTGAGCGCGTACCAGCGCGGCCCTTTCCGCTTCCATCAGGGGCACGGCGATGACCGAGCGCGCGAAGGCTCCGTATTTCAGGGCGGCGATCGTGTGGTGGCTCAGACCGGAGTGGCGGTCGCGGGCGTCGCCGAAGATGATCCTGGGGATCGCGACCGGCAGGCCCCCCAGGGAGGCTGCCGCGTTGATGGCAAGACCCTGCTCCATCCCGGTGAAGCCAACGGTCGAACCGGTACCCACGATGCCGGGCCCCATCAGGACTATCACCGCGTCGGCGGAGTCCAGCTTGCCGGCGGCCGCGAGCGCTCCGTGGAGCGTGACGGCCTCCCGGTCGCCGCCGAAGGCGTGCCCGCAGGTTATCACCGACGCAAGACTCCCCCTCTGGCGCAGGAACCTGATGGTGTCGCTGAAGGCCGCCGGCAACGCGCCGCCGTCGGTCATCACGTAGACCAGCCGCCCGTCGGGGCGCGCGTCACAATATGCTAGCGTGGCCGCCAGCAGCTGGCTGTGCAGCGACCCGGTCACCACCGGTATTCCCTCAAGCACCTTCGAGAACCCGTCGGCCTCGATGCCCAGGCTCTCCTCCGCCGCCTCCACATTGAACTGCAGGGGCGTGTAGCGGAGCTTCATTATGTGGCCGGAGCCGTGGGTGTCCACCGACCTGTTCGCGAGGTTCCACAGGACGAAGTGGTAGCCGCCCGAGCCCAGGCCCAGGTCGACCGCCGTGGTGTTGGCGACCACCAGGTCGCCGGGGCTCACCTCTCCGACCAGTTGTTCAAGCACAAGCCCGCGGCCGGTGCCGCCATCCTCGAACTCGAGCGCGGCCTCGCATATGCCTTTCCCACGGTCCTTTACCTCGGTCACGGTGGCGCGGTGGAAAGTGCTCATGCTCTCGGCGCTCCCTCTTCCCAGGCCTGATACGCGAGCTCGGTTACGGTCCGCGCCACGCCCACCAGTTCTTCCTTCATGATGTACTCATCCTTGGTGTGCGCGTTCACCAGTCCGATGTTCATGACCGCCACCTGCAGGCCTTGAGCGTTCAGGACGTTGGCGTCGCTCCCTCCTCCGCTGGACGTGAGACCGGGCTCGAAGCCGCATTCCTTGAGCGCGCGGGCCAGCAGGTAAACCGGCCGCCCGGAGGCGTCGAGCTTAAAGTGGTCGAAGGACCGCGTGACTTCTACCTCGACCTCGCAGCCGAACTCCTCCGCGGCGCGCTCGAAGCTGTCCACCAGCCGGCGTCGCTCCTCCGCCAGGCGCTCGTCCGACAAGCTGCGCAGCTCGACGGCGACCTCGGCAGATTCGGGAACGACGTTTACCGCCACTCCGCCCGAGATGAGGCCCACGTTCGAGGTGGTGATCTCGTCAAGCCGCCCGATATGGACACCCGAGATCGCTCGCGCGGCACAAGCGATGGCGTTAGCACCCTTCTCCGGCTCGACGCCCGCGTGGGCGGCCCGCCCCTTGACCGCGAAGTTCAGCTCCTCCCGGCTGGGTGCTTCGATCACGATGCCGCCGACCGGCCCGCTGCCGTCGAGCACCACGCCCCAGGAGCCGTCGAGGAGCGACATGTCCAGGCACTTGACCCCCACCAGGCCGGGTTCTTCCTGCACCGTGAATATGAGCTCCAGCGCTCTGAACTGCCCCCCGACCTCCATCAGGTGCTCCACCGACGCCAGGATCGAGGCGATGCCCGCCTTGCAGTCGGCCCCCAGGATCGTATCGCTCATGCTGACGAAGCGGTCGCCCAGGTCGAAGGGGATGACGTGATCTGAGGGCTTGACCGTGTCCATGTGAGCGCAC
This sequence comes from Candidatus Anoxymicrobiaceae bacterium, assembly GCA_036781505.1. GTDB lineage: Bacteria > Actinomycetota > Geothermincolia > Fen-727 > Anoxymicrobiaceae > FEN-680. Next base: position 2,839 of record DAIQAV010000017.1, on the reverse strand, counting down.
AGTATCACCGGCTCCAGGGGAGAGAACGCCCCCGCCGGTACGCGCACCACCAGGTTGCCGCAAGGGCTCCCTGTGGCGGCCGCGGCCGCGTCCTCGTGCACGGCAAATCCCATGTGGGTGCAAAACTCGCGGATGTAGGTGCAGACCTCGCCTTCGCTGCCGGGCTCGCTACCGAGCCTGACGAGGTCAAAGAATATCTCAAACAGGCGGCCTTCCTCGGGACCGTCCGTCGCCCGGCTCATTTCACTGCCTGCGCCTCGTCGCCTTTTACAACCGTGAGGTGCGAGTCCGCAAGCCTCTGTCGCTTCACCGCGGCGCCCACGAACTCGCGGAAGAGCGGGTGCGGGGTGAGCGGGCGCGACTTGAACTCGGGGTGGAACTGGGTGGCCACGAAGAACGGGTGCTCGGGGATCTCAATTATCTCGACCAGGCGATCGTCGGGGGACACCCCCGAGAAGACCAGCCCCGCCTCCTCCATCTTGTGCCGCAGGGCGTTGTTGACCTCGTAGCGGTGTCGGTGCCTCTCGTAGATGACCTCCTCGCCGTAGGCCTGCGCGGCCCGCGTGCCGGGGGTGATCTTGCAGGGATACAGGCCCAGTCGCATGGTGCCGCCCAGCCCGTCGATGTCCTTCTGGTGTGCCATCAGGTCTATCACGGGATAGCGGGTGTTGGGGTCGAACTCGGCCGAGTTCGCTCCCCGCAGGCCCGCGGCGTTTCTCGAGAACTCTATCACCGCGCACTGCAGACCAAGGCACAGCCCCAGGAACGGGATGTCATTCTCGCGGGCATACTGTATCGCGGCGATCTTCCCCTCGATTCCCCGCACGCCGAAGCCTCCCGGCACCAGCACTCCCTGCACGTCCTTGAGCGGCTCGGCGCACTTGCCCTCGGAAAGGTCGTCGGAGGCCACCCAGACAGGCTTGACCTTGACGCCGTGCTTGATCCCCGCCGCGTTCAGACTCTCCACGATGCTTATGTAGGCGTCGGGGAGGTCGACGTACTTGCCGACGATTGCCACGCGCACCTCGGTCTCGAGCTCCTTGATGCGGCGCACCAGCCCCTCCCACTCGGAGAGGTCGGGCGGATGGCCCGGCAAGCCCAGGTGCTTGACTATGTACTCGTCGAGTCCCTCCTCGTTGAGCATCAGCGGGACCTCGTAGATCGTCTTCGCGTTCAGCGCCGAGACGACGGCCTCGCGGTCGGTGTCGCAGAACAGCGCGATCTTGTCCTTGACGTCGCCGGTGAGCGGCCTGTCGGAGCGGCACACGATCGCGTCCGGCTGGATGCCTATGCTCTTGAGCTCCTTGACACTGTGCTGCGTCGGCTTGGTCTTGAGCTCCTGGGAGGTCTCGAGAAACGGGACCAGCGTCACGTGGATGTAGCATACGTTCTCAGGCCCCAGATCCTTTTTGAGCTGCCTGACGGCCTCGAGGAATGGAAGGCTCTCGATGTCGCCGACCGTCCCGCCGATCTCGCTTATGGCCACGTCGATGTCGCCGTCCTCGACCAGCGCCCGTATGCGGCGCTTTATCTCGTCGGTGATGTGCGGGATGACCTGCACCGTCGCGCCCAGGAACTCGCCCTTGCGCTCGCGGCCGATAATGGTGCCGTAGACCACGCCAGTCGTCACGTTGGACTCGCGCTGCATATTGATGTCAACGAAGCGCTCGTAGTGCCCCAGGTCCAGGTCGGTCTCGGTGCCGTCGTCCGTCACGAACACCTCGCCGTGCTGGAACGGGTTCATCGTTCCGGGGTCCACGTTGATGTAGGGATCGATCTTCTGCATGGCGACCTTGAGGCCGCGGGCCTTCAGTAGCAGTCCGAGGGACGCCGCCGTGATCCCCTTGCCCAGCGACGAGACCACCCCTCCGGTCACGAATATATGCTTTACGGGCATGCGATTACCTCCGGTCGCCTGCGTGCTTTAGTTATTATTTGCCCCCGCCTCGTCCTGTCCCTTTCTCCCGAGAAAGTCTATCCAGTTAAGCGCCCGGTTTGAAGAGATTGCCTTCGAAAACGAGTATTTTTCCGACAGAATGTTCAGTATCAGCATCAGTATGAGCACCCCCAGGCGCCACCAGAAGCCGGTCCCCAGCACCAGCCCCAGTCCGATCACGGCGCCGAGCACGTTGGAGCCGGCGTCCCCCAGCATGAACTTCTCCCGCAGATCGCCGGGGAAGAGGACCAGCGCGATCGCCGTTACAGAGAGCGCCGGCGTGAGGTAGAAGTACAGCGGGGCATATGCCAGCATGAAACCGCCACTAAGCGTCTCAAACCTCAGGGTCAGTCCCGCGCACAGTCCCAGCGCTGGAAAGAATACCTTGAGAGCGCGCCCCGGCCTCAGGTCGAGCAGGTTGAAGAAGTTGGCGGTCAGGGCGATCAGGGCCGCGTCCATGACCCAGGTGCCGTACACGCTCGGGGTGAGGTGGCTGTGGGCGTACAGCCACGGCTGCATGGCGACCAGGGCGACCACGAAACCCAGGAACGCCTTCACCAGCCCGGTGGTGAACCTGCCGTGCAACGCCTCCGAGAAATGGCCTTTGAAGCCGCGCGCGCCGGAGTCTCCGGCCACGTCGTCGATCAGCCCCAACAGGCAGAACCCCAGCACGATGATCAGCATGGAATCGATGCCGGCCCTGAGGCTGTGATATCTCACCATCATCAACTGCCCGTCGACGCCGAGGTTGCGCGTGGCGTAGTCCATCACCGGTATCCAGACCAGCAGGAAAGCGGGGGCGAAAACGATCCCCGCCGCGGTCGGCAGCTTTACCCCCCTGAAGTTTGTCCGCGAAAGCCTTTCACCGACCAGCGTCCCGCGAAGGAGCAACAGCATCAGGAC
>DAIQAV010000016.1:0-22155 GCA_036781505.1 Candidatus Anoxymicrobiaceae bacterium | reverse complement strand
CTGCACCGACATCTGCGGGTGGCTGTTGGTGGGGGCGACGATGTAGCCGCTGCCCGAGCCGGCGTCCTCGATGGCCTTGCGCACCGCCTCGAAGACCTCGTCCCGGCTGGCGTCGACCAGGATGTGCGTGACGTCGATGTTGCCCCGCAGGCAGATGCGGCCGGCGGCGATCTCCTTGGCCCTTGCCAGCTCGACCCCGGCGGTCGGCTCCAGGGCGTGGACGCCGTCAAAGCCCGAGTCCGCGAACCATCCGATCAGGTCGTAGACGTTCCCGCAAGAGTGGATCACGATCTTCATTCCCAGTGAGTGGGCAGTCTCGGTGATGCGGCGGTGCCCGTCGCCGAAGAACTCCTCCAGCGTGCGCGGGTTCAGCATCGGCCCGGAGCGGTAGGCGAGGTCGTCCGAGTAGATCGCAGCCGGCAGGCCCGCGTCCGCCATCGCCTCGAGTATCACGCAGTAGAGGTCCGTGTAGAAATCTATCATCCGGTGGAGGAACGCCTTCTCTTTACGGGTGCACAGGACAAAGCGCTCGAAGCCCATACTCTGCCAGACGACCTCGTAGAGCCCGCCGCTGAACCCGCCCATGATGTAGAGTTCTTCGCCGAAGTCCTTCTGGCAGCGGGCGTAAGCGCGGTTGTTCTTGGCGGGCAGCTTGAAGAGGTCTCCCTTGTCCCAGGCCCTCCACGCCGCGGGGCCGTCGATCACGCCCCCGACGTACATGGGCGTGCCCAGGTTGCCTCGCCCGTCGAAGGTGTACTCCCACCTGCGCCCGTAGATGTCGACCATCGATCGCGAGTCACCCGACATCCAGATGGGGACGTGACCGACCCAGGCGCAGTCGTATCCCATCTTCACCGAAGCGGCGGTGCGGTCGTAGGTGAAGCCGTCCATGGCGAAGTCCAGGGGGAGCGTGGTGAAGGCGTGCGCGCCCGCGAAGTCCATCACCCTGGCGATGTAGGGGTTGCTGATGAGTGGGGCGAGCTTCAGCTTCCTCTTGCCGAGTATCTCGTAGATGTTCGCGAACTCCACCATCATGTCCATGACCGGTACGCGGTCTCCCTCGCGGTTCTCCAGGGCGGCGAGGACTCTGTCGTGTGCTGCGGGCACCTTCATCCCTCCCGTGTCGATGGAGATCGGCCTGACGTGGAAAGAGGAGCCCCCGCTGCCGAGGGCTCCTCGCGACTATCCGTTACTCGATTGCCTGCGTTGCGGCTCTCAAGCGGCCGCGGCCTCTTTCTTCTGGAGGCTCCTCACCGGGAAGCTCGTTATGATGAGGATGATGCCCGCCAGCAGCGCGTATATCCCGATCACCAGGCTGATGGTCCAGATCCCCGCGACGGGATGAGCGAACAGCAGTATGCCCACGATTATTGCGAGGACGCCGACCAGACCGATGAGCCATCTGGCACCGGCCGATCCGGTCATCTCGAAAGCGGACACGATAAACATTATGCCCCTGAGCAGCGCCCAGAACGCGATAACCCAGACCAGTGCCAGGCTGCTGACGCCCGGCCGGGCCAGCACGATAGCGCCGACCAGTACGCCGATGATGCCCAGCATCAACAGCGCGAAAAACTTGTCACCCCTGGAAGCCCGGGCGATCGAATAGCCGATTGCGAACAGCCCTTCGACCAGTGCGTATATACCGAACAGAATAATGACGACGTACAGCGTCGCCGTGGGCCACACAAGCAGGATGATCCCGAATAACAGCGCGAGGATTCCCCGCAGAAAATAGGACCACCACTTCTCCATCCCAGTACCCATACCATGCCCCTTTCCTTGTGAGCTTCTTCCGCTTCAGTATTCTAATGCTTCGAGGCCGAATTCCAAATTCATCCCGCCGACACGGGGCTCCGCGCTGTCATCTGAGGAACTCCAGCGCGACGAGCCAGGCCGCGAAGGCCACGCACACCACCACCACTACCGCCACGTTCGCCCAGGGGAGGTAGAGAATTAGAAGCATCGCCGCGGCCAGGCCCAGAAGCCTCAAAATCCAGGCGTGCGCGTCTAAGAAGTTGCGCTCCAGCGGTGCGCCCAGGCGTTTCGCCTTGCGCCCCGAGCGCGAGATCCTGAGGTGGAGCCCGACCGACCAGCCGTAAGGTCCGGCGACGATCGCCGAGAGAAGCGTGAGCAGGCTCAGGAGCACCAGCCCGAATTCGACCAGGTAGATCCCGCCTTCGACGTGGCCCGCGACGACCATCGCGGCAGTGCGGTTGGTGAGGTCGTTGATCTGAGAGACGTAGTGCGCCTCCACGCCCTTGACGGCTCCCAGCAGTATTATCATCACCAGGATCACACCGATGGCCGACCCGACCAGCGCCCGGCGCCGGTTGTCCGCGAGCAGCACGGCTCCGATCAGCAGGAACGCCGCGACCCAGGGAGCACCCAGAACAGGGTATCGAGGGTTCTAACCGCCGTCCGTACGTTGCCGAGCTGAGCGTTTTTGTAGAGGACCACCCTGCCGAGGTCGATCGGGATGTCGACTCCCTTGAGGAACCCCAACCCCACCGAGGCCAGCCTGTCCTTCAGGCCGGTGAGGAGCCTGGAGATGTCGAGTACGACCTCGCCCTGATCGTTGATGCTGACCGTGCCATTGGCGCGGATACCCTTGACCGCTTCTGAATGTGTCGTGGCCAGGATGTTCCTCCAGATCGATTGGAACGCCTGGCTCTTGAGCACGTCGCTGGCGAGGCCCTTGGCCAGGCCTTCCGCTCCAGAAGTGAGCGGCTCGGCGCCGCTCTTGAGCAGGTCGGGGAGCTTGTTCTTGAGCTGGGTCTCGATCCGTTTGGCGAGGTCGTACTTCGCGAAGAGCCGGTTGATCGCTTCCTGGCTGAGTGCCTTGTCGACGTCCGGCTCTTTCACCAGCCCCGCGACGACGTTCACGAAGCGGGTGGTGTTGAGGGTGGTGTAGTGGACCCAGACAGTGAGCGCGGCGCCCAAGGTGGCGACGCACATGAGGACGATCAGCAGCCAGGAGAAGAAAGAGCGCGCCCTCCCGGGCTTGCCCTCCGGAACCCTGGCCTTGAGCTCGGCGTTCTCGCGCCTGAGCTTCTCCAGTTCATCCGGCGTCGTCTCGTCCCGCCCGCCCGGCTTCGTATCCTTTGCCATCCGACTCTCCTTTCCCGCCCCAATCTTATTTCTCACAGGCGCCGCACTGTCCTTTGCCGCTTGCGGCCTTCAGCGGACCGTTTCTTCCCCCACCTTCTCGGCGGCCGGTGTTGGCTCCCCGGGCGCAAGTGGGTCACCAGCAGTCGTATCGTTCAGATTAATCTGTCGAAGCGACCTGAAGAGCCCCGGTAGCACATACTGCTCTTTGTGCGCCTGCAGGAGCTCCTCGTCTTGCATCACGTGGATCATGCCGGCCCCGAAGAACACGATGAGACCGGTGACGTACAGCCACACCACCATGATGACCGCGGTGGCGATGCTGCCGTAAACGTTAGGTATATTGGACACGGTCGAGAAATAGAACGCCAGGAGGTACTGGATCGCCAGGAAGAACACCGCGGAGACGAGAGCTCCCATCGCGGTCCGCTTGAGGGACTGCTTAACCGGCGGGACCACCTGGAAGACAAACAGGAACAGGAGGAAGTTAAACGAAAGGCTGACTATGGGCTTGAAGATTACGTTGCCTGTGTCGTAGAGGGCGCCCTGCTTGCCGACGGCCCATCCCCAGAAGGCGGTGAAAGCGAAGAGCGCCACGATGGAGGCGAGGAAGAGCAGGCCGATGACCGTGATGAAGAGGATGCCCAGGATCTTGCCCCTGGCGAACTTCCTTTTGGGGATTCCCCAGATCTGGCAGAAGCCAAGCTCGAGCGCACCGAATATCTTGGTGCCGGTCCACAGGAGCGCCACGAAGCTCACCGCGCCCAGCACGTTCCTGTACTGGGTGATCGTGTTCATGGCCTGGCCGGGCGTCCCGCCGATCACGGGCATCAGAGTCTTGAACATGGGTGATACGTTGTCTTTGAGGCTCGGGTAGGTCTTCAGGACCATCCCCAGCAGGGAGGCCAGGGCGATCAGCAGAGCCAGCACGCCCAGAAAGCCGTTGTAGGCGAAGTAGCCGGTGAAGTAACGCATCTTCTTCCTGCGGAACTCGACCGCCGAAGCCGACAGCACGGCGAACCAGCGGCGCTCCGTTACCAGCTTTGAGTACAGCCGGTGAGCGAAGCCATCCAGCGATTCCATATGGTTTGCGAGCCCCACTTGCGCGCGGGTGTTCTTTTCCTTGAAAGACATGTCGCAATGATATCAGAGGGGAAAACCGGTATCAGGTACTTTCCGTCCCCTCGTTTAAGTTGTCGTGCTGGAAGCGGGACGAAAAGTACCTGGTACCGGTTTTCCCCTAGCGGCCGGCTATCTCGTCCAGGATGGGCTTGCGCGTGGCGAGGATGGCGGGCAGCATCCCCGCCAGGATCGAGACGACGATAACCACTATGGCCCGCCAGAGGAAGTCGACGTAATCGACGTACAGGCTGACGTCGCCGAGCGGGATCTTGAAGGGGTGCAGCTTGAAGTAGGGGATGATGATGGCGAAGAAGATCGCCGACCCGATGGCCACCCCCACCATCGAGTAGATGGTGGACTGCAGTATGTAGGTCGAGCCCACCAGGTACGACTTGATGCCGATGGCTCTGAATATGCCTATCTGACGACGTTTGTTGGAGATGTCCACGTAGATGATGATGAAGATCACCACCGCGGCGATGATGAACCCGACGGTGGTCAAGAGGGCGTTGATGGTCAGGAAGCTCGAGGTCACCGACTTCATCAGGCCGGAAGCCGCCTTCCAGGTGATGAACTGGCCGCCCGGCAGCGCTTTGCGCAAGCCTTTGATTACCTGGTTCTCATCGCCCTTCTTGTCGGTCTTGACTATAACGGTCGTCGCCACGTCGCCGTAGGACGGCTGCATCGCGTCGAGCGTCGCGTTGCTGATGAACGCCTGGCGGTCGGCCTCGAAGTACTTGGTGTAGAAGATGCCCTTGATCCTCAGCAGCTTACTCTGACCGTTCATGGTGAAAAGGACCTTGTCGCCGACCTTCGCGCCCTTGAACGAGGTGGCGTTCATCTCCACGCCCTTGCCGCCGGCGATCTGCCGCCCGATGACGATCGAATCGGTATCCGAGTCGGAAAGGTAGGCGCCCGACAGCATCTTCTTGCTGATGTTTGTGGTGTTGCGCTCCTCAGACGGCTGGATCGCCATGATCTGGAAGCTGCCCTGTATCCCATTGTAGAGCAGGCCGGCCGGCACCAGGGTCCGGGCGCTGGCGGCGACGACCCCCGGGGTCGAATCGATCTTCTTCACTACCTCCGGCGCGTTCGGTATGAACATCTGGCCGGGGGTGGTCTGCATGGTCACGTTGCCGGAGGTGGTGGCGATCACCTGCTCGTCCGAGGCGAGCACGATGCCGTTGAAGAGCGAGTTGATGAAGATGAGGTTGATGAAGGCCACGGACATCAGGAGGATCACCAGCGACAGCGTCCACTTGTTGCCGCGCAGTATGTGCCGCGAGATGAGGTAGAAGGGGATCTTCCGCTCGATGATGGATATTCGGGGCTGATCGGTCACGGAGCGATCACTGCTCATCGACTATCACCCCATCCGCCAGGCGGATGAACCTGTTGCCCAGGCGCGTCTCCTCCTGCTCGTGGGTTATCATCACCACGGTCCGGTCGTGCTCGGTGTTGAGGCTGGTGAAGAGCGACATGACCTCGGTCGCGGCAATCGAGTCGAGGTTGGCCGTGGGCTCGTCCGCGAACAGCACGACCGGGTCGTTGATGAGCGAGCGGGCGATCGCCACCTTCTGCTGTTCGCCGCCGGAGAGCCGGTTGGGCTGGTGGTGCTCCAGGCCCTTGAGGCCCACCAGCTCCAGCACCGCGAGCGCGCGCGTCCTGCAAGTGCTCACGCTGTCTATCATCATGGCCGGCAGCATCACGTTCTCGAGCGCGGTGAGCTCATCGGCGAGCGCGAACTCCTGGAAGATGTAGCCGAGGTAGCGCAGGCGCAGCGACGTCCGCTTCTTCTCGTGCATCAGGGTGACATCCTCGCCCTCCAGCAGCAGCTCACCGGAGTCCGGCCTGTCCAGCAGGCCCAGCTGGTGGAGGAGGGTCGACTTGCCGGAGCCGTTGCGCCCGGTGATGACCAGGAAGTCGGATTTCTTGATGTGGAGCGAAACACCGCGCAGGGCGGGGACGTCGACCTCACCGAGGTGGTAGGTCTTGACCAGGTCCTTCACCGTGATTATCTCGGTGGTCTCAACCAATGGTCCGCTCCCTCTAGGCTTCCTCTTCCAGCGCCTTGTCTATCTGCTGGAGCATCTCCAGGAACGCGTCGCGGTCTTTCTTGGAAATTCTGCCGAACTGGTCGCCGAACTTCTCGGCGTGGTAGGTGATCATCCTGGTCGCGTGGTTGGAGCCATCACCGGAAAGCGCGACCTTCACCACCCGGCGGTCTTCAGAATCACGCTCGCGGGCGACCATCCCTTTCTCCACCAGCCTGTCGACCGTGCGGGAGATGACACCCTGCGAGATCTTGAGGTGCCTGGAGAGGTCGCCGATGGTGCTGGTGCCGCGCTCCAGAAGGGCGTAGAGCACCAGGATCTGGGGATAGGAGAGCTCAACCTCCGAGAGCATCTCCATGCCCGAATGCCTCAGGTTCCCCATGATGTGGAGGATGGTCATGATCACGTGCGTCTGGTATTGGGCAAGGTCGTCTTTCTCGGACATGCCGACATAATACATGTCATGTGAAATATTTGCAATATGCAAATAGTTGGGGACAGGTACTTTCCACTTTTTTTTCTACTCATACGATTTGGCTTACCGGTTGAATTCGAGGACACGTGTCCGGAGTAGAAAAATAAGTAGAAAGTACCTGTCCCCAGATAGAGTGCGCCACCGGTGCCTGGCACCGGTGGCGCAACGCGATCCGACATCAAGCCTTTCCCGCGCGGATCAGCCTCCTGGCGATCTTCCAGGCTGCCCACGCGCCGAACAACGGCGGCCCGTAGCGCATGGCCGGCTTGATGTACGGCATGAGTCCACGGTCGGGGTTGAACTCCTCGTTGAGCGAGATGGTCTTTCCGAGCTTGTCGGCCGCGATGAGCTCGGAGCAGTAGTTGGCGGTCCAGGTCGCCGCCTCCATCCCGCCGGAGGAGACATGAGTCTTGGTGTAGTCTCCGGTCAGGTAGAAGTTGTCGTAAGGCGAGCGCTGGTAGGGGCGGCGCTTCTCCATGCCGGGGTAGGCGCGGTAGACGCCCTGCCTCTCGCGCACGACCTTCCACTTCCGCACTTCAGCTTCGCGCGCCAGCGGGAAGAACTTCTTGATCTGCTCTATGGCGGTGTCGAAGATGACCTCGTCGGGGAGCCCCACGATGTGATCGGCGGGGGAGAGGACCATCTCGAACATGCTCCCTCCCTTGAAGATGTGGGGCAGCACGTTGGAGAGGTCCGCGTAGGTGTTGAATATGCAGTCGTTGGAGAAGTAGGTCACCTCGCACTCGGTCAGCTTGCGGTCGAACCACACCTGCAGCGACATGGAAGGCGCGTACTGGAAGTGCCAGAGGTCCTGGAAGTATCCGAGCTTGAAGGACTCGTCGGGCAGCAGCTTGCGCAGGGCATACGGGCTGATCGCCGACACGTAGATGTCGGCCGTCCTCTTCTCGGAGCCGTTGACCGTCACGCCCTCGATCTTGCCGTCGACGATGTCGATCGCGGTGACCGCCTTGCCCAGCTCGCAGGTCCCGCCCTTGCCCTTGATGTAGTCCAGGCAGTTGCCGACCCATATCTCGCCCAGGCCGCCGTTGGCGAAGCCGACCCGCGAGGTCTCGGCCGACCCGCTGACCTTCTTGAACCAGTTGATCATGACCTTGGCCGAGATCATGCTGGAGGGGGTGAAGGTGAGCCCGTTTATCCCCGGCTCCATCGGCTTGAACGCGCCCTTGGGCGCCACGCGCATCGCCCACATGCCGAAGGTGATGTCGTCGAGCTCCTCGAGCTGCGCCTTCGAGTACCTGCTGGCACCCATGCCCATCCCCAGCGCGGTGAAGATCATCTTCCACTTCGGCAGCCCGGTATAAGCCTTGATGAGCGAGAGGTACGCGGCGGCGGCGTGCAGCGGCGCGGGCAGGTTGCCGAACCGCAGGACCGCTTCCTTTCCGTCCTCCTGCGCGAAGTAGAACTCGGAGTTCTTCCAGATGATGTTCTTGTCGATGTCGAGCTTCTTGAAAAAGTTGACCAGGTTCACGTAGTAGGGGAAGAAGACGTGCAGCGCGTTGTCGATCATGTCCCCGTCCTCGTCGAGCCAGGAGCTCGCCCGCCCGCCGAACATGTCGTCGGCCTCGATGATCTCGACTTCCAGTCCGAGGTCCAGCAGGTTGATCGCCGTGGCCAGCCCCGACATCCCTCCGCCCATCACCAGTGCTTTCATCTCGCTTTGCTCCTCTCCTTGGGTTTGTTCTTTATGGAATCGAGCAGCCTCTCGACCGCCGTGAGCGCCTTGTCCTTGGTCAGGACGTCCTCGAGCCCCAGAGTGGACGCGAAGTACAGTGTGATCCCCAGCGAGAGTATCTCCCAGGCGGCGAGCGATACGTCCAGGTCCTTGCGCAGCGCGCCTTGCTCGACGCCGTCCTGAAGAACGGCCTCTATCACGGTCAGCAGCTGGGCGAACCTGTCGCGTACCGCACGGCGCATATCCTCGCCGCGCACCGCGCTCACCACCTCGAAGAGCACTCGGGTCTCCTCGGGGTTGGACATCACGAAATCGTAGAACGCCGCGCTCATCAGCCTCAACTGGGTGACCACGTCGTCCTGGTCCCTGGCGGCGGAGACCGTGTGGACGATGAGGCGCGCGCTGATGTCGTCCAGCGCGGCCAGGAGCATCCCCTGCTTGTTCTTGAAGTGGCGGTACAGGGCAGGCTCGGAGACGCCCACGTCCGCCGCGATGCGGGCCGTGGTGGCGCCCGCGACCCCGACCTCGGCCATGATCTCCGCGGTCGACTTTATTATCTGTTTCCTTCGGTCGCCCGCCTCCGCGGGACGCTTGCCCGCCAACGTTTACCTCCGGTTAGCGTACACTAACGTTAGTGAACGCTAACATATTCCTTGCGGTCTCCTCTGTCAAGCAAAGCGCCTGATATTCGTCCAGGTGCCCGGGACAGGCCGCGTGCTATGATAACCGTGACCTGAGCGGGAAACACGCGAGGAGAGGAAATGGCCGGCAAGTCATCGTTTTTCAGGCTTCCGCGAGAGGCTTTCTCGCCGAAGCAGATCAACCTCCAGAGCGTATGCGGCAGGATTATCCGGGCCCGGACGGCAGGGGGCCGGGCTTGAGGGTCCTGCTGATCAATCCCGCCTTGAGCGTATCCGAGAAGGACTTCTGGGGGGACATGGCCTACCCGCCGCCACTGGGGCTAGCCTACCTGGCCGGGGCGGTTTCACGCGCCGGGCACGAGGTCGAGATCATCGATTGCCTCGGCTTGTACCCGATACCCGTCGAGCACAACGAGGGCAGAGTGCGCATAGGGATGCGCGCGGACGACATCCTCGCGCGTGCCAGCGAGTTCAAGCCGGACATCACCGGGATCGCCTGCGGCTACACCGCGCACGCGCCTGACTCTATAGGCGTCGCGGTGAAGATAAAGGAGTGCCTGGGCAGCGGCCACCCGGTGATCATGGGCGGGGCGCACGCGACCACCTGCCCCGAGGACGTCTTCTCGTCAGGTGTGGTCGACTACATCGCGATGGGCGAGGGCGAAGGGATACTCACCGATCTCTGCGGCTCGCTCGAGAGGGGAGAGCCGACGGGTCCGATCGAGGGGCTCCTGGCGATGTCACCCGACGGAACGGTTACGGGCATCCGCCAGAGGGCGAGGATACAGGACCTCGACAGCCTTGCGCTTCCTCGCAGGGACCTGCTGCCGATGGACGTCTACTTCAAATATCAGACTCTGCGCAAGGACCGCATCAACTTCATGCGCCGGCCGCAGACGACGATGATAACCTCGCGCGGTTGCCCGGAGAAGTGTGTGTTCTGCGCGCTCCGCTGCACCTGGGGCAGGAAGTGGGTGCCCCGCTCCGCCGAGAGCGTGGTCGATGAGGTGCAGATGCTGGTGGACGACTACGGCGTCCGCGAGATCCACTTCATGGACGACAGCATCTCGGTCCATCGCGAGCGGCTGAAGAAGATCTGCGAGCTCATCATAGAGCGCAAGATAGACTTCCGGTGGCAGCCGGCGAGCGGCATCGCCATCTGGACGCTGGACGCGGAGCTCCTCAAGCTCATGAAGAAGTCCGGCTGCTATCGCCTGACGCTGGGGGTCGAATCGGGCAACGCTGAGACGCTGGCCTTCATCCGCAAGAGGTACACCCACGAGCACGCCCTGGAGATAATCAAAGAGGCGAACAGGCTGGGGATGTGGACGATAGGCACTTTCATCCTGGGCTTCCCGTATGAGACCCGCGAGCAGATGGAGGACTCGGTGCGCTTCTCCATCGACTCAGGCCTGGACTTCGCCTTCTTTTACTGCGCGGCGCCTTTCCCTGGCACCGACCTGTTCGACATCTACGTGAAAGAGGGCATAGAGGTCCCGCCCGAGACGACGGTGGCCTTCGGCCTCGTCGACTCGCTCACCATGGAAGCGTGCGAGATCGAGGCCGCGCGTGAGGACGCGACCGCCAGGTTCATGAGGAACATCTCGCACAGGCCCTGGAAGATGCTGGGCAAGATCAGGAGCCTCGAGGACGCAGGCTACGTGCTCAAGGTCGCCTCCTACGGCCTGAAGCTCGCCAGGACCAGGACCGAGGACAAGAGCATCTCCGCCTACCTTTACGGCGACGACTAGTGAGGAGCGCGCGCGCCGTGCTCCCCGGCCGAAGGTACATTATCAATGCGAGCGGCACACCGGTAGTAGTAGACTAGGCTCCAGGAACCCCGTCACGAAAGGCCGCCTGGAGGTTTCTTGGACACGACAGATTACTATTTCTTCCTTGGCACCAACGCGGAACTCATCAAGATGATGCCCCTGTTGAGGCGGTTCAAGCGCGCCGGTGTTCCTCTGCACCTGCTCGCCACCGGACAGAACTTCCCGCTCGAGGATGAGCTGCTCGAGATGTCGGAGGTCGACGGGGTCGACCTGCAGATAACCGCGAGGCCCATCCCCCAGGCCCCGTTCTGGCTCGCGACCTGGTTCTTGGAGGCGTTCTTCAAGAGCCTGGTGCTCATTCCACTATATATGCGAAGGACGCGCACGGGCAGGCAGCGCGTGATGGTCGTGATAGGGGACACCATCTCGACCATCCTGGGCGCCATGGTGGGCCGCCTGTTCGGCTTCAAAGTCGTTCACATAGAGGCAGGCCTTCGCTCGGGCAACTGGCTGCGCCCGTTCCCGGAGGAGATAAGCAGGCAGATCACCACGGCGCTGGCGCAGGTCAACTTCTGCCCCAACCAGCAGGCCGTCTGCAATATCTCCAAGGCGGCGGTCAATGTCAACATGGGGCACAACACCCAGCTCGAGGCGATCAACATGGCGCTCGACCGCGCCCGGGACGCGCAGGTCACGGAGCCTCTGGTGACCGGCGAATATTTTGTCCTGGTCCTGCACAGGCAGGAGAACATCTACAACAGGCAACTGGTCGCCTCGATCGTCGACAAGATGGTCGAAGTCTCCGGGCGCATGAAGTGCGTGTTCATCATGCACGAGCCGACCAGGAAGGCGCTCGAGCAGCACGGCCTGATGCAGAAGGTGCTCTCGGCCCCCAACGTCGTCCGGCTCGACCGGCTCGATTTCGTCGACTTCGCACGGCTGCTCTCGGGCTGCGAGTTCCTCGTCACCGATGGGGGAGGGAACCAGCAGGAGGCTTACTACCTGGGCATTCCCTGCCTGATCCTGCGCAATGAGACCGAAGGCCCCGAGGGTCTGGGCTCGAACGCGCTGCTCTACGGGGGCGACCTGGGGATGGTGGACGGCTTCGTCGAAGAGTACGGGTCCTACCGGAAAGAGCCACTGAGGCCGGAGCGCCAGCCGAGCGAAGTGATACTCGAGACCCTGGTGGAGTCATGAGCGATCCACCTGACTTCAGCGTGGTGATACCGACGTTGAACAGCTCGCTGACGCTGGCGCAGACCCTCGAGTCCATCCGCTGCCAGGAGTACGACCAGGACCGCGTGGAGATCCTGGTGATAGACGGCGGCTCGACGGACGATACCAGGGAGATCGCCGCCCGCTTCGGCTGCGAGGTGCTGGACAACCCCATGGTGCAGCAGGAGCACGCCAAGTACATCGGCCTTCAGAACGCGCGGGGAAAGGCCGCCATCTTCATCGACTCGGACGAGTGCTTCGAGAGCCGCGGGTCGTTGGCGGCGCGGGCCGGGGTGTTGCGCGACCACCCTTCATACAAGTTCATGCTCGCCGGAGGATACCGGACTCCGCCGGGGGCTTCGGCCATCAACGACTACCAGGTCCACTTCGCCGATCCTTTCAACTACTTCCTCACCGGCACCTCGGGTGACGCCGGCCTTTTCGTCGACAGCTGGAAGAAGCTCTACGACGTGGTGGAGGAGACCGACGACTTCGCCGGGTTCGAGCTCTCCGCGGACAAGGTGCAGCCGACGGTCGATCTGTGCGCGGGCAGCACCGTGGACATGGAGTACGTGCGAGGCGAGTTTGCAGAAGAGTTGAAGGACCCGCTGGTGCCGCCGCGGCTTTTCTACCTCTCGGCGCGCAAGTCTCCCCGTGTCGCCATCCTGAAAGAAGATTTCATCGTCCACTACTCCGCGGACAGCTTGAGGACCTACCTCAAGAAACTCGATTGGAGAGTGAAGACGAACATCCACTACCCCGAAGTGGTGGCTATCGGCTACGTGAACAGGGAGCGCTTCGAGCCGAGGCGCATCAGGATCAAGAAATACCTGTTCATCCCCTACGCACTCACAGTGGTCGTGCCACTGGTACAGGGGATAAGGGAAGCGGTGAGGACGGGGAAGCTGGTGTGCCTGCTTCATCCCGTGCTGTCGTTCTACGCCGCGGCCGACATATGCTGGCAATACCTGATGAAGGCGATCGGCAGGAAGCCGGCCCTGAAGACCTACGGCACCAACACCCAGAAGCTCGACCTGGATTAGGAGCGAGTCCGGTCTGCGCTCGACGCGGCTCAGGAAAGCCCTATGTTGCAGACCTTCTGGAGGATCTTGGTGAACGTGACCCACGGGTCCGACCTGGGGATATAGCCCTCTCTCCGGAACCAGTCGATCGAGCGCTCCAGTGAGGTCTCAACCGGGGTCAGCTCCAGGCCCAGCTCTCTGGGGGCCTTGCTGGTGTCGTAGTAGAGGTACTGGTGCGAGTAGCGCGCCTCCTTGGGCGTGACGGTCGGCTGCCGACCGCTGCGCTCCGCGAGCTTCTGCCACAGCCAGGCGTAGGCAAGGGTCGCGGACATGGGCATCTTGATGATGCGGGTCCTGATTCCGGCCGCCTCCGCGACCATCTCGAAGAGCTCCTTCATCGTCACGTTGCGGTTGCCGAGGATGTACTTCTGGCCGACGACGCCTTTCCTCGCCGCGAGCACGTGCCCCCTGGCGACGTCATTGACGTCGACGATGTTGATGCCGCCGTCGTAAGCCATGAACTGAGCCTGGTTGGCGACGTCGAGGATTATCTTGCCGGTGGGGGTGGGGGCGACGTCACCCTCTCCGTAAGGGAAGCACGGGTTGACCACCACTATCGGCATGCCCTGGTCCGCGAAGGCGAGGGCCTCCCGCTGTGAGAGGTACTTGGTCAGTACATAGTCGCTGGCGCCGTCGAACTGGTTGAACTCGGTCTCCTCGTCGGCGGGCAGCGTGCCCGCCTTGACGCCCAGGGCGGCGATCGAGGCGGTGTAGACTATTCTTTCGAGGTCGGCCTTCCTGGCGGCCCACAGCGCGTTGCGCGAGCCCTGCACGTTGACGTCGTAGAAGATCTTGCGGTCGGGCTTCAACAGCGAGAAGATGGCCGCGAGGTGGAAGAGCGTATCGCATCCCTTCAGTGCCGCATCCAGGGTCTCGGGTTCCATCACGTTCCCGGGGACCCTCTCCACATCGACTCCCACCAGGTTGCGGCCGTCCTCGCCGGGCAGGATCATCGCGCGCACGTCCACGCCCTCGCTCATGAGCTCGCGCACCACGTGCGAGCCGATGAAACCGGCAGCCCCCGTCACCAGTGCCTTCTGCATCACGCCCTCCATTCTCGCCGCGCGCCAAGTCCCTATACGTCGGCGAACAGCCCCTCCTCGATGACCTGCTTGCGCAGCTCCCGCTTGAGCACCTTCAGCGTCATCGTCAAGGGCATCTCGTCGATTATCTTGATCACGCGGGGCCGCTTGTAGCCCGCGATGTGTTCCTTGCACCAGTCGAGCAGCTCGTCGGGCGTCGCCTGGGCTCCGGCGTGGAGCTGGACGAAGGCCACCGGCACCTCGCCCTTGGTGGGGTGGGGCGCGCCGATGAGGGCGACCTCGTAGACCGCGGGGTGCTGCAGGATCTCTTCCTCGACCTCGCGGGAGAACACTGAGTAACCGCCTGCCTTCACAACGTCTTTCTCACGGTCGACGAAGTGGAGGTAGCCCAACCTGTCCCGGAAACCAATGTCTCCGGTGTGGAACCAACCGTACTTGAAGGCCTCCGCGGTGCGCTCATCGTCCCCCCAGTAGCCCTTCATGACATTGGGTCCCTTGACCACGAACTCGCCGACTTTCTTCCGGCGCAGCTTCTTGCCGTCATCGTCCATGACCCTGACTTTGACGCGGGGCATCGGGATGCCCACGGTGCCGACCCTGCGCAGGATGGGCGGGTTGACCGAGATGATGGGGGAGGTCTCCACCAGGCCATAGCCCTCGATGAACTTTCCGCCCAGCTTCTCGAGCCTGGCGATGTGTTCGACCGGCATGGCGTCGGCGCCGGAGAGCCAGTAGCGCATGCTGGACAGGTCGTACTTCTCCGGCTCGAAGAGCAGCATCATGTTGTACATCGCCGGGACGCCCAGGAACAGCGTGGCTCCGTGCTTGGCGATGTTGGCCAGCGCCTGCTGCGGGTCGAAGTACTTCATGAGGACCCCGGACGCGCCGCAGTAGAGCCCTCCGACTATGCTGGTGGTGAAGCCGAAGATGTGGGCCAGCGGCAGGGCGGCGACGCCGAAGTCCTTCGGGCCCAGGCGCAGCATGCGGGTCGTCAGCGTGATGGTCGACAGCAGGTTGCGGCTGGTGAGGACCGCTCCCTTGGGAAAGCCCGTGGTGCCGGAAGTGTAAAAGATCGCAGCGGGGGAGTCGGGGTCAAGCGTCGCCGGCTCGACCTTGGCGTCGCGATAGCCCTCGGTGAGCCCGTCGATGGAGTGGAACCCGTCGGGCACCTGGTCCTGGGGCCCGATCATCACCCAGTGCTCGATGCCTCCGATGTTGGCCTTGTCGCGGATGTTCAGCCAGTAGAGGTCGGGCTCGGTGATCAGCACCTTGGCCTGGCAGTCGGATATCGAGCGGGTGAGCTCCTCGGCCTTGAGCATGTAGTTGAACGGGACCATTATGGCGCCGATGCGCGCCGCGGCGGTGAACACCAGGCCGAGCTCGGGTACATTGGTGAGCGCGACCGCGATGCGGTCCCCCGGCTTCACGCCCAGCTCGTCGCGCATCGCGGCGGCTATCGTGTTGGTGAACTGGAGCGCCTCGTTGAACGAAGCGGAGGTGGCTTCGGGCCCCGGCCCCAGGTTCTTGTACTGCATCGGGCTGTCGAAGAAGATGAAAGGCTTGTCGCCGAACTTTGCGGCCGCCCGGTCTATGAGATTGGCAACGGTAAGACTCATATCAATTCCAACTTCAGCCTAAGTGCCTGACCTCCTACGCATTTTCGCAATGCCGGCGTACCGCCGGAGGAAGCTTATCCTACGAGGTTGCTCAGCTCAATCGCGAATGGCATGTCGCCCTCGATCTTGAGCTTGCCGCCCATGAAGGCGGTGACCCCGGTGACCTTGCCGCTGCTCAGGTCCTTCCAGCAGTCGATCGAGCAGGTGAAAGTGGCCTTTGGCCGCTCCGCGCCGTTGAAGCTGACCGCCAGGTCGATGGGGGAGCCGTCGGCCCGGGCCAGGTTCAGCACCAGCGTGCCCTTCATGTCGCTGATCTTGTCATACCGCGCGCGGTTGGCGACCTTGTTCACGTCGGTGAACATGTCGATCGCCCCGGGCAGCTTACCGGTGACCGCGTCGCGCCAGGTGCCCTCATCCATGTCCAGGGTGACCAGAGCCTCGGGGACAGCATCCTGTACGACCTGCAAGTCCTTGGCGTCCTTGATAACGATGCTCCAGGTCTGCGCCTCGTCGCCCGCGATGTTGAACATGATCTTTGCCTCGGTGCCGTCCATGCCGCTCACTGCTGTGGCCTGCAGCTGCTCCGCGAAGATCTTCGGGACGTACTCGTTGAAGTACTCGTTTACGGTGACGTCGTCCTTCGCCTCTATCATGGTACCCCTCCTCGCCGGAAATGCCGGCCACTAGACTGACGTGTCGGTCTAGTCTATGATGGTGGAGGCGGTCAAGTCAACAGGGCGCCGCCAAGAGACAGCGAGGCGTCCCCTTGATATGCTTTGGATGAGCTGAAAGGTGGCAATATTGGCACGGAAGAGAAAGATCCTGCGGCCGGAGGAGCGGCGCGAGGAGCTGCTGGCGGCGGCCTCCAAGGTGTTCTCGGAGAAGGGCTACCGTACGGCGGGCGTCAACGACATAATCGCCGAAGCTGGCGTGGCCAGAGGCACCTTCTACCACTACTTCGAGTCCAAGAAGGAAGTGTTCCTCGCCCTCATCGAGAGGTATTTCACCCGCTTCGCGGAGATACTGGAGGAGAACCACCAGAGGCTATTTGAAGCGCTCGAATCGGGCGGCGACCTCCCCGGCGCCTGGCGGAAGAACGCGCTTTCCATCCTCACCTTCCACAGCGAGAACCCCCAGCTGACCACCCTGGTGTACAGGGAGGCCATGGGCCTGGACGAGCGCTTCTCCGACAAGGTGCGCGAGCTCTCCAGCCTGGCGCGCACCCGAATGGTCAAGGAGTTCGAAATGGTCGCTGAGCGGGGGCTGATGATCCCCTGCGACGTCGAGCTGGTCACCACCATCGTCAATGGCGCGATGATCAACATCATCATGGAGTACGTCCTCGAGAAGAAGGACGCGGACCTCGGAGAACTCGCCGACGCGCTGGTGACCAACCAGCTACGCGCCCTCACCCGCTGAGGCACATGACCGCCTAATGTATAGAGGTGCCTGTCCCCTTCAAGCGTTTTGAGTACCGGTACATCGCGGCGAGCGACCTCACCGCCGGCTCGGGGGCGATGAAAAGCGGAACCGTTGGCCCCGCTATCCTGCGCATCCTGTCCACGAACTCATGATGCCCCACCGCGCACTGCACCAGCGGCTTGTCGGGGAACCTGCCCCTGATCTCGCCGAGGTCTCCAAACCAGTTCTTGCCGCTGGAGCCTTTGCTGGTGACCGTCTTGAAGATGACGTAGGGCAACACGGTGATCGCCAGCACCATGTCGATCATCTCATCGGCTAGCAGCGCTTCCAGCGAGGCGGCGAACATGGGCGACGGGCCGACGTCCACCGGGTTGCGAACGTTCATCCAGGCCGGCGACCCGGCGCGGATGGTCTCGCGGGACGACCCCGAGAGCTCCGGCACCACCAGCCCCGAGGAGACCGCCATGTCGGTGGACATGACCCCCAGGCTGCCGCTGGAGGTGACGATCCCGAGCCTGTTTCCTTTCGGCAGCGGAGAAGTCGCGAAGGTGCGGGTCATCTCGACCAGCTCTTCGATGGTGTCCGCCCTGATAGCGCCGGTCTGCCTGAACAGCGCCTGGTATATCTCGTCCTCGCCGGAGAGGCTGGCGGTGTGGGACGCCGTGGCCGCCTTGCCGGAGGCCGTCCGGCCGCTCTTGAGAACGAGCACCGGCTTGGATGGGGCCAGCGCCTGCAGGCTCTCCCGTAGCCTTCGGCCATCCGCCGCGCCCTCCAGGTACATCATCACGACGCTGGTGCCGGGGTCGTCCCGGAAATAGTCGAGGAAGTCGCACTCGTCAAGGTCCATGCGGTTGCCTAACGTCACCGCCTTGGAGATGGTCAGGTCGTGCTCGTGGAGCATGTCCAGCAGCACCGTGCCGAACACGCCGCTCTGGGCGATGACCGCTGTCAGGCCGGGCACCATCGCCTCCTCGATCACCTCGATCGTGCTGAACTTGTTGGCGGTGTTGACCACGCCCACGCAGTTGGGGCCCACCACGCGGATGCCGTTGCGCCTGGCGGCCTCGAGCGCCGCCTCCTGCAACACTCTTCCATCGCCACCGATCTCGGCGAACCCGGCGCTCTCGATGACGGCGTGACGTATGCCTTTCGCGCCCGCCTCGTCGAGCACAGCGGGTACAGATGGAGCTGGCACTATGATTACCGCGAGGTCGACCGGCCCGGGCACATCGGCAAGGCTCTGATACAGCCGCATGCCGTGCAGCTCCCCGCCCCTGGGGTTGACCAGGAACGTCCTGCCCTCCCAGCCGTGGCTCTTGAGTACAAGCGGTATGCCATATCCGAAGCCAGGGCTGCTGCGCGCGCCGACGAGCACCACGCCCCGGGGCTCGAAGAAGGTGTTTATCCCGGTATCCATGGCCGGCCTACCTGTAGCGTCCGTGGTCATGGACCGACTGGATCATCGCCTTGACGTTCTCGGGCCTGGCATCGATGGGTACGTCGCACCCCGAGCTCAAGATGAACCCTCCGCCGGCGCCAACCTCGTCGATCAGCCTCCTGCAGTAATCCCGCACCTCGTCCGGCTCGCCCAACTTCAGAAGGCTCGCAGGGACGTCGCCCATGATGCACATGACGTCGCCGAGCACCCGCTTGGCCTCGACGATGTCGGAGTTCCCGTCCAGGTTGGCGATGCACTTGCCCCGCGGCCAGTCGGTGAAGAAGCGGAACAGCGGCGTCCAGTCGTTGTCCATGTGGAGCACCGGCGTGACCCCGTGCGCGATCAGGTAGTCTGAGAGCTCTCGCAGGTCGTGGAGCGCGAACTTCTCGAACTGCCTGGGGGACAGGAACGTGGCGCTGGTCCTGGTCAGGCCGATGCAGGCCCTCTTGATCCCGCTGAGACGTGGGCCCAGCAGCCACTTGCCCCGGTCGGATCTCATCATCGCTCGGCTGGCGGTGCGCACCTCGTCAGGGTGGCGGAAGGGGTCCGGCAGGAAATCGGCGACCGATCGCAGCACCGTGGTCATGTACTCAATGGGGAAGAGGATATTGTTGCCGGCCACGATCGGCTCTACTCCCTTGCGGCGCCCCCGCCTCGCGGAGAGCGCGATCTTGGCGAACGCCAGGTATGCCAGCGCCGAGTAGCGCCAGTAGGAAACCTTGCCGTTGATGTTGGGGTTGTGCTCGAGCGCCTTGCCGTAGATGAACGCGGCGGGGTCACGGGACAGTTCGGCATACTCGTCCGGCGACATGACGGTCTTCTCGTTGAACTGCCAGAGCGAGTTCGCGTCGGCGCCGTCCAGGCCGGGCAGGACCGGGGGCACCACCGAGAGCGCCTGCATCATCCGGGCCAATCCCGAGTTCGACATGCCGAAGCCGTCGATGGGACCCAGCTCGCGATGGACCTTCTCCAGCGCAGCATCCCCCTTGCGCACGTCGAAGAGCATGTCGTGCTGCGACACGCGCGCGTACCGGGCAGCGAAGATGTCGAGCATGGGGGCGACAGGCACCCTGTCCGGCTTTCCCAGCCTGATCGCGGTGTCTATCCTCTCCTGCGCCGCGCAGCCCACAGCCTCCGCCCCCTTGCTCTCCTGTTGCTCCGGCTATCTTATTGCATTTGACACGCGCCGCACAGCGGTCCTGCGCGCGCGAAGACCGCCGGCCGGCGCAGGTTTTGATCGGGGCGCATGGAACTAAGTCATCAGGGAGATTAAACAGGGGGTTCGATCGCAGCATGTATGACGAAACAACCATAGAAGAAACTGGGGCGCATCGAAATGAGCCTCAAGGCATAATGGCTGATGGTGTGGCCGCCGCACTTGAGAAAGGGAGACCGAGACAAGTCCTGGTGGTCGAGGACGAGAGCGAAACCGCCAGCCTGATAGTGAAGTTGCTGGAGAAAGACTTCGGGGTCGAGGCGATTGTGGCCGAGAATCTGAGCCAGGCGCGGGAAAAGCTGCTTTCTTCGCCTTTTGACCTGGTTACTCTCGATTACATGCTCCCCGACGGCTACGGCACTGAGCTTATGCAGGTCCTGTTGAAACTAGCCGACAGGCCGGCTGTGATCGTAGTCACAGGCCACAACGACGAGAAAGTGGCCAAGTCCTTCCTGGATTTGGGAGTGGACGGCTACATCATGAAGAACCAGTCGCTGCCGGGAGCACTCACCCTGGCGTCAGGTCGCATTCTGGGGACCAGCAGGCAGACATAGCGCGAAGGCGCGTGTGCTATGCCACGCCGATAATCCTTCTGATAAAATCTCAGCACGGAAACCGATCGTTGGAGCATGCCGACATAGCGAGGTGAGACCATGGATTATGACGAGATAATGGAGCGGCGCAAGCGCTGCATGGACGATGAGCTGCATCCGATCCCCGACGCGGCCCTGGAGAAGGTCAAGGCCGAGTTCTACAAGACCCGGGCGAAGTCGCTGGCCCTCTTCGAGGAGGCTCAGAGCATTATCCCCGGAGGAGTTGAGCACAACCTGGCGACCAGCCACCCGTTCCCACTGGCGATGGACCGGGCAAAGGGCTACAAGATGTGGGACGTCGACGACAACGAGTACATCGACTTCCTGATGTGCGGCGCGCCTATCATCCTCGGGCACCACTACGACCCGCTCGACGACGAGATCATAAAGATAATCAAGGAGAAAGGGCCGTCCACCGGCCTGACCTCCGAGTACGAGCTGCTGGCGGCGAAGAAGATAATCGAGCACATGCCGTCGGTCGACGTGGTGCGCTTCCTGCAGTCAGGGACCGAGGCCGACATGGCGGCGCTGCGAATCGCGCGCGCGGTCACCGGGCGCCAGAAGGTCATCAAGATGGAGGGCAGCTACCACGGCTGGTACGACCAGTACGTCTTCTCGCTGCATGTCCCCGGCACCGCGGGTTTGAACTCGCCCGGGATACCGCCGCAGACGTTCGACAACCTTCTCGAGGTGAAGCCCAACGACTTCGACGCCCTCGAGAAGCTCTTCGAGGACAACAAGGACGAGGTGGCGTGCCTGGTGCTCGAGCCGGTGGGTGGAGAGAGCGGAGTGCACCCGG
Source organism: Candidatus Anoxymicrobiaceae bacterium (assembly GCA_036781505.1). GTDB lineage: Bacteria > Actinomycetota > Geothermincolia > Fen-727 > Anoxymicrobiaceae > FEN-680. Next base: position 866 of record DAIQAV010000016.1, on the reverse strand, counting down.
TGCACCCGGACTGGAACAAGCGCTGCGCCGAGCTCTGCAAGGCCAACGGTGCTCTGCTGATCTTCGACGAAGTAGTCACCGGCTTCCGCCTGGACATGGGTGGGGCGCAGAAGTACATGGGCATCGAGCCGGACATCACGGTGCTGGGCAAGATCGTGGCTCACGGGTACCCGTCGGCCGGAGCCGTCGCCGGGCGCAGAGAGATAATGGACATCGTGGGCGCGGGCATGGGGCAGCGCCCGTACCTGGGAGGCACGCTGGCGGGCAACCCGATCTCGTGCGGCGCTTGCTACCACGCCATAAGGCTGATGGAGGAGAATGACGCGGTGGCGAAGTCGACCGCGATCGCCGACAAGATCACCAGCGAGGTCAACGCCCTGTTCGCGACCAGGCCGGACCTGCCGTTCTTCCTTTACAACTTCGGGCCCATCATCCAGTACGTGACCACCGGGTTCTTCTGGGTGGATATCACCGGCGAGAAAGCGTTCGAGGTCATCACGCGACGCAAGACCTCCGAGGACTACCAGATGGTCGCCGCCCTCAACGGGATAAACTCGCTGGCCGGCACGCGCATGTACACCTGCATGCAGCACGACCAGGTCGCGCTGGACAGGGTGCTCGAGGTCTGGGAGCTAATCCTCTCGATGATCCCGAAATAACTCGGTATACCTTCTCCAGCTCCCCTTCGAAGACTCAACGTCCGCTGGAGAAGGTATACCTCGCCCCCCAGAACTCGTAGGCCCAGCGCCAAAACGCACCATGGTGCGTTTTTGGACTCACTTCAGAATCCATTCCTACTGGTCAGTTGTCATCTTTGACAGGAGTTTAAGAGTTAACCCCGCACAAGGCCCCGTTTTGCCGATTAG
>DAIQAV010000015.1:0-22291 GCA_036781505.1 Candidatus Anoxymicrobiaceae bacterium | reverse complement strand
TCTCCGGGGAGCACACCGCCCAGAGGGGCGGGACCGGCGCGGTGCTGGGCTCGAAGCTGGTCAAGGCGATCAGGGCGGGCGGCTCGTTCGACGTCCCGGTCTTCGACCGCGAGCGGCTCGACAGGCCGTCGGATTCGATCAAGGAGCGGCTCAGGACCTCCGACTCCTACCCCAAGTACGGCACCGCCGGGAACCTCGCGATCGCCAACGAGAAGGGCGTGCTGCCGACCCGTAACTTCACCGCGGGCTCGTTCGAGGGCATCCAGAAGATCAGCGGCGACGCGCTGCGCTCGCAGATAAAGCGCAAGGCCCACAACTGCCAGGGCTGCCCGGTCGACTGCACCACCGAGATGAAGCTGACCACCAAATCAGGGACCATGCGCGTGAAAGGCCCGGGCTTCCAGTCGCTCACGATGCTGGGCAGCAACCTGATGATCGACGACCTCGAGACTATAGTCCGCAACAACTACCTCTGCTACCTGCTGGGGCTCGACCCCATCAGCGCGGGCGGAACGATAGCCCTCGCCATGGACCTGGCGGAAAGGGCCCGCATGGACCTTCCGATAAGCTTCGGCAGCGGCAAGGAGATAGGCATGCTGCTCAGGCTCATCGCGACCAGGAAGGGGCCGGGTGACGAGCTCGCGGACGGCGCGACCAGCCTTATCCTCAAGTACGGCTTCTCCGACCTGGCGATGGTGGTGAAGGGGCTCGAGATTTCCGGGTACGACCCGCGCGGCGCCTGGGGCCAGGGGCTTGCGTACGCCACCTGCCCCGCCGGGGGGAGCCACATCTCCTCGATGATGGTCTCGACCGAGGCGCTGAGAAAGCCGGTGTCTATCCCGGGACCGCGCGGAGCCGGCAAGATAAAGCTGACCATCTTCGCCCAGAACATGTTCTCGGCGCTCGACAACCTGGTGGCGTGCAACAGGGCGTCGTACTGCCTGCTCACGGTGCCCGACTGGATAGCGCACCTTCCCCCCTCGGTGATCGGGTTCTTCAGCGGGCGGATGCCGAAGATGTCGTCCTCGACGATAAACCTGGACGATTACCACCGCGCGCTCGCTTTCGCGACGGGCGTTCACTACAACAGGCGCGCCTTCTTAAGGGCCGGCGAGAGGGCGTTCACCCTGGAGAGGCTCTTCAACCTTCGCGAGGGCCTGACGAGCAAAGACGACAGCCTGCCCCTGCGTTTCATAGGCGAGCCCTTCAGGGAAGGGCCGGTGGCTGGTAAGGTCGTGCCACTGACCAGGATGCTGCTGAAGTATTACCGGCTTCGGGGCTGGAACGAGGTAGGGATACCGACCGAACAGGAGCTCAAGAGGCTCGCGATCGACGAACGCCCCTAGGGACAGGTACTTTCTACTCGCTTTTCTACTAACAGCTACGCAACAGACGGGGACAGGTACTTTCGACTTCTTTTTCAACAACACTTCCGCTTGTCGATTGAAAGACTTGAAAAAGAAGTAGAAAGTACCTGTCCCCACGTATACGCGAAGTAGAAAAGCGAGTAGAAAGTACCTGTCCCCCTAGATGGCGCCGAACTTGCGGATGCGCCTGTTGTACTCCGCTATCGCTTCCATCAGGTGCTCTTTGCGGAAGTCGGGCCAGGTGACCGGGGTGAAGTACAGCTCCGCGTAGGCGATCTCCCAGAGCAGGAAGTTGCTGATCCTTGACTCGCCCGCGGTCCTGATCATGAGGTCGTAGTCCGCGACGTCGGGCACGTACAGGTGCTTGCTTATCGTCTTCTCGTTGATCGAGCCGGGCTTCTGCTTTCCCGCGGCTATCTCCTCGCCGATCGCGCGCATCGCGTCCACAAGCTCGGCGCGCCCGCCGTAGTTGAAGGCGACGTTCAGCTTCATGCCTGTGTTGCGGCCGGTTGTAGACTCCGATTCGGCCATCTTCCTCTGCAGGGCCCTGGGAGTGCGCTCCCGCCGGCCGATGAACCTGATCTTCACGTTGTTCCTGTGAAACTCCGCCACGCGCCGGTCCAGGAGCTCCCGGTTGAAGTCCATCAGGAACCGGACCTCGTCGGTGGGCCTTTTCCAGTTCTCGGTGGAGAACGCGTACAGCGTCATCGCCTCGAGGCCCAGCTCGGCCCCGGCGAGCACGGCGGCGGTGACCGCCTTCTCACCCTCGCGGTGCCCCTCTATCCTCGGCAGACCGCGCTGAGTCGCCCAGCGGCCGTTGCCGTCCATGATTATCGCGATCCTTTTGGGGATCTCGAGCGCGTTCGCATCCGCCATCGCACTAACCTCCGATCCTGGGCGCCGGCATCGCTTTCGCCACCCGGTGCGACCTGAACTCTCTCTCCATCCAGTGCTCGAGGACCCTGCTCATCAGCGCCCTTATCTCGGGTCCAGTGCCGTCGGCGAGCTCCGGCGGCCACTCCCCCAGCCTGTTATAAGACATCCAGGTGAGCATGCCGGACGCCGGGGGGCTGAGCTTCACCAGGCGCCCCGAGGACACCGAGCCTGCCGACCTGCACCGCTCGCACACTATCCCGCCGAGCGCGAGCGAGAACCAGACCTCTTCGCCCGGCTCGCCTGCACACGAGGCGCACTGGGTCACCATCAGCTCGAAGCCCGCCTCCGCCATGACCTTGAACTGGAACGTCGCCAGCACCACGCCGGCGCGCGCCGGGTACTGCTTCAGCAGTTGCAGGCCCAGCAGAAGCAGCTCGAAAAGCCGGGGGACCGGCTCGCCCTCCTCGGTGATGCTGTCCACCAGCTCCGCCATGGCCGAGCCCGCCACGAAGAGGTCGAGGTCGTCGCGCACCTCCTGGAAGGAGTTGATGATCTCGGCCTGCTTCACCGTGTCCATGCTGCGCCCCCGGTGGAGGAACAGCCGGGCGTGCGTCAGAGGCTCGACCCTCGCGCCAAACCTGCTGGAGGTCTTGCGCACCCCTTTTCCGACTGCCGAGCGCTTACCGTTCTCGCGCGTCAGTATGCGCAGTATCTTGTCCGACTCACCCAGCCGGTAAGTCCTGAGCACAATGCCTTCATCCTTGAACTCGGGCCGGCCGCGGGCCATGCGGCTCTCAGAACGCGCCGCCCGGTTCCGGTATGCCTCGGTCTGCTCAGCTGTTGGCACGGATGAAATCCTCCATGATCTCCGGGCCCGCGCTGGTACCGATCCTGTTGGCGCCGGCGTCGAGCATCGCCTTCGCGTCGCTCCAGGTGCGGATGCCGCCGGCCGCCTTGACACCCATCCCGTTGCCGACCACCTTGCGCATCAGCTTGACGTCTTCGACAGTGGCCCCGCCGGGCCCGAGCCCGGTCGCAGTCTTGACGTAGTCCATGCCCGCGTCCATCGCCAGGCGGCAGGCCTCCTTCTTCTGCTTCTCGTCGAGGTAAGGCGTCTCCAGGATCAGTTTGACCGGGACGTGATGAGCGACCCGCAGCCTCTCCCAGTCGCGGACCCCGCTGGTAACCGCGATGATGTCCTCCTCCACGATGTCCCACTCGCCCGAGACCGCGGCCGATATGTTCATGACAACGTCGATCTCGCGCGCGCCCTCGTCGAGGGCCGTGAGGGCCTCGGCCACCTTGACCTCCGGAGCGGCATAGCCGTAAGGGAACGACACCGCCACGCCGACGCCTACCGCACTCGCGCCCAGCATCCCGTCCGCCATCGGCACGTAGCAGGGCGGGAGAAACACGTTGCGGAAGCCCCACTTCCTGGCCATCGCGATGAAGGCCGTGAAATCGTCTATCGTCTTCTCGGGTTTCAGCAGCGTGGAGTCGATCAGCTGCAGCAACGTCGTCGTGGTCAGCGAGCCGGCATCGACCGGTCCGTAGTCTTCCCGCGCGCCGTCATCGGTACCGTCGTTCATATCGTCCTCCTCGAATGTGGGTTGTTTATCCTATGAGCAGCCTTCCGATGCAAAGGTATATCGCGAGGCTCAGCACGTCCATCGTCGTGCCCAGCAGGGGGCCGGATATGGCGCTGGGATCGCGGCGCATGGCCTTGAGAGCTATCGGGAGCGCGCAGCCCATGAACGCGGCCGCCACGACGGTCAGGGCCAGCGACAGCCCTACGGTGACTCCCACCGATGGGGTCAGGTGGAACGCGAAGGCGATGCCGGCGACCACTGCTCCGGTCGCCAGGCCGACCAGCACCCCCCATGCCATCTCCCCGGACACCGCCCGCAGCGCGGACCGCTTCAGCGGCGCGCCGGTCGAGAGCCTGTGCCCCATGATGGTGGAGGACTGCACCGCGATGTTGCCTCCCATCGTCACCAGCAGGGGGATGAAGAAGATCAGCACCACGAACCTGCTGAACAGCGGTGAGTAGAGCTTGAGGATCCCACCGGCCACCAGTATCTCGACGACGACGGCCACGATGAACCACGGCAGTCTCCGGCCCAGGTTGGCAAGCAGGCCACCGGCGGCGGCCTCCTCCTCCAGCCCGGTCGCTCCTGCGAAGCGCATGATGTCTTCCTCGGCCTCGTCGCTGAACACGTCCATGACGTCGTCCACCGTGACGATGCCCAGCATCTTCTCCTTGTCATCGAGCACGGGAACAGCCAGAAGGTCGTACTTGCTGATGACCTCGGCGACCTCCTCCTGGTCCTGCTCCGGCCTTACGTTAATCACGTCTCCAGAGAGCAGCTCTCCCACCCGAGTATCGGGCGGTGAGATGATGAGCTCGCGCAGCGAAAGCACTCCCTCGAGCAGCCCCTCCTCAGAGACCACGTAAACATAGTAGATGGTCTCGACCTCGACAGAGACGCGCCTGAGCCGCTCGATGGTGTCGTCGACCGTGTCGTCGGGCGACACCGCCACGAAATCGGTGGTCATCAGGCCGCCTGCGGTCTCGTCTCCGTAGGCCAGCAGAGCCTGGAACTCGCCGGCTTCCTCGCGGCCGAAGAGCTGCAGCAGCCTGGCCCGCTGCGACTCAGGGACGTCGCCTAGCAGGTCGACTGCCTCGTCGACGGGCATGCGGTCGAGCAATTCGCGCAGCTCGCCGGTGCGCAACCTGGAAGCGACCTCCACCTGGTGGTTCTCCTCCATCTCCAGCAGCGCGCGGGCGGCGACGGCTGGATCGAGGCTCACCAGTATCTCGACCTCATCGGATGGGCGCAGCCGGCAGAGCACGTCGGCGCTGTCGGCCGCGTGCAGGTCGGACATCGTGCGGACGGCCTGGGCCAGGTCGCCGCGCGCCAGCATGTCCTTGACCGTATCCAGTATTACCCTGTTGCGTTCCTCCACAGTGGTCTCCAGTCCGAGCGCTCCAACGCGCCAGTGGCCGCAGCCAAGCCTGATTTTCGAAGAATGGTCGATCCGGTGCGAGCCTTCCACCGGGCCCGCCCCGGCGTCACTGGTAGTCCAGCCTCTTGATGAACTCGGGGTTCTTCGACCAGTCCTTTTCTACCTTCACCCGGAGGTCGAGAAACACCTTGTTTCCTATAAGCGGCTCTATGTCCTGGCGCGCCCTGGTGCCTATCTCCCGTATCATGCGGCCACCCTTACCCACTATGATACCCTTCTGCGACTCTCGCTCCACATAGATGACCGCCTCGATGTCGACGATGTGGCCTTCAGGCCGCGCTTTGATGTCCTCCACCAGGACGGCGACGCTGTGAGGGACCTCATCGCGCGTGAGCTCGAGCGCCTTCTCCCTGATCAGCTCCGACACCAGGACGTTCTCGGGCTGGTCGCTGGTCATGTCGTCGGGGAAGTATTTGGGGCCCGGCGGCAGGAAGGCTCCGATGCTCTCGACGAGCTCCGCGACCCCGGTGTCGAACTTCGAGGAGACGGGCAGCACGTCGACAAAGTGGAACAGGTGGCGTGCGACGTCCAGCTGCGAGCGCGTCTTGTCCCCGTCCAGGAGGTCGACCTTGTTGACCGCGGCGATCGCCGCCGTGTCCGCCTTGTCGAGCTCTCCCGCGATGAACAGGTCGCCCTTGCCGATGGTCTGCGCGCCGTCGAGCACGAACAGGATGACGTCCACGTCCCGCAGAGTGGAGAGCACCATTGCGTTCAGCTTCTCACCCAGCGCCTCCCTCGGCTTGTGGAAGCCGGGGGTGTCGACGAAGACCAGTTGTGCCTCTTCGCCGGTCACCACCGCCCGGATGCGGTTGCGGGTGGTCTGCGGCTTGTCGGAGGTGATCGCCAGCTTCATGCCGGCGAGCCTGTTGAGGAGGGTAGACTTGCCTACGTTGGGCCGTCCGATGATGCCGATGAATCCCGACCTGTACCCCTGGTGCGTGTCCACTCGACCTCTCCGTATCTGCGCGGTCGCGCCGCGGCTGTCCGGCGTCAGGTCCCCTGCGGGAACCTGCGCATACCGATGTTGAGCAACAGGCCTATACAGAAGAAGTTCACAATGAGCGACGAACCTCCGTAGCTCATGAAGGGTAACGGTACGCCGGTGATGGGCATGATCCCCATGGTCATGCCGATGTTCACCAGGATCTGGAAGAATAACATCACCACGATGCCGACGGCGATCATGGTCCCGAACGAATCGCGGGCGGTCACCGCTATCTTGAGCGCTCTCCAGAGAAGGAGACCGAACAGCGCCAGCAGGATCACGCCGCCTATGAAGCCGAGCTCCTCGCCAACCACCGAGAAGATGAAGTCGGTGTGGTGCTCGGGGATGAACTTGAGGTTGGTCTGCGTCCCGTTGAAGAGCCCCTTGCCGACGAGCTGACCCGAGCCGATGGCGATCTTCGACTGCATCAGGTTGTAGCCGCTGTGCAGCGGGTCCATGTCCGGGTTCATGAAGACCAGCAGCCTCGTTATCTGGTAGGCCTTGAGCAGCTTGAGCCCGATGGCGGCGGCCACGATCACGACGGTGCCGCCCATCAGCACGCCCATCTGTTTCAGCCTCGCCCCTCCCACCAGCAGCATCCCGATCATGATCACGAATACCGAGAGAGTCACACCCAGGTCCGGCTCGAGGAAGATAAAGAACATCATGCCGGCAGCGATGGCCACGGCCTGCAGGAACTCCTTGTTAGAGCCCATCTCCATGTGCCTGTCCGCGACGAAAGTCGCAAGCACCAGTATCACGGCCACTTTGGCGATCTCCGAGGGCTGCACGGGGAAGAAGCCCAGGTTGATCCAACGATGGGCTCCGCCGATGGCCGGGAAAAAGAGCACCACCAGGAGAAGCAGCAGGGTAACCGCGTAGATGATCTTCGAGTAGGGCATTATCCGGTGGTAGTCGAACGCGGCACCAAGGAACATCACCAGCACCGCGACCAGCAGGAACATCAGCTGTTTCTTGAGGTAATAGGTCGACGGGTTGTCGGCGCGCGTGGCGCTGAAGATCATGAGGACGCCGAACACGCCCAGCGCCAGCGCCGCGAACAGGAGGACCTTGTCCATCTTGCGGAACGGCAGGCGCTTCATTATCTCTTTGGGGGCGCTGGTGCGCACGAGCCCCGGCGAGAACTCCGCCGAGCCGCTGACCCTTCCCATCATCGTTAAGTACTCCCCAACCTAGTCTCCGACGCTTGGTTGTATTTGGCCCTGTGGCTTAAGGTTGAACAGCTTCTCCAGTATCCTGCGCGCCACCGGTGCTGCGCTCTCGCCGCCGTGGCCGCCCTGCTCGATCGCGACCGCCACCACGTACTTGGGGTCGCCGGCCGGCGCGAAACTGCAGAACCAGGCGGTCGGCTGCTTGCCCGCGATCTCGCTGGTGCCCGTCTTGCCGGCGACAGGTATCTGCGCGACCGGGAAACCCTGGAAGGTGGCCGAAGCCGTACCCTTGCCCTGGACCACGCCTGTGAGGGCTGACGTGACCGCCTGCAGCATCTGCGGATTGAGCGACATCTCGGCGGCCGTCTCCGGCTGGGCGGTCTTGGCCACCTTGCCGTCAACGGTCTGCAGGGTCTTCATCACGTGGGGCCTGATGAACTTCCCGCCGTTGGCGATGCCCGCGTAGAGGTACGCCATCTGGAGCGGGGTGGTCAGTATGTCTCCCTGGCCGATGGCCATGTTGACGGTGTCGCCAGGGTACCAGACCTGGTACTGGGCATTGTTCCTGTTGAACTCCTTCTTCCACTCCGGGCTGGGTATGCGGCCGCTCATCTCGCTGGTGAGGTCGATGCCGGTGGTCTTGCCCAGCTGGAAGTCGCGCGCCCACTCCCACAGCGGCTTGCCCTGGTTCTGCGCCTGGCGCTGGTAGAACTGGTAGCCGATGGTGTAGAAGACGGTGTCGCACGACTGCACGATGCCGTTCACCAGGTCGATGTGGTGGTGGGTGCCCCAGCAGTACTTGGGGTAGTCCTTGAACGGCCCGGTGGTGAAGGCGTGGGTGCAGTCGAACGGCGAGTTGGGCACCACCATCTGCTCCTGCAGCGCGCTCAGCGCGGTCACCACCTTGAAAGTCGAGCCCGGTGGGATCTCGCTCATGATGGCGCGGTTGTTCAGAGGGTACATGTTCTTGGGGTCGGTCAGGGCCTTCCAGCTCTGCTGGCTGATACCGCCGGTGAAGTCGTTGAGGTTGAACGTCGGGTAGCTGGCCATGGCGATGACCTCGCCGCTCTTGGGGTCCATCACCACGGCGGACGCGCCGGTGCCCTGGTAGTTCTTGGGCGAGTTCGGGTCCTGCATGGTGCGCGCGGCCTCGACGCCTGACTTAAGCGCCGCCTCCACCAGGGTCTGGACGTCCTGGTCTATGGTCAGCTGCAGGTTCTCGCCGCTGCGCGGCTCGACGTTGGAGATCTCGCGGATCGAGTTGCCGTTGGCGTCGACCTCGAGCTTCTTCGTGCCAACCTTGCCACGCAGCTCGGAGTCGTAGGTGGCCTCGACCCCCGAAAGGCCGATCTCGTCCCCGGCCTGGTATCCTTCCTTCTTCTTCTGCTTGAGGGTCTCCGGGCTTATCTCGCCCAGGTAGCCAATCACGTGCGCCGCCAGGCTCCCGTAGGGATACTCGCGCACCGACTGAGTGCCGGCGATGACTCCGGGGAACTCGCGCTGGTGCTCGTCCACGTAGGTGACGATCTCCTCGCCCACGTCGCTCTGGATCAGCACGGCCCGACGGTTGGGCGCCTGCGACTTCTCTATCTTGTAGGCGATCTCTTTCTGGCCCATCCCCAGCAGCTTGGACATGCGCTGTATGACCACGTTCTTCTGGTCGCGCATCTCGGCGGGGATGACGGAGATCGTGAGCGCCTGCCGGTTCTTCACCAGCACCTTGCCGTTGCGGTCGAGGATGCGCCCGCGCGGGGCCTCGAGGGATATCTCGCGGATGCGGTTGCCCTCGGCCTTCTTGCGGTAGTCGTTCCCCGAGACTATCTGCATGAACCACAGGCGCGAGAAGAGCACGGCGAAGCCGACCAGGACGATGATGCCCAGCACCGCCAGCCGCCGCTGCAGGCTCTCCTGCGACGCGTCGGTCCTCTTGTAGCCGGTCTCGTCCGGCTTTATCTTCAGCCCGGCTCTTTTAAGCAGCCTCATTCATCCACCACCATACCGTGCCCGCTATGTCTTGCTGGGCTTGGTCAGTATCACCGAGTCTTCCTTCGGCAAGAACTTGAACCTCCGCATGAACGGATAGACGACGAGCACGGCCAGAACGTTGTATAGCGACTCCGCCAGCACGGCCGTTATCTTGAAGGGCGGCAACGACTCCTGGCCCAGGACCACCATCACGACCTGGTGCGCCCCCATCTCGAATATGGTCGCCAGGAAGACCAGCACCACCGGCAGCAGTATCGAGTAGGTCATGAAGAAGTCCTTCATCATGCCCGCGCAGTACGCCGCCAGCGTCTTGGTCAGCGCGCTGACCCCCATCAACTGGGGGCTCGCGATGTCCTGCAGCAGGCCGCCGCAGAACCCCACGACCGCACCGGCCACCGGCCCGTCCTGAACCGCGACCACGACCGCCACCACCAGGATCAGGTCCGGCTGGACGCCCAGCAGCTTGAACTGTGGCAGCACCGAGAGCTGGAGCACGAAGGCCAGCACCACTACCACCATCAGGAAGATCTGACGGTTGCGGCTCATTGCTGCTCCCTCAGGATTACCGACTCCGGCTCGGGGGTGATGACCACCAGCACCTTGTCGAGCGTGGAGAAATCGGTGTAAGGCTTAACCTCGACGTACCTGGTAAGGCCACTCGAACGGTTGGTCACCTTGGTGATTTTCCCCAGCGGTATTCCCGGCGGGCAGGTGCCTCCCAGCCCGCTCGTCTCGACCACGTCACCCGTCTTCAGATCGGCATCCTCTTTCATGGGCGTCAGCCTCAGTGTGCTGTCGTTCTTCCCGGCGACGACGCCGGTCTCGCGCGATCTCTGATCGCGTGCGCCTATCTCCGAGCGCGAGTCGGTGACGAGTTCGACCACTGAGGTGCGCGACCCCACCGATATGAGCCTGCCGACCAGCCCCTGGTCAGTTACTACGGACATGTACTTTTTGACGCCGCTGGCCGACCCGCGGTTTATTATCATCAGCCGTTGCCAGTTATTGGGAGACTGACCGATGATGTCGGCCCCCACAGTCTGTATCTCAGCCTGCTGCTCGGTCCAGTTCAGGAGGCGCTTGAGCTCCTCGAGGTTGCTCTCCATCTCCTTGGTCTCGATGCGCTGCCTTTGCAGCTCCGCCACTTGTTTTTGTAAGTCGGCCCTCTCCTTGGCGAGCGAAGGCAGGTGGAACAGGTTGACCACCCCGTCCTTGATCGGCCGAAAGATCTTTGCGAAGGCGTTGGAGACCGGCGAGACGAGATCCAGGAAGAAGTTCTGGATCTTGTGCAGGGGACCCTTGTCGCTCTCCCTCACGTAGAGCGTCACGATAGTGACGCACAAGATGATGATGACTATAAGGATGATGCGGTTTCTATTGCTTCTAGGAGCGGCAGGCATGGCTTATCCAGCTGGCCCTTAATGGCCGGCGGACGAAATCAACACCTTCTTCATTATGTCGAACTCTTCCAGGCACTTGCCGGAGCCCATGGCAACGCAGAGCAGCGGGTCCTTGGCTGTGTGGACCGGCATCCCCGTCTCGTTGCGGATCCTCTCCTCGAGGCCGCGCAGCAGCGCGCCGCCGCCGGCGAGAATGATGCCCTCGTCCATGATGTCGCTGGCCAGCTCGGGGGGCGTCCTGTCGAGAGCGTCCTTCACGGTCTGAACGACCTGGCTGACCGGCTCCTCGATCGACTGCCTCACCTCTTCGGCCGTCACCACGACTGTCTTGGGAAGACCCGAGGCCAGGTCCCTTCCCTTGATCTCGTCTTCCAGCTCATCGTCGGAGCTCATCGCGAACGCCGACCCGATCTTGAGCTTGAGCGCCTCAGCTGTGCGCTCGCCTATCATCAGCTGGTAGTCCCGCTTGATGTAGTTGATTATGGCCTCATCCATCTCGTCGCCGCCTACCCGCAGCGACTGACTGGTCACTATGCCGCCGAGCGATATGACAGCCACCTCGGTGGTGCCTCCGCCGATGTCCACGACCATGTTGCCGATGGGCTCGTGGATGGGGAGGCCCGCGCCGATCGCGGCGGCCATGGGCTCCTCGATGATGAACGCGGCCCGCGCGCCGGCCTGGATGGTGGCCTCCTCGACCGCCCTCTGCTCCACCCCGGTTATGCCGCTGGGCACCGCCACGACGACGCGGGGCCGGGCCAGCGACCTGCGCTGATGTACCTTCTGGATGAAGTAACGGAGCATCTTCTCGGTGACGTCGAAGTCGGCGATGACGCCGTCCTTCAGCGGCCTGATCGCGACGATGTGGGCGGGAGTGCGCCCGACCATCCGCTTGGCCTCTTCACCGACCGCGATGATCGCGTTGGTTATCGTGTTGACCGCCACCACCGACGGCTCGTTCAGGACGATGCCCTCGCCCTTTGCGTATACGAGTGTGTTTGCCGTACCCAAGTCAACGGCCATGTCCTTGCCGAAAGACCCGGCCCCCAGCATTCTAGAGAGAAACGACAACTAGATTTTTCTCCTATTCATGACTACGCGGTGCTATCGCGCTCGTGCGGCTACTTCACGCTCAGACATCAGATTATGCACAAAAAGCCGACTAAGTCACCCGCCAATGGTAACACAACTTGACAATAATAACAGTAGTTAACAGTGCGCCCCTTGGCATACTCCCACTGATGCATTTAGACGCTCGCGAAGCCGATCAGGACTCGCAGATACAAAGCCCACGCTATTAAATGTAAACCGTCCATGCAAAGCTGGCGAGACGCCGGCGCTACGCGACGCACCAGCGGTACCTGACACCGGTGGTGCGTTTTCAGCCGAAGAAGAGCTCGATCTCCCTCTCCGCGCTCGCGGCCGAGTCGGAGCCGTGCACCAGGTTGTGCGTGACGCTGGTGGCATATGCGCCCCTGATGGAGCCGGGAGTCGCGTCGAGCGGGTCCGTCGCACCCATGATGACCCTCACGTTCTCGATGGCGTTCTCCCCGCGGAAGAGCACCACCACCGACAGTCCGCCCGTGATGTACTCGATGAGCTCGTCGTAGAACGGCTTGCCCTTGTGCTCGGCGTAGTGGCGCCCGGCGAGCTCCTCCGTTATCCGCATGCCCTGCATCTTCTCGATCCTGTAGCCCTTGCGCTCGATCCTCACCAGGATCTCCCCGACCAGGCCGCGTTCGACCCCGTCCGGCTTGACTATGAGAAGCGTCCGCTCTATTCCCATGATGCCTCCTTACCTGTCCTGCCTCATCTCGCGGCTCGCCTTCTGGTGCCTGAAGTAGATGCGCGCCTCAGACACGGTGAAGAGAGACCCCGTGACACATACCATCCCGGCCGGTCCGGCAAGCTCTCGCGCGAGGTCCAACGCCTTGCCGAAGTCCGCCTCGACCCTGTATTCAATGCCGTCCATGCGGCAGTAGCTGCCGAGCTTGCTGGCGCTGATCACCCGGGCGCTCCTGTTCTCGGTCAGGATCAGCTCGTCGGCGACGGCGCCCAGTATCCTCAGTATCCCGCGTGCGTCCTTGTCCGCCAGTATCGACACCACTATCACCAGCCGGTCGTAATCGAACTCGTCGGACAGCGACATCGCCAGCCTGTCGGCGCCCAGCACGTTGTGCGCGCCGTCGGCCACCACCATCGGCTTCCAGGAGAGGATGTCCAGACGCCCCGGCACGCTGCTCCTGGCAAGCGCGCGGCGGAAGGCTTCCGCGTCGGTGCGCTCCCTGGGGTCGGTATAGGCCTGGGACGCCGCTATGGCACAGGCGGCGTTTATCGCCTGGTGCTTGCCCAGCAGAGGCAACTTGATGTCCTTGAAGTCGGCGGCTTCCAGTCCCCGCACCGAGATGAGCTGCGCCGGGGGCTGGCCCTTGACCCTGTAGGGCAGCTGGTAGTCCAGCCTGAAGTCGCGGCCGAAGACCTTCAGCTCCGCCCCGACCTCCTTGCACCGCTCGGCGAGTATCATGAGGATCTCGCGCGTCCCCTCGGCGGTTATCACCACCGCGCCTTCGTTAATTATCCCGGCCTTCTCGAACGCTATCTTCTCCCGCGTATCGCCGAGCTCGCTTATGTGGTCCAGCTCGACGTTGGTGATCACCGCGACCTCCGAGTCCACGACGTTGGTGGAGTCCCACCGTCCGCCCATGCCCACCTCCAGCACCGCGATATCCACGCGCTCGCTGCGGAAGTAGTGATAGGCCAGCGCCGTCACCAGCTCGAAGTAGGTCAGCTTCTCGCCGGTCAGCTCCTCGGCTTTCTCGACCGGCGGACGGATCTCGGTCATCGCGGCGGCGAACCGGTCCACGCTTATGAGCCTGCCGTTGACGGATATCCTCTCGCGCACCGTCTCCAGGTGGGGCGAGGTGAACAGCCCCGTCTTGAAGCCGCACTCCTTCAGTATCCCGGCGGCCATGTCGGAGACGGACGTCTTGCCATTGGTGCCGGTGACCTGGATGGAATCGAACTCGTTCTGGGGTCCACCCATCTCCTGGCAGGCGGCCCGAATGCGGTCCAGCGAGGGCTTTACGCCCAGGACGACCTTGCTGTCGAGGTAATCAACCGCTTCGGAGTACTTCAAGGGCCCGTACCCCGGAGCGCTTCGATCTGCTCGTTGAGCTTCTGGCGTGTCTCGGTCAGCTCGCGCTCTTTCGCGCGCACCTTCTCCACCACCGCCGGCGGGGCCTTGGCGACGAACCCCTCGCTTCCCAGCTTGGCCATGGTCTGCTCCAGGTCGGCCTCGACCTTCGCCAGCTTGCGGCCGAGCCTGTCGATCTCTTCACCCGCGTCGACGCCGCTCTCCCAGGACAGGAACGCCTCGGCGCCCTCGGCCACGACCCGCATGCCGAAGCCGGCGCCCGGCACCGCCTGGGCGAACTCCACGCTCGAGAGCCCCGCCAGGCTCACCAGGTAGACCAGGTACTCCTGGAGCACCAGTTGGGACTCCTCGCTCTCGGCCACTATCACCGCGTCGACCTTGCCGCTGGGCGGGATGCCGTGCTCCGAGCGGGCGGACCTTATGCCGCCGATCACCGACTGCAGCAGACCCATCTCGCGCTCGGCTTCCTCGTCTATCGCAAAGGCGACGGCGTCGGGCCACTCGGCGACCATGATGGACTCGCCGGTCCCCGGGAGCTTCTGCCACAGCTCCTCCGTCACAAAAGGCATGAACGGGTGCATGAGCCGCAGCGCGCACTCCAGCACCTTGCAGGCCACGGAGCGCGCGGCGTCCTTCTCATCCTGGGTGCCGCGATAGAGCCTGGACTTGATCAGCTCCAGGTACCAGTCGCAGAAGTCGCCCCAGACGAACTGGTACAGCGCTTTGCCCGCCACGCTGAAGTTGTAGGAGTCCATCCCCTCGTCGACGCGCTCGATGAGGCCGGCGAGGCGGCTCATTATCCAGCGGTCGGCGAGCTCGAGCTCCCCGGGCAGCTCTCCCGGCGGCTCGAAGCCCTCGAGGTTGCTGATGATGAGGCGGGCGGCGTTCCATATCTTGTTGACGAAGTTGCGGTTGCCCTCTATGCGCTCCTCGGCGAGGTTGATGTCGCGGCCCGGCACCGCCACCGACCCCAGAGCGAAGCGCAGGGCGTCGGTCCCATAGAGCTCGATGACGTCGAGCGGGTCGATAACGTTGCCGCTCGACTTGGACATCTTCTTGCCCTCGAAGTCGCGCACCAGCGCGGTGACGAACACGTCGCGGAACGGGACGTCGCCCATGAAGCGCAGCCCCAGCATTATCATGCGGGCGACCCAGAAAAAGATGATGTCGAAGGCGGTGGTGAGCACCGAAGTCGGGTAGAACACCGATAGCGTGTCGTTCTTCTCGGGCCAGCCCATGGTCGAGAAAGGCCACAGGCCCGAAGAGAACCAGGTGTCCAGCACGTCCGGGTCCTGCCGAAGGTTGGCGGAGCCGCAGGTGCACGCGGTCGGCTCCTCGATCTCCACCAGCTGCTCGCCGCAATCGTCGCAGTACCAGACGGGGATGCGGTGCCCCCACCAGAGCTGGCGCGATATGCACCAGTCGCGGATGTTCTCCATCCAGTCGAAGTAGACCTTGGCCCAGCGCTCCGGCGTGAATTTGATGCGCCCGTCGCGGACGGCCTCGATGCCGGGCTTCGCCAGCGGCTCCATCTTCACGAACCACTGCGTCGAGAGATAGGGCTCCACCTCCGTCGAGCAGCGGTAGCAGTGCCCCACCGCGTGGAGGTGCTCCTCCACCTTTACCAGCAGGCCTTGCTTCTCCAGGTCACGGACGACCGCCTCGCGCGCCTGGTACCTGTCCAGCCCCGCGTAGGGTCCCCCGTTCTCGTTGATGGTGCCGTCGGAGTTGAGTATGTTCACCTGCTCGAGGTCGTGTCTCAGGCCGATGTCGTAGTCGTTGGGGTCGTGGGCCGGGGTGACCTTCACCGCGCCGGTGCCGAACTCCGGGTCCACGAACTTGTCGGTGATCAGCGGGATGCGCCGCTCGACCAGGGGGAGGATGAGCGTCTTGCCCTCCATGTCGGCGTACCTCTCGTCGGCCGGGTACACGGCGACCGCCGTGTCTCCCAGCATGGTCTCGGGGCGCGTGGTCGCCACCACCACCTCGCCCGAACCGTCGGCGAACGGGTAGCGGACGTACCAGAGGTGCCCGGTCTTGTCCTCGTGCTCCACCTCGATGTCGGAGAGCGCGGTGTGGCAGCGCACGCACCAGTTGATGATGTACTTGCCGCGGTAGATGAGCCCCTCGTCGTAAAGCTCCTTGAACACGGTGCGCACGGCAAGCGAGCAGCCGGCGTCCATCGTGAACCGCTCGCGCTCCCAGTCGCAGGAGCAGCCGAGCGCCTTGAGCTGGTTGATGATGGTGCCGCCGTACTGTTCCTTCCACTCCCAGACGCGCTCGACGAACTTCTCGCGGCCCATCTCGTGGCGGTCGGTGCCCTCCTTCTCGATCTGGCGCTCGACCACGTTCTGAGTCGCGATGCCGGCGTGGTCGGTGCCGGGCATCCAGAGGACCTCGTAGCCCTGCATCCTGCGCCTGCGCGCGATTATGTCCTGCAGCGTGTTGTTGAGGGCATGCCCCATGTGAAGCACGCCGGTCACGTTGGGCGGCGGGATCACCTGCGAGAACGGCGGCCGTTCCGAGTCGGTCGCGGCGTGAAAGTAGCCGCGCTCCTCCCAGACCGCGTACCAGCGCTTCTCGACCTCGCGGGGTTCGTATCTCTTTGAGAGTTCCATTTCGGAGTCGGACAAAAGTTCACCAGCCTTGCTCGGACTGATTCAGATTTTACCTTATGTTACGGGCCCGCTGTGCCAGGGGCGACTATTCCGCCCACGGAGGCATGAATCGCGCGCCCGAGTGCGAATACCGCCCCCGCTGGTGCGCACCCGAACCATCTGATATATCCTTGTGCTGCCGAAATAACCCGTTCCAGGATCACGAGGAGGCAGAGATGGGGGACGAAGACCTGGGGCGTGTACGGCCCCAGCGGCTCGAAGGCGAAGCGGGACGCGATGGTGGACAAGGAGATGGAGAAGATGAAGACGGAGCGGCAGTGAAGCCGGCTCGGCGACCTGAGCGATGCTGGAGGGCATGAGATGGCTTTGACGATAATCCTGGTGTTCTGCGTGCCGATCGCTTTCATAGTACTTGTCTTCGTGGCCATCGGCCTGGCCGGGGCGAACACGTACCGCACGGCCAAGCGGGCCTACGCCCAGGTGAAGCCCTACGTCAACGAGCTTGCCGGAGCGGCCAGCCGCGCCCAGCAGAAGGGCAACGATTTCGCGGACCGCGGCGCCGGCATCGGCAAGACTTTCAAGGAGATAGCTGGCCGCTGGGCCTTCGTGACGCAGACGTTAACGGAGTCGACCAACTCACCGGTGACCAAGGCGATAGACATCGCCGGCCGCTTCATAAAGTAGGGACAGGGACTTTCTACTTTTTTTCTACTACATCACGCTAATCAGACGGGGACAGGTACTTTCTACTCCTTTTGCAAGCCTCTCGATCGGTAAACAGAAGTATGTTGAAAAAGAAGTCGAAAGTACCTGTCCCCAGGTGTCATTGAAAGTAGAAAAAAAGTAGAAAGTACCTGTCCCCGTTACGCGGTTTCTTCCTCTTCTTCGTCCTTGTGGACCTTGGCCTCGGCCCTCGACGTCAGCAGAGTGGGCTTGAAGTTCTCGGCGACCACTTCGCGAGTCACCACGCACTTGACTATGTCGGAGCGCGACGGCAGGTCGAACATGGTGCTCAGCAGAGACTCCTCCATGATGGCTCGCAGCCCCCTGGCGCCGGTGGAACGCGCGAGCGCCTTCTCGGCGATCTGCTCGAGAGCCCCGTCCGTGAAGATGAGTTCGACCCCGTCGAACTCGAAGAACTTGTGGTACTGCTTGACCAGCGCGTTCTTGGGCTTGACCAGGATATCCATGAGGTGCTCCTGATTGAGCGTATGAAGCGTGGTCACCACCGGCAGCCTGCCCACGAACTCGGGGATGAGCCCGAACTTGAGCAGGTCCTCCGGCATGATGTTGGCAAGTATGCTGCCGAGGTCTATGTCGCTCTTCGACTTGAGCTCCGCCCCGAAGCCGAGGCTCTTCTTGCCGACGCGGTCCTCGATGATGTCCTCGACGCCCGAGAACGCCCCGCCGCAGATGAAGAGGATGTTGGTGGTGTCGATCTGCAGGAACTCCTGGTGCGGGTGTTTGCGCCCGCCCTGGGGCGGCACGCTGGCGACCGTTCCCTCGAGAATCTTCAGGAGCGCCTGCTGCACTCCCTCGCCCGACACGTCGCGCGTTATGCTCGGGCTCTCGCTCTTGCGGGCGATCTTGTCGATCTCGTCGATGTAGATGATGCCGGTCTCGGCCTTCTTGACGTCGAGGTCGGCGGCCTGGATCAGCTTCAGCAGGATGTTCTCGACGTCCTCACCCACATAGCCAGCCTCGGTGAGGCTGGTGGCGTCCGCTATCGCGAAGGGGACGTTGAGGAGCCTGGCCAGGGTCTGGGCGAGCAGTGTCTTGCCGCAGCCGGTGGGGCCCACCAGCATTATGTTGCTCTTCTGCAGCTCCACGTCGTCGGGCGCGCTCGCGCCGACCTGGATGCGCTTGTAGTGGTTGTAGACGGCGACCGACAGGACGGTCTTGGCCCTCTCCTGCCCGATCACGTACTCGTCCAGGAACTGGTAGATCTCCTTGGGCTTGGGCAGGTTGCAGAGCTGGATCTCCGGGCTCTCGGTGAGCTCCTCGGCTATGATCTCGTTACAGAGCTCGATGCACTCGTCGCAGATGTATACACCAGGCCCCGCGATGAGCTTCTTCACGTGCCTCTGCGTCTTGCCGCAGAAGGAGCATTTCAAGAGGTCGCTTCCGTCTGAGAACTTAGCCACTTCTAACCTCCGCTGCTAGCGCATCGATGCCGGCGCCCAGGCTACTTGCCCTCCTGGACCCTGCGCGTCATGACCTTGTCGACCATGCCGTACGCCACGGCCGCGTCGGGCACCATGATGAAGTCCCTGTCGGTGTCGTCGTGTATCTTTTCGACGGTCTGGCCCGTATGCCTCGAAAGGATGCCGTCCAGCATATCGCGCGTGCGCAGTATCTCCTTGGCGTGGAGGTCGATGTCGATGGCCTGGCCCTGCGTCCCCCCGCTGGGCTGGTGGAGCAGGACGCGCGAGTGGGGCGTCGCGAAACGCTTGCCCTTGGTCCCCGCCGCCAGGAGCACCGCGGCGCCGCTGGCCGCCTGCCCGATGCACCAGGTGGATATGTCGCAGGTGAGGTACATCATGGTGTCGTAGATCGCCAGCGTGCTGGTGACCACACCGCCCGGCGAGTTGATGTAGATGTTGATGTCCTTCTCGGGGTTCTCGCTCTCGAGGAACAGCAACTGCGCCATGATCAGGTTGGCGAAGTGGTCCTCGATCTCCTGACCTATGAACAGGATGCGCTCCTTGAGCAGGCGCGAGTAGATGTCGTACTGCCGCTCGCCCCGCGGGGTCTGCTCGACGACTATCGGTACCAGTTGCGACCTTGTGTCATCCATTGTTACTCTGGCTCCTCCCCGGTGCTTGTTGCACCAGTATCCTCTTCCGCCTCGGCTTTGTCTTCGGCAACTGCCTCTTCCGCGGCGGTCTCTGTCTTGCTCTCTTCCGGCTCAGCGGTCGGCTCGCCTTCGACCTGCCCCAGTTCAACCCCTACCGCCTCGGCCTCCCCCTCGCCCCCGACCAGAGTGGCGTTCTCCACCAGCAGATCGACGGCCTTGGAGAGCCTGAGGTTGGCTTTTACGTTCTGTATCCTGCCATGCTTGCGCGCATCCGCGATGACCTTCTTGGGGTCACCGCCTGCCGCGAGCGCGTTCTCCCTTATATAATCCTCGGCCTCATCGTCGGAGACCTCGATGCCCTCCTCCGCGGCGATCGCATCCAGGATCAGCTCGGCCTTGATGCTGTCGATCACCTTTTCCCTGATAGCCTTCTCTAACTCATGGCGGCTTCCCTTCAGGGCCTGGACGTAATCGTCGAGTGTGATGCCCCTCTCCGCGAGCTCTTCGGACATCTCCTCGACCTCGCCCTGGACCTGGTGCTCGACCATCGAATCGGGCAGGTCGACGAA
Source organism: Candidatus Anoxymicrobiaceae bacterium (assembly GCA_036781505.1). Classification (GTDB taxonomy): domain Bacteria; phylum Actinomycetota; class Geothermincolia; order Fen-727; family Anoxymicrobiaceae; genus FEN-680. The sequence continues at coordinate 2,340 of DAIQAV010000015.1, read as the reverse complement.
GGTCGCCTCCACCATGGCGGCGACTGCCTGCTCCTTGAGCTGGCGCTGGGCCATCATCTCCTTGATCCGGGCGATGCGGTCGCGCAGGTCCTCTTTGAACTCGGCCAGCGTCTCGAACTTGCTGACTTCCTTGGCGAGCTCGTCGTTCATCTCCGGCAGCACCTTGCGCTTTATCTCTTTGACGATGGTGCGGAAGGTGGCCGGCTTTCCGACCAGCGCCGGGTCGCCGTAGTCCGGCGGGAAAGACACCGCGATGTCCAGGATGTCGCCCTTCCTGGCACCGATGAGCTGTTCATCAAAGCCCGGCAAAAAGTCCTCGGCGCCGATCTCTGTCATCCGGTCGGAGCCCTGCTTGCCCTCCAGCGGCACGCCGTCGGAGAAGACCTTGTAGTCGAACATCACGAAGTCGCCCTTCTCGGCCGGCCGCATCTCCACCACCTCGAGAGTCGCGAAGCGGTCGCGCGCCTCGTCCATGGCTTCCTTGAGATTCTCCTCGGTGACCTCGGTGTCAGGGGCTTCGAGCTCTATGCCCTTGTAGTCCTTGACCACCACTTCGGGCTTGACGTCGACGGTGGCCTCGAAGACTATCCTGCCGCCTTCCTCGTCGCCCGCTTCGATGAGATTGATCTGGGGATCGGACACCGGCACGATTCCCGCGTCCATCACGCCCATGACGTAGAGCGTGGGAAGGCCGTTCTTAACAGCCTCCGTCCGCACGTAGTCGGCCCCCAGGTGGCTGTCTATCACTTGCTTGGGGATCTTGCCCTTGCGAAAGCCCGGGACCTTGATCTGGGCGCCCAGGTCTTTATAAGTCTGCTCGAGGATGTCGGCCAGGTCATCGGGGCCCGCCTCCACCTTCAGGGTCACCTCGTGCCCTTCACCCTTTGCCACTTCGGTCTTCAGAAGACTCTCCTCCCGTCGGGGGCATACCGCGCCCGCTTCTCGGATCTCCATCAAGGAAAATAATCGCACACGCGAGGTGTGCTCGGTAATGATATCTCTCTTGCTTCAGGCCGCCCCGGCCCCTCGAGCCGGCTGGTGCGAGAGGGGGGACTCGAACCCCCACGGTTCAAAGGAACCACGGGGTCCTAAGCCCCGCGCGTCTACCAATTCCGCCACTCTCGCACTGCTTTCGACCCGGCAATATTGTACCACAGGGTCTTCAGTCCGAGCCGTCGGCGGATGCCCCTGGCGGCCTAGCCAAACAGCTTCGCGAGCTCGAAGAGTTGCAGGTCGATGGTCTTGGTCCCGGCGAGCGCTTCCGAGTACGGAACCGCCGTCAACCTGTTCTGGCAGAGGCACACCATGCAGTCGAAATGGCCTTCCTTGACCATCTCCACCGCGTAGACGCCCAGCCTCGTCGCCAGGACGCGGTCGAAGACCGTGGGCGTCCCCCCTCTCTGCAAGTGTCCCAGGTGGGTCACCCTCGTCTCGTAGCCCGTCCTCTCCTCCAGCGACAGAGCCAGCCACTCCCCGATGCCGCCCAGCCTTACGTGGCCGAACGGGTCCTTCTTCTGGTCCCTGATGAACTGGATGTCGGTGCCCGTGGGCTTCGCGCCCTCCGAAACGATGATGATGCTGTAGAGCTTGTTCATCTTGCGGCGCTGCTCGATGCGCTCCTCTATCTCGTCAAGCGAGAAGGGCACCTCCGGGACGAGGATCGTGTCGGCGCCTCCGGCGATACCCGCTATCAGTGCTATCCACCCCGCGTCGCGCCCCATGACCTCGAGCACCATCACGCGGTGGTGGGCGGCGGCAGTGGTATGCAGCTTGTCGATGGCGTCCATCGCCACGGAGACCGCGGTGTCGAAGCCGATCGAGTAGTCCGTCCCGGGCAGGTCGTTGTCGATGGTCTGTGGCACTCCCACGCACTTGAGCCCCAGTTCAGCCAGCTTGTGGGCCACGCCGTTGGTGTCCTCTCCGCCTACCGCGATAATGGCGTCGATGCCGTGCTTGCGGACGTTGACGACCAGGTTCTCCACCCCGTGCTCCACCTTGAACGGATTGGTGCGCGAGGTGCCGAGTATGGTGCCGCCGTGCTGAAGGATTCCGGCGACCGATCCGAGGAACAGGGGCTCGACCTCGTCGAATATCAGGCCGCGCCAGCCGCTCTTCACGCCGATGACCTCGAACTTCTCCGCGTAGCACTTGTGAACCACGGCCCTGATGGCCGCGTTTATGGCAGATGAGTCTCCCCCACCCGTCACCAGAGCGATCCTCATGCTGAATCCCCTTACTGCGCCGGCATCCCGGCGGCTCTAGTTGCATCGCTGATTGCCTACTACTACAGGACTTTAAGAGATAACCCCCACCCATAACCCAAAAAACCCGCAACCAAGC
>DAIQAV010000014.1:0-22801 GCA_036781505.1 Candidatus Anoxymicrobiaceae bacterium | reverse complement strand
TTCTTCATCTCGGTGATGAGGTCCGCCCTCTCACAGAACTCTGCCGGCGCGTAGCGGCCGGTCAGGACCAGCTCGACGCCCGAAGGACGCTCGTCGATGAGCGGCAGGACCTCGACGACCTTCAGCACCCCGAGCTCGACCGCGACGTTGACCTCGTCCAGGATGACGATGTCCCACTCGCCGCCCATTATCGCTTTTCGCGCGAGCTCGAGCCCTTCGTGGGCCAGCCGGAGGTCCTCGGCCGATGGCTCGCCCTTCTTCACGAAGGTGTCCAGGCCCGACTGCACCAGCGTGAAGCTGTCGGGTAGCATCTTCGAGGTCGCCACCTCGCCGTACTCGCGCCCCTTCAGGAACTGGACCATGAAGACCCTGAAGCCCTTACCGATGGCGCGCATCGCGAGCCCGATGGCGGCAGTGGTCTTGCCCTTACCGTCTCCCGTGTATATCTGGACCAGCCCCTGCTCCATCTGCCTTCTCTCTCGTTCGGCGCCGTTTCTGTGGGAAAAACCTCGAAAAGTATATCAAAAACCGGTTTTGAGAACGGTGCCGCGTGCAGTAGCGTCGAACTATCTGTGGGGCTCGTTCCGCGAGGGACGGGCTTCGCCTTGACGAAAGCTTTCCGAGACCGCAAGAGCGATGGAGACGGGATGAGGGCAGGCACTTTGCCAGTCAAAGACGTGATGATGGGCCGGCGACGGCTGAAAAAGACGTACCTGTATATAAGGCGGGCCGACAAGAGACGCGTAGTCCTCTTGTTCTCGGCCTGCTTTCTGGTGCTGATGCTCGTCTTCCTGTTCGGGTACCTGTTCATCCAGGACATAGCGCTCTCCGGGCACATCTTCCCCGGCGTGACCGTCGACGGCAACGCGGTCGGGGGCATGACGCGCGAGACTGCGAAGTCGGTGGTCTCCTCGGCGATCGCGGCGAAGATATCCGGCACGCTGGTCGTCAGCTACAAGGACAATGACTTCAAGCTGAACCCCGGCAAGATCGGCGTGACCGTCGACGTCGACAAGATGGTCGGCGAGGCCATGAAGAAGGGCACCCAGCAGAACATGATCACACGGATGTGGCGGCGCTTCATGAACGAGCCGGTCAACGCCAACATCGACGTGATCCTCAAGTACGACCAGGCAGGGCTCAAGAGCTTCGTGGCCGACGTCGCCAGCACGCTCGATTACGCCGCGCGCAACGCGAGCGTAGACATGTCGAAGGGCTACCCCGTGCTCACGGGCTCGAAGAACGGGCGCAGCGTGAAGCAGGCCGAACTGACCTCGCTGATCGTAGCGGCGCTCCCCAAGGGCCAGCACAGCCTCCAGGTACCGGTGACGATACTGACGCCCAAGGTCAACGAGAGTGACATCGGTCCCATAGTGGTGGTTAAGCAGTCGGAGCACAAGCTGTACCTCTACAACGGTGAGAAGCTGGTGGATTCCTACGCGGTCGCGGTGGGCCAGCCCAAGTACCCGACCCCCACCGGCACCTTTGAGATACTGGATAAGAAGAAGGACCCCTGGTGGTACCCCCCCAAGTCCGACTGGGCCAAGAACCTGAAGCCCATCCCACCCGGCCCTGGCAACCCGCTCGGCCCATACTGGATGGATCTCGGCAACGGTGTGGGGATACACTCCACGCCGGACGAGGCCTCACTTGGATACTCCGCCTCGCACGGCTGCATCAGGATGTCCGAGTGGTCGGCTCAGCAGCTCTTCAACGCCGTCAACAAGGGTACACCGGTCTACATCGTGCCCTAGCCTCGCGCCGCCGACGCCATGTTGGCCAGGGCCACCGCGCCGATATACTCCTCCAGTTTGCCGTTGCGCGACGTGTCGGCGAGCCTGAGTTCCAGCGGGAAGTACAGGGCGCCGTAGGACACGCCGCCGCCCAGGTGAGCCAGCGTCCGGTAGATGAGGTTGCCGGTGACCCCGTCGGGCGCGATGACGCAGTTGGCCCAACCCAGGGCCTCCTCCACCATGATGTTGAAGTGACAGACGTCGGGCTCGGAGGCGGCCAGCTCCCCCCGCTCTATGCTCCTGGCGATCTCTGGCGACCTGTGCCGGTCCTCCGGGCGGCCGGCAGAGAGCACTCCGATCCTGGGCTTCCAGTCGAGCAGCGCGCAGAAGTCGCGCATGTTGCCCGTGAGGGCGCGCATCGACTCCATGGTGCCGCCCTCATCGATCCCCACCGGGCCCAGCAGGAACGGCTCGCCGCCGGGGCGCGTGACCAGCGCGATGCGCCGGAATTTGTCCCCGGGGTTGCGCCCGGAGAGCTCGGTAAGAAACTCGGCGGAAGGGAGCGAGCCCCTGACGGCGTCGTCGATGGTGCCGCCATCGATCGCGTCCAGTAGAGCCGCAGATGTGCGGTAGACCTTGACCGGGCAGAAAGTGACGCCGGCAAGGACCTCGGCCTCCCGTGGGTCTCCATCCACCAGCCCGATGCCGATGGTCAGATTGCCAATCGTCTTCCTGATAATGTCCGCGAGTTCCATAGAATGACTTTAGCAGAAATGCGGGTATACGGCGGCGGCATATTGGCGGAATCTTTGTGCGAGTTGGTCGACATCTAATAGCGTAGGCTGAGGCCAGTTGGTCCTGACATTCAGCTTCGCGGACGGGCGTGGTAGTCGCGCAGCATCGCCAGGGTCTCGATGGTCTCCTCCGGCGTCTCGAATATCGGGTACTCCATCCGGCTCTGGACGTCGTTGATGTACTCGTACTGGGACAGCAGGCAGAGGGCAACAGGCTTGTCGTGCTTCGCCATCAGCTCGCCGATCTCCGGGTAGGGCTCGCGGGACATCGCGGCGTACGCGCCCACGTACTTCGCGTCCGACCTTCGCAGCAGCACGATGGCCGCGCCGTCGATGTCCTCCTGCTCGAGGATCTTGTCGACCGCGTAGAGGATCGCGTCGGTGGAGAGGACGTCGCCCAGGTCCAGCGGGTTGCCCAGCCTTATGACGTCCGAGCGCACGCGCTCCCTGACCCCGGCGATAATGTCCTCCGACAGCGGCGGGAATTTGAAGCCTTTCTTGAAGGCCTCGTCCGAGCAGAGCACGGTGTAGCCTCCGGCCTGCGATATGACGGCTATGCGGTTTCCGCGCATCGGCGGCATCTCGAACGCGCGGGCCATGTCCACCAACTTGCGGATCTCACTGACGCGGATCACGCCCGCCTGCTTCAGCGCGCCGTCCAGCACCATGTCGTTGTTGGCGAGCGCGGCGGTGTGACTGGCCGAGGTCTTCGCGCCGACCTCGGTAGTGTTCGCCTTGTAGACGAGCAGGGGCTTGGTGAGCCGGGAAGCGACCTCTATCAACTTGCGCCCGCGCACCACGCTCTCCAGGAACATGCATATCACGCCGGTGCCCGGGTCCTCGCCCAGGAACTCAAGGAAATCGACCTCGTCCATGTTGACCTTGTTGCCAACCGACACGAACTTATTGAAGCTCGAGTACGAATTGTCCAGGAACATGATGAGGCTCATCCCTACGCCGCCCGACTGGCTGACGATGGAGATGCGGCCGGGCTCTCTCTTGCGGAACGTCAGGAACGGGAGGCACAGGCCGTTCTCTGCGTTGATGAGAGTAAGCCCATTGGGTCCGACGAAACGGATGCCGTGGTCGATCGCCTTCTGCGCGATGATGCGGGTGAGCTCTTCGCCCTCTTTGCCCAGTTCGGAGAAGCCTCCGGAGGGGATCGCCAGCCGCCTTATTCCCATGCGCGCGCAATCGTCCATTATGCCGGGTACTGCCGACGCGGGAACGAATGCGACCGCAAGGTCGACCGGCCCGGGGATCTCGTCCAGGGAGGCGTAGCCCTTGAGCCCGAGGACGTCCTCGCCACGCGGGTTCACCGGGTATACCTTGCCGGCGAATTCCCAGGTGAGGAGGTTCTGGACGATGTTCTTGCCAATATTGCGCTCGCTGGCGGACGCTCCGATGACCGCCACGCTGTCGGGGTAGAACATCTTGCGGATGTCTTCGTCCATTTGTCCGTCCTCGCTCAGCACAATGGTGACGCTGGAGGCGCCACCGCTCGTAAGTATCCCACTGAGATAGTGAAAAAGCAATTTAAGCGAGTGGCTGCGCCGCCCCGTCGGACGCTATGGAATTGGCTCTATTCCAGCGTCCAGCATTTCGATGAGAGCGTTGACGTCGTCACGCGCAATGTTCCTTGCATCCAACGGATAGGAATCGCCTGCCCAGTTAATAAAACTCTTCTGGTCGATCGCCGTCTCCTCTGGCCATGTCCACATAGCAGTCCTTCCTACTCCTGACATGACTGACCACGCGGATAGCCAGTAGCCGCTTCCGGTCCATCCTATCTGTGCCATTGGAATTAAAACCATGTGGGTTACACCCAAACGTTTGCGGTATGTACGTGAGTTGGCGTCTTGGGCCACCATCTCGTACTTACTCTCCTCTGCCCAGAATTCCAGAATGCGCCAGACATCTGCCGAGGAGTGAAACTCCCGCAAGGTACGACCTTTCACTTTCTTCGAATTCCGATACATGCCATAGAAGGCAAGGATCGTTAAGACCAGTATAGTCAGAGGGATACGCAAGATAAGAGCAATGGATAGCCAGTGTGTAGTTGCCGAACCAAATTCACCGATCTCAGTAATCAGTGAGGCGATCCTCTTCAGTCTAAACTAGTCAGACCAAACCAATTGCCAGTCCCAGGTCCCTTCTTTTCGGTCCTCTTGAAAGGCCCGTCCTAAGTACAAGTGTTCTCGTGTTCCTCGGCAGTTTACAGCGGGGTGAGTGCCGGTTGTTTCCCGCTGATGTTACTCGACAGTGAAGGCCTCGATGTACCTCGAATAGGCGAATATCTTGTTCCTCTTCCGACCGGTGACCTCGGTAAGTATTCCAATCTTGGACATCTTCTCTATTAATGAAATCGCGTTTGGATTTTTGAGGCCAACAATCGCTTCCACGTCCTTGATGCGTACGTAAGGCTTGGCATACAGGTGATTGAGAAGCTTGACCGCGTTCTCGCTCACGGCTCCGAGGCTGATTGCGGCCCGCAAGTCGTGCTCACGCAAAGCGAGCACCTTCCCCGCCGTCTCTGTTGCCTTGCCCGCTGTCGTGCGCACGCCTTCAAGGAAGAACCGCAGCCAGCCTTCAAGGTCGTCCTTATCGTGGGCGGCGCTCAGCCTGTCGTAGTATTCCTGCCTGTTCGCCCGGAAAAACTCTGACAGGTAGAGTAGCGGCTTTCTCAAGACTTGCTGCTGACACAGGTAGAAGGTCACAAGGAGTCGACCGATCCTGCCATTCCCGTCCAGGAATGGATGAATTGCCTCAAACTGCATGTGGGCCAACGCAATCTTGAGCAGCACGGGGGTGGGATTCTTGTCGTGCAGGTACTTCTCCAGGTTGGACAGCAGCGGCATCACCCCGTGGGGCGGCGGCGGTATAAAGGATGCTGTCCGGATCGAGTGCCCGCCGACCCAGTTCTGGCTTTTCCTGAACACCCCCGGTGTCTTGCCCTCGCCCCTGACTCCCGCCAGCAACTCCTTGTGGATCTCCCGGATCAGCCTGAGCGACAGGGGCAAGGTTTCGAGCCGCTCGAGCCCGTAGTTCATCGCCCTCATGTAGTTCTGAATCTCATCCACATCATTGTGGGGTTCAGGGTCAGCTATTTCAGCTTCAGCCTTCAGCAAATCTGAAAATGTGGCCTGGGTTCCTTCCACCTGACTGGAGAACGTCGCTTCCTTTCCGACATACATGAGGACGAAGAAATCGACGTCGGGCAACAGCTCCGCGATACCATCGAGTCTGCCGAGTGCCTGATCAGCCTCCGAGAGGAGGGACTGAAGAACATCGTCCATCTTTATCTTGAACGGCAACTGATTCGGGACGAATGCCCTGTATTTCGATTTTCCGCTTAACTGTGCCGTGTATTGGCCACAACGCATAGAGATCATCCTCACCTTATTGTCTTATCTACGATAATAGGCTGTTATCGTAGATTACGCAATAGATATCTATGCGGGTCGTAGAATAGCCGATCTCGAGCCAACCAAAGTTAAAAAGCTTGGAGTGTGAAAAGCCCGTCTTTCAGCGGGTTTGCAGAACCGCTACGTTGCAACGAGTTCAATCCGCCTCGGCTTCACCGGGACTATCCAAAAGACCCAGGGACTCCGCTACCAGCTCCATCAGGTCGATGACCGGGAGCCCGGCGTCCGCGGCGGCCGCGTCAGAGAGGTTCATCTCGCAGAACGGGCAGCAGGTGACCAGGGCTTCTGCGCCGGTCTCTACGGCTTCCGCCTGGCGCTCACCGGCGATGGCGACGGCGGTGTCGGTGTGTCCGGTGCGCAGGCCTCCCCCGCCACCACAGCAGCGAGCGTTGGTGCCGATGCGCGCCATCTCCACTACCTCTATGCCGGGGATGGACGCCAGCACGCTGCGCGGGGCGTCGACCACCCCGCCGTGACGGGCCAGGTGACAGGGGTCGTGGTAGGTGACCTTGCGCTCGACGCGGCCCGGCTCGAGCTTCCCCTCGCGGATGAGCGAGTCTACCGCCTCGGAGGCGTGCAGGACCTCGATGTCGAACGGAGCGACCCTGGAGTACTCGTGCTTCATGATGCCGAAGCAGCCGGCGCAAGCCGTTATTATCGCGCTCACTCCGAGCGAGTTCAGCTTCTCTATGTTCTTGCCGGCCTGGGCCAGGAAGACGTCCTTCATGCCGACGCGCATGGCGGTGCTGCCGCAGCAGATCTCCTCGCGGCCCATGATGCCGAAGTCGACCCCGGCGGCGAGGAGCACCCGCGCTGTGGCCAGCGCCACCTTCTGCATGTTGGGGAGGTAGGCCGCGGTGCATCCCGGGTAATAGAGCACGTCGGCCTTCTGCCTGGGCAGGACCTTCACCTTGCCCTTGACCCTGCGCGACCAGCGGTCCCTCTGTGCCCGGGGCATCTGCCAGGGGTTGTCGTAGTTCTCCACGCTCTTGACCATGTCGGCCTGCGCCTCGAGCGGCCCCTCGCCCTGGGCGACCATCACGTCGCGGAGCAGGTTGATCAACTCGGTCAGCCTTACCCCCATGGGGCACCTGACCGAGCACGAGTAGCAGGCGGAACAGAAGTAGAGCACCTCGGGTCGTAAAACCTCGTCGCGATCGCCGGTGAGCACCATGCGGACGATCTCTCGCGGGCTCAGGTCCGAGAACTCGGCAACGGGGCATGACGCCGTGCAGGTGCCGCACTGCAGGCACGAGCGTACCTTGTCACCAACGGGTGAGCCGGCGACGAGCTCTTCGAAGAACTCGCCGGTCAGCTCGGTTATCGGTCCCTTTTTATCAGAGGGCATCGCTCGCTCCTCCATCACATGCCGGCGGTACACCGGCGTCGCAAGTTTTGTGCAAGTTTTGGGGTCAGACCCCATAACTTGCGTTTTCGCCTTTCCGTGCAAAGCCGGCGCTACGCGTCCGACATCTCCCGGGTCAAGTATTCCAATATGCGGGCGCGGAGCGCAATGAACTCCGGCTCGGTGCGGCCCCTCGGGTACTCCATCGAGTTGGTGAAAGTGTCCACGACCCGCGCCGGGCGCCTCGACAGCCCGACGATGTCACCGCCCAGGAAGACCGCCTCGTCGACCGAGTGTGTCACGAACACGACCGTGGTGCCGGTCCGCTGCCAGAGCTCGACCAGGAATTCCTGCATCCCGTTGCGCGTCTGCGCGTCCAGCGACGCGAAAGGCTCGTCCATCAGCAGTATGCGCGGCTCCACCGCCAGGGTGCGCGCGATCGCCACCCTCTGCTTCATGCCGCCGGACAGCTCGCGGGGGTACAGGTCCTCGTGCCCGGTCAGCCCCACCGTCTCCAGGTAGCTCTCGGCCCTGCGGCGCGCCTCCACGCCCGGCATCCCCTCGATGTCGAGGCCGAAGCTGACGTTCTTGAGCACCGTGCGCCAGGGGAAGAGCGCGTACTCCTGGAATACCATCCCGCGCTCCGGCCCGGGCCCCGTCACCGGCGTGCCCTCGAACAATACCTCCCCCGCCGTCGGCATCTCCAGGCCGCCGATGAGGCGCAGCAGCGTGGTCTTGCCGCAGCCCGACGGACCCACCAGGCAGGTCAAGCTCCCCGGCTCGATCTCCAGGTCGATGGAGTCGAGCACCTCGAGCTCTTTGCCCGTCTTCTTCTCTATGAAAGTCTTGGACAGTCCCCGCAGCGACAGTGCCTGCCCGGTCGTCTTCATCGCCATCTGAGCAACCTCTTCTCACCCAGCCTGATGAGCCAGTCGATGAGAAAACCGACCACCCCTATCACCACCATGCCCGCGACCAGCAGGTCGTAGCGTGCCAGGTCCCGGGCGGTCATTATCATGTAGCCGAGGCCGTAGCCGTTCTTTACCCCGATGAGCTCTGCCGCGATCAGCGTCATCCAGGCGATGCCCATGCCGATGCGCATACCGATGATTATCGAGGGCATCGAGCCCGGCACCAGGACGCGCCCCAGTATGGTCCGCTTGCGGGCGCCCAGCGTCCGGGCGGCCTCCACCAGGTGCGGGTCGACAGACTTCACCCCGGAAACGGTGTTCAGGAGAATCGGGAAGAAGGCCCCCAGAAAGACTATGAACGCCGCCGAGGCGAGCCCGAGGCCGAACCAGATCAGCGCCAGCGGCGCCCAGGCCAGTGGCGGGATCGGCCGTATCGCCTCCACCAGCGGGTCGACTATCACGCTCGCCAGCGGCCAGGCGCCCATCAGTATCCCCAACGGAACCGCGATCACGAAGGCGACCGCGAAGCCGCTGAAGACCCGCGCCAGGCTCGCCAGCAGGTGTCCCTGGAGGTGGTACCCGGGAGGAAGCCCCGTGGCGATAAGCTCGTAGATGCCCCTTACCGCCTGCACCGGCGTGGGAGTCTTGCCGAGCCAGCCCAGCCCGGCCAGCAGCTCCCACAGCGCGAGCGCGACCAGGGGCGGGACGATCTTCCATTTGTTCACTTACCACTCCCGCCGGTGAACGTGGTATCGACGAGCGAGCGCGTGAACGCGGCCGGGTCCTTGGCCTTGACGACGCCCGACTGCTTCATGAACTCGACGTAGCTCTGGATGGCTTTCACGCTGGGAACGTAGGTGTACTCGATGTTCTTCATGGCCGCCCGCGTTATCGCGGTGTCCTGGCCAGTGAACAGGTGGGCCATGTCCGCGGCCTCGAGCTTGTTGGCGTTGATGTAGTTGGTAGCCTTGACGTGCGCGGCGATGAAGCGCTTCACCGTGTCGGGGTTGTCCTTGAGGAACTTGGAGTCGACCACGACCATGCAGCAAGGGTGATCGGGCAGGACCTTCGCGGACGTGATCAGCACTCGGCCCGCGTTCTGTGCGACCGCCATGGTCGGATAGGGCTCCCAGACGACCGCGGCGTCGATCTGGCCGCCGGCCAGGGACGCGATCATCTCCGGCGGCTTGACCACTATTATCTTGACCTCGGCCGGGTCGACCCCCGCCTCGGCCAGCGCCTTGTGGAGGATGAAGTCCTGCATGGTGGACACGCCCGGGATGGCGACGGTCCGGCCCTTGAGGCCGTTGACGTCGGCGATGTCCAGGCCGGGCCGCACCACGATGGAACTGCCAATCGTGTTGGCCTGCGCGACGATCTTGATGTCGGCCATGCCCTGGGAGGCGAAGGTGATCGCGGGCGCCGCGCCTACGTAGCCCATGTCGAGCTCGCCCGCCGAGAACGCGCTCATCTCCTCGGGCCCGGCGCTGAAGGTACCCCCCTCGCGTACGTCCAGGCCCTGCTCGGTGAAAAAGCCTTTCTCGCGCGCGACGTAGTAGGCGAGCTGATGCATGTCGGTGTTCAGGAAGCCGACGCGCACCACCTTGGCTGCGCTCGTCGTCGAGCCGCAGCCGGCCAGCAAGCCGGCGCAGATCGCGCAGAGCAACAGCAAGGCTACCGACATGACTCTTGCGCGGCTCACTTCTCCTCGACCTCTCTTTCTTAATGCAAGTTAAGGGGTCTGACCCCAAAACTTGCGTTTTCGCCGTCGCTACTTGCCCGCGGGGCACTCCTTCAGACAGTTGAAACAGAAATACTGGAAGCCTATCGACTGCGCCTGGTAGAGGCGCCAGTACGCCGGGTCGGCAAGCATCGCCTTGCGCTCGTCCGGGCTGGCGTCCCCGTACTTACTCCAGAAGCGGATGTTGGCCCCGATGCCATGAGGCTGGCAGTGCTTCAGGCACTTCATCACGTCGGTGAGGCCTTCCTCATCCAGCGCTCCACCGGGGCAGCTCTCGACGCAGAGCCCGCAGTCGTCGCACAGCCTCTCGGTCAGCGGCGCGTCGGCCGGCAGCTCTACGTCGGTGAGCACGCTGGTGAATATCACGCGCGAGCCCAGTCGCGGGTGCAGCACCAGGTTGTTGCGCCCGAACGTCCCCAGACCCGCCGCGACGGCCGCGTGCCTCATCGACACGTCGGCCACTCCTCCCTGAGTCTCCTTCGACATGGGCAGCGGGTACGACACCGGCACGGTCATCGCCCGCCCGCCCAGCTCTCGCTCGACGAAGGTCGCCACGCGGTAGTTGACGCCGCGCGAGAAATCCATCAGGTCCAGGCGCCCGTTCATCACGACCTGCATGCAGTCGCTCTCGCAGGAAGACAGCTCTCTGAACGCCATCACTATCATCGAGGAAATTTCCGGGAACACGGTCTCGATCCCCGGCGAGCGCGGGCTGTCGTAAACCGCAGGGTTTGCGATGCCGACGTCCTCCGCCCCCAGGTCCAGCGCCAGCCGCGCTATCCGCTCTTTTGCATCGCTCATCTCAGCAACCCCTCGATGTTCGCGACGATCTGCTCGTCGTCGTAGATCTCGGTCGAAGCCGCGCCCCCCAGGCAGGCGACCGCGCACGACCCGCAACCCTTACACAAGGCCTCGTTGACCACAGCCACCCCGTCCTCCAGGACTAGCGCCGCGTACGGGCAGGCCAGGACGCACAGCCCGCAGCCCCGACACTGCTCCACGTCCACCCGGCAGATGCCCGCCTCCACCAGCACCTTCCCCCGGTCGAGCAGGGCTATCGCCTCGGAGGCCGCCGCACCCGCCTGCGCCACGGTGTCCGGTATGTCCTTGGGCCCCTGGCAGCATCCCGCCAGGTATATGCCGTCCCTGACCGATTCGGCCGGGCGCAGCTTGGGGTGGGCCTCGCTGAAGAAGCCGTCCGCCCCTACCGGTATGCCCAGCACGCGGGCGAGCTCCGCCGAGCCGCCCGCGGGGACGAGGCCTGCCGCCAGCACCACCATGTCCACCGGCAGTTCCACCGCGCGCCCCAGCAGCGTGTCCTCGGCGAACACCTTGAGCGAGCCGCCGAGGGAGGCGACGTCCGCGCACTTGCCGCGCACGAAGAAGACGCCCTCGTCGCGGACCCGGCGGTAGAACTCCTGGTAGCCCTTGCCGAACGCGGTGATGTCTATATAGAACTCGCTCACCTGCGCGCCGGTCTTCTCCCGGGCCAGGTGCGCCTGCTTCATCGAGTACATGCAGCACACCCGCGAGCAGTACTCGTTGGCGTTCTCGTCGCGCGAGCCGATGCAGTGCAGGAAGGCGATGGATGACGGCTCGGTGCCGTCTGGTAGCAGCAGCTTGCCGCCGGTCGGGCCCGAGGCCGAGAGCATCCTCTCGAATTGCAGGCCGTCCACCACCTCCGGGTATCGCCCGTAGCCGAACTGCGGCATTGCCGCCGCGTCGAAGAGGTCGAAGCCGGTGGCCACCACCACGGCGCCCACCTCGATCTCCCTGACCTCGTCGGCCATCTCCAGGTCTATCGCCCCGGCGCCGCAGGCCTCCAGGCACGGCGACTTGCACTTGCCCTTGGTGACCATCAGGCAAGAAGCCGGGTCGACCGCCGCGGCCAGTGGCACCGCCTGCGGGAAAGGCATATAGATCGCGGAGCGCTTCGACAGTCCGGCCTCGAACCCGTCCGATATGCGCCCGGCCATCACGCAGGCCTCGACGCAATCGCCGCACGCTGTGCACTTCGACAAGTCGACGCGCCGCGCCGCTGTCCGCACCGTCGCCTTGAAGTTGCCGACGAAGCCGGTGAGCTCCTCGACTTCGCTGGTCGTGAGTATCTCGATGTCGGCCGCGCGCGCCGCCTCGACCATCTTGGGGGTCAGTATGCAGGCCGAGCAGTCGAGCGTGGGGAATGTCTTGTCCAGCTGCGCCATGTGCCCGCCGATGCTGGGCGAGCGCTCGACCAGGTAGACCTTCTTGCCGGCGTCGGCCATCTTGAGGGCCGCCTGGATGCCGGCGATGCCCCCGCCGATCACCAGGACCGCCTGGGTCACCGGGAACTCGCGCCCGGCAAGCTCGCGGTGCAGGGACACCTTGGCGACCGCCCCGCTTATCAGGGAGCAGGCCTTGTCTGTCGCGGCGACGCTGTCCTCGTGCACCCAGGAGCACTGCTCCCGGATGTTGGCCATCTCCAGCAGGTAGGGGTTGAGCCCCGCCGATGCGAGCGCGGCGCGGAACGTCGGCTCGTGCATCCTGGGGGAGCACGCCGCGACCACCACCCGGTCTAGGCCCAGCTCCTCGATGTCTTTTCTGATGAGGGCCTGCCCGGGGTCGGAGCACATGTAGCTGTAGTCGCGGGTGACGGTGACGCCGGGAAGGTCGGAGGCGCGCTCGGCGACCGCGTGGCAGTCGACCACGCCGTTGATGTTAGTGCCGCAGTGGCAGATGTATACGCCTATCCTGCTTGCCATCCGGCTCCGTCTCCCGTTTCCGGCCGGTCACGCCCGGCCTGTTATTGTAAGCGCAGCTCGAAATATAGCGCTAGGAAACTTGCGGTGAGCTCCTTGAGCCTGGTCAGCAGCGACTGGGCCTCTGCCTGCGAGTCCCGGCCGGCCTCAACCTCTATTCTAAGCGTCTTTGCGAGGCCAGTCACGCCTGCGTAGCCCGACGCCAACTCCTCGAGACCGGCGGCGGGAAGCAGGCCCGAGCCCGCGCGCGCCTCCAGGTACGGAAGCCTGTCCCAGGCCACGTCGAGGAACATGCGGATCTTCTCCGGCTCCCAGACCTTGACGCCGATCTTCCAGGTCACGGGAGTCTTCTCCAGGCCGAAGCCGACTATGCGCGCGTTGGAGACCTGGCGCTTGATCTCCCGAATGCAAGTTTTGGGGTCAGACCCCTTAACTTGCGTTTTTGTTGCGGCCAATGCCGACGAGACGCCTTCGCTGTGACTGCGGTTTTGCCAGTGTTTGACCAGGACGCCGGCCAGCAGCGCGTTCGATTCCGGGAACAGGGGGTGCTCGAGGTGCGGGCCGCTCGCCGAAGCCGTCCCCTCCCCGAGGCGCCGCATCGCGAAGGCCTGCTTTCCCTTGATAAGCCTCTCGGCTTCGTATCGCGGCCACAGAAAGGCCGCACGGTCCGTGGCCCCGGCATAATCCGCCAGGACGCACGACTCGTCGTCCACCGACAGCACCGGGCCGCCGAAGAGCGGTGCCGCTATGGGGCCGTTCGTCTCGAACTCATCCAGGCCTCGGGCTGCCGGGCCCGCCGACAGTTCCACCTCTCCGTAGACCGGGTGAAAGACCCAGTCGGAGCCGTAGGGCGCGAGGTACTTGTGCTCCAGGCACAGCGGCGCGGGCGGCTCGCTCATCACGTTGAGCATGTCGCCCTCGATCAGGCTGAATGGGGTGAACGGCTCGAGGTCCACCTCAGAGAGAACCAGGTACGCGCCGGCGCACGAGCCGTGGTACTGGCCGCCACCGCGCACGAATGCCTCGATCTCGCGGGCGCCGGACTCCCCCATCGAGCCGGCCATCGCGTAGGTGTCTCCGCCGCCGATGAGCAGGACGTCGAAGTCGCGCAGCGCGCCGCTCAGTATATCCGCGTCGGTGATAAGGCCGATGTCGAAGAGGCGCAGGCGCTCCAGCAGGTCGCAGAACCATATCCAGGAGTGTGAGGCGCCCTCGCCGGTGTAGACCGCCACGCGCGGCCTTACCGGGCCGAACGCCAGGGCCCAGCGCTCATACGAGGGGTGAGCCGCAGCCTTCCTGAGCCGCCCTCTCACGGGGCTACCCGAACAGGTCTGCGAGGCTGCCGATCTCCATCTCCACACCAGCCGCCGGCTGGCAAAGGCCGGCAAGCGCCTCGAGGTCGACCTCCGACAGCATCAGGTATGTCGGGCACACCCCCAGGACGTAGCCCGCCATGTTGGCGAGCTTCCAGGCGTCGGCGTCGGCGAGCGGCGGCGTCCAGGCGCCAAAGAGACCCGCAGGCGTTGGCTCGCCCGAGGGCCACGCCGCTTCCGCGGAACCCTCCAGCGCCTTCACCGCGCTGGCAATCTCTCCCGGGTCGGTGAGGGGCATGCCGGCTAACTCCCTGGCCCCCCTGACCATATCGAGGCCTTCGCGGGCCATCGCCTCGAGCGCGCGTGACGCGGCCTCGGGCTCCCAGCCCCCGTCCATCAGCCAGAGGGCGGCGGCCGGGCTGGTGAGGAGCATTCCCGGCTCCTCGACGTCCGATGACTCCATGACCGTCGGCGCCTCGTTGTACTTCACGAACGGGAAGCAGGCGCTGGGGCAGGCGAAGCACGCCCGAGCCCGGTGCGCGATAGGCTCGAGCCACTTGTCCAGGTCGCCGGTTCCCAGCGCGGTGCAGAGCGCGGCAAAGCCACTGTCCTTTCGGGCGGACGCGAACAGCTCGAGCGACCTGGTGTAGAACTCGGCGGGATCGTCGGCGTCCAGCATCCCCAGGCCGCGCAGCGCCACGGCCTTCAGGTTTCTGGAGCCCATCAGCGCGCCGATCGCGGCGGTGTCTCCCGAGCCCCAGTAGTTTATCGAGAAGGCGGCCAGCTTGGAGCCCGCTTCACCGGCCGGCCCGATGGAGATGACCTGGATCATGCTCTCGCCCATCTCGCGGCGGATCGCGTCGGTGGTATCCCAGGTGTCCATGCCCGCGAAGGCGGAGGCGTCATGGACGTCGGCCACGCCGTCGTGGAGCCAGAGGTAGGCGGGCTTGGGGGAGGTCCCCTTCACCACCACCATCGAGAACCCGGAGAGCTTCATCTCCGAGCCCGCGAACAGGTTCAGCGGGGCGACGGCGAGCTCGTCCGTGACAGGGCTCTTGCCCAGCACGAACCCCAGGCACGCGGCCGGCACCGGCGTCCCGGTGAACAGCCCCGAGCCGAAGATGATCGGATCGGCATCCTTGTACTTCTCGTACAGCGCGAGCCCGGCGGCCAGCCCGGGGCCGGCCTCGTCGGCCTCGACGAAGTCGACCTCCTCGGTGGTGCCGGCGTCCAGGTCGACTATGAGGGTGTCACCGTAGTACATGGAGTCCATCAGCCGCTCCTTACTCGAGGTAGAGTGCGCCGTGCGGGCAGATCGCGACGCACTGAGGCTCACCCGTGGTGCTCTCGCAGAGGTCGCAGGCCTCCCTGATGAGGATGGGCTTGGCCGAGGCGCCGCCTCCGCCGCCCTTAGACAGCTCCCCCAGCTTGATCGCCGCGGCCCCCTCGGGCCGGCCGATGAAGAGGTCCTCTTCTGTCTTCACGATCACGCCCATGTAGTTCTTCTTCTCCTCGGCACGGTACAGCATCACGCTCGAGGAGATGAGCGAGAAAGCCTCGTCCCAGTGGTAGCCGCAGGCGAGCTCGCACAGGCCGCAGCCGGTGCACTGCAGCGGGTTGACCTTTACCCTCAAGCGGACCTCCTTTGCCCCTGTTCAGATCGTGTAGCCTCCGTCGACAGTGAAGAGCTGGCCGGTGATGTAGCCCCCCGCCTCGCAGAGGAACACCACCATCCAGGCGACCTCCTCGGGCCGCCCCCAGCGTCGGATCGGTATCGTCTTGAGTATCTTCGCGCGTGTGTCGTCGCCGGTCTCGATGGTCATGTCGGTCTCGATGAAGCCGGGGGCGACGGCGTTCGCCGTGATGTTGTAGCGCGCGACCTCGCGGGCCAGCGACTTGGTCATCCCCGTGAGCGCGGCCTTGGTGGCGCCATACGCCGAGTCCCCCGGATAGCCTGTCACGCCGATGACGGAGGACATGTTGATCACCCGTCCCCAGCCGGCTTTCTTCATGTGGGGCACCGCCGCGCCGGTGACGTAGAAGGCCCCTTTGACGTTGGTGTCCATCATCCAGTTCAACATCGGCGGCTCGATCTCGTCGATGACGGAACCCTGCCAGACGCCAGCGTTGTTGACCAGGATGTCCAGGCCGCCCAGCTCTTTTACCACACCGTCGACCAGCGCCTCGCACTGCCCGGGGACTCCCACGTCGGCTTTGACGGCGATGGCCTTCCTTCCCAGCGTCTCGATCTCGTCGACGACCTGGTGCGCCGCCGCCTCCTGGGCGCGGTAGTTGACCGCGACGTCACAGCCCTTGCGCGCGAGCTCTACCGCCACCGCGCGGCCGATGCCGCGGGACGAGCCCGTGACCAGCGCGACCTTCCCGTCCAGCCTCTCCATCGCTCTCCTCCAGTGGGAAAAAGTGTACCAGGTACTTTTCGTCCCATTATTTCCCTGCCTAGACAGATTCAACCAGAACCGAAGACTCCTTGAAAGTTCCATAGTGCGCGCGGTATACGTCCCAGACTTCCTCCAGCGTGGCGTACGCCTCGACCGCGTCCATCGTCGTCTCGAACAGGTTCTCGCCGCGCTCGGCCGCCTCACGGATCTTCTCCAGCGCCTCGGTCATCTTCGCCCCGTCGCGCCGCTCCTTGAGCCGGGCGATGCGCGCCTTCTGCTCGTCCTCCATCTCCTGGGTGATCTTCAAGAGCTCGAGCGGCGGCTCTCCCTCGTCGACATACTTGTTGACCCCGACGATGACCTGCTTGCCCGACTCCACGTCCTTCTGGTAACGACAGGCCGCGCGCGCGACCTCGCGCTGCACGTAACCCTGCTCCACCGCCTCGAGCATCCCGCCCATCTCGTCGATGCGGCGGATGTAGTCGAGGGCCTCCTCTTCCATGTCGGCCGTTAGCTTCTCCACGTAATAGGAGCCGCCCATCGGATCGACCGTGTTGGCCACCCCGCTCTCCTCGGCCAGTATCTGCTGGGTGCGCACGGCGATCTTCAACGACTCCTCGGTGGGAAGCGCCAGCGCCTCGTCGAACGCGTCGGTGTGCAGGCTCTGCGTCCCTCCCAGTATCGCGGCAAGCGCCTGGATGGTGGCTCGCACCCCGCCGTCTGGGTGTGGAAGCGGACCATCATCGAGCGCGGGTCTTTCGCGCCGAACCTCTCCTTCATTATCCGCGCCCAGACGCGCCTGGCCGCGCGGAACTTCGCTATCTCCTCGAAGAAGTCGTTGTGGGAGTTCCACATGAAGGTGAGCCGGGGGCCGAAGCTGTCGATGTCCAGCCCGCGGTCGAGGAACGAGGTGACGAAGTCGATGCCCTCGCTCAGCGTGAACGCCAGCTCCTGCGCCGCGGTGCAGCCCTTCTCGCGGATCTGGTATCCCACGATGCTTATCGGATACCAGCGCGGGACGTTGAGGGTGCAGTACTCCACCACGTCGGTGCAGAGCTTGAGCTCCGCGCGCCTGGGGAGCACCCGGACGTTGGCCGCCACGTCCCTGCAGAAGGTGTCGTTCTGGAATGTCCCCTGCAGCTTGGTGAAATCGAGGCCCTGCTTGCGCGCGAGCGCGAAGTACATCGACGGTATCGGGGGGTGCGCGATTACCAGCGAAGTGGAGACCTTCGCCAGGGGGATGCCCTCGAACAAGCGCTCCATGTCCTCGAAGGAATCGCACGGCACGCCGTCGCGCCCGACCTCGCCGTGGGCGAGGGGGTGGTCGGAGTCGAGCCCGTGGATGGTGGGCATGTCGTAGGCGACGTTCAGTCCCGGCGCGCCCTGCTCGATCAGGAACTTCAGCCGTTTGTTGGACTCCCCCTTGAGCCCCAGCTCGGTGAGGGTGGAGAGCTCCTCCACCCGGCTGAAGGTGGTGTAGAAGCCGAACGAGAGGTCGGGCACGTACCAGGGGCGCCCCAGCGCCTGGCTCATAGCCTCGCTGAGCCCGGCCTTCGCGGCGACCGGCTTGAGCTTGAGCTCGGCGGCCAACTCCTTGATCCTTTTCTCCTGGTAGGCCACCAGCTTCGGCGAGCCCTCCAGGCCGAAGGCAACCGACCAGGTGGCCAGCTCATCGAAGTCGCACGCCACCTCTCTGGCCTTGGCCTTGCTCATCGCGATGACCTCGGTCCCCACCTCGCCGCGCGCGCACTTCTGCGCCAGCGCGCAGGCCTGCCTGCGGCTGCCCAGCCCGCGCACTACCACTTTGCGGTCCTCGGGCTCGGGATAGAGGAAGATGTATCCGCGCAGCGGCAGGCCGAACGAGTTGCGCGAGCCGGTGAAGACGCGGCTGATGTTGGGCCCCCCGTCCTCGCGCCAGTGCGCCACCGAGTTATCGAGCGCGTCCGACCCCGAGCGATACTCGCGCCCGTCGGCTAGCAGCACGTGGAAAGTCGAGAGCTGCTTGTTGGTGAACCGCACCGCCGGCAATACCACCTCGCGCTCCAGCGCGCTCTCCAGCACGTACGGCGAACGCGCGGCAGCCGGCAGGGCGACCCTGACGTCCTGGGACGCGAGCTCTCCAAGGACCTGCTCCCAGGTCACGCCCGGCTCGAGGAGGAGGTAGAGGTTCTTGGCGTCGACGGACTTTATGTCCGCCATGAACTTGTAGTCCACGATGAAGCCCGGCCTCTTGGCGTTGATGCCCCACGCCTGAGGCGTGTACACCGCCAGGCCGTTGGCCCGCGCCACCGCCAGCACCTGCTCGATGTCCGTCTGGCCGCGCGGGTAGACGACGCAGTAAAGGTTGTCAGGCTTGCTGCCGGGTTCGACGTACGCCGCGATGGTGTCCGGCTCCGCGGAGAACCGCGCCGGGTCCACCATCAGCTCGCGCAGCCGCGCGCGCGCAAGTCGAGGGTCGGGACCGCTTCTCGCCGCCATTCATCCTCCTTCCAATCAGGCAGGCTTCAGCCTGACCGCATTGCGCGTTAGCGCTTCAATCTTCACGACGGTGGTGTCGTCGCGAAGCTATGCACCACCGTCGCGCTAAGGCGCTTGCCGGCGAGACGCCGGCGCCACGAAACTCGTTTACGCTCGGGCTACAGGTTCAACTCTTTTACCAGCTCGGCAGCCGCTCCGTGCGGGTCGATGTCACGATTGACCATCCGGTCGACCAGCGACGACGCCACGCCGCCGTCCTCCAGCGCGCGGCCCGCCGCCTCGGAGACCTGGAGGCTCAGGATGGCAAGCACCTCGGCCTTCATCCGACCCACGATCTTCTTAGTGAGAGTGCCGCTCTCTTTGAGGAACTCGTAGTGCCTCGCGATCTCCACGGCCAGCACCTCGACGCCGTCGCCCTCGAGGGCGACCGTCGCGACCACCGGCGGCTTCCAGGCCCCCACTCCGCCCGGCTTCGTCTCGACCATCATCTCCAGGTCGGCGAGCGTCCGCATGGCGCCGTCCCGGTCCGCCTTGTTGACGACGAAGACGTCGCCGATCTCCAGTATCCCCGCCTTGATAGCCTGTATCTCGTCTCCCGCGCCCGGCATCGTGACCACGATGCAGGTGTGCGCGTACTTGACGACCTCTATCTCGACCTGCCCCGCGCCGACGGTCTCGACGATGATGTAGTCCTTGCCGAAGGCGTCGAGTATGTTGATCACGTCGTTGATGGCCACGGCCAGCCC
Source organism: Candidatus Anoxymicrobiaceae bacterium (assembly GCA_036781505.1). GTDB lineage: Bacteria > Actinomycetota > Geothermincolia > Fen-727 > Anoxymicrobiaceae > FEN-680. Next base: position 3,178 of record DAIQAV010000014.1, on the reverse strand, counting down.
GCCCAGCGCGCCCCTGCTCCCCATGCTCCTTATGAAGACCTCCGGGTCGCCGGAGAGCTCCTGCATGCGGACGCGGTCGCCGAGCAGCGCGCCGCCGGTGAACGGGCTCGTCGGGTCGACGCACACTATCCCGACCGTCTTGCCGCGCGCCCTGTACACCTGGGCGAGCCTGCAGGCCAGCGTGCTCTTGCCCGAGCCGCCGGAGCCGGTAAGCCCGACTATGTGGGCTCGTCCCGAGTGTTGGTGCAGCGCCTCCAGCGCCTCGCGGGCGCCTTCCTCGCCGTCCTCGACCATGCTTATCAGCCTGGCGGCGGCCCTGCGGTCGCCAGTCAGCAATCTCTGATAGAGCTCACTCGCTTCGCTCAAAGCCCGAGCCTCTCGTGGATATAGTCGACTATGTCATGCGTGTCGGTGCCGGGGCCGAACACCCGCGCGACCCCGTGGTCCCGGATGAGCACCTCCGCGTCTACTGCCGGGATTACTCCTCCGGCGAGCACGATCATGTCCTCCGCCTCGCGCTCTCTCAGCAAGCTGGTGATGCGGGGGATGAGCGCCATGTGCGCGCCCGACAGGATGGACAGGCCGAGCACGTCGACGTCCTCCTGTATCGCCGCCTCGACCAGGTTGTCAGGCGTCTGCTTCAGTCCCGAGTAGATGACCTCCATGCCGGCGTCGCGCAGCGCCTGCCCGACGATGAGCACCCCACGGTCGTTCCCGTCCAGTCCCGGCTTGCAGAGAAAGACCCTAACGTGCGCCGCCATGAGACCCCTTCCCGGCCTTCGTCCGCCCCGGCGCGGCTTTCGCGCCGTTCTCCTGGCAGATGCCCCGCGTTATCAACTCGAAGATGCTCGCGTAGACGTCCTCCAGCGACAGGCTGGTGTGGAGCAGGAAGTCCGCGGACATGGTGCTCTCGAGCGCGCCGGTCAGCGCGGCGATCGTCACCGCCGTGTCCGCCTCCGAGCGGAAGACGCCCATCTGCTTGCCCTCGTCTATCACCTGGCTCATCTCGGAGAGCACCTGCTCCTCGACCTGCTCAACGCGCTCCCACAGCTCGGGAAGCTCTCGCTGCAGGTCGATCAGCGCCACCGGGGTGATGCCGGGGTATGGAAGTTGAGTAAAGAACCTCGAGAGGTTCAGAAGCTTGTCCAGCGGTTCCTTGGTGGACTTGATGATGAGGCGCATCCTGGAGGAGAAGACCTTGAGTTCGCTCTCCACCACCTCGGCCGCGACCGCGTGCTTGGATGGGAAGGTCTCGTAGAGGGTGCGCTTGCTCATGCCGGCCTGGCGGGCGATCTCGTCCATGGTGGTCGCGCGGTAGCCTCGGGCCAGGAACAGGCCGCGCGCGGAGGAAAGGATCTTCTCCTTCAGTGGCTCTCCCAAGTACCGCTCCTAGGAAACTCGTAAAACTGTGCCAGTTTTATTGGTTCAAGATAGTAACAAGGCGGGGCGCGCCGGGTCAACACGAGCGCCCCGTTATTTTCCTCGAGCGTTTTCAGGCCGCGGGGCTCGACATCTGGCCCTTGCGGACCGTTGTGCTAGAATACAGGAGATTTTCCCGAGACAGGCGGCTTGATGGCGAACAAACGTATAGAACTAGAGCAGTATAAGCATTACGTGAACCTCCTGGAGGAGGAGCCGAACCGCAAGACGGCGCGCAGGGGCTTTCTGACCTGCGCCATCGTCATGGTCATCCTGGTGGTCGGCTTAATCGTGATGGGATTCATGTCCACGAACCTGGCCCGGAACCCCAGCCATGTCACGTCCAAGCCGCAGCCTGCGACGTCTACGCCCACCGGGACCCAGGTGCCGAGTGGCACCCAGCTCCCAAGCGGAACCCAGCTCCCAAGCGGAACACAACTCCCCAGCGGAACCCAGCTTCCCAGCGGGACACAGCTTCCCAGCGGGACTCAGACTCCGATGGCCCCCACCGACAAGATGATGAGCGACGCGGGTCCGGCCGGCCTCATCGATGCGCAACCCGGTGACCTCGTCGCCCAGGCGCAGTCGAGCACGCCGACCCCCATCAATATCAGCGCGCCCTCGACGTCACCAGGCTCGGTAACGTCGCCGGGCAAGCCCGCGGCCAAGCCCCTTCCGACCACGACGAGCGGGGCGGGTAACCTCGGCAACCTCGCCAACGGCGCTGGAGCCAGAGGGCTGGACATCTACGTGCTGGTGCTGGGCATCGCCCTGATGATCGTGATCTACCTGGGCGTCCGCCGTGTCCGCCTCGAAGGGAAGACGAAGTGAAAGCGAACGTCATCGTCTTCGAGGCAGCGATATTCATCTTCTTCCTGTTCTTCTACCACGGCTCGTCCCGGGCGATGGGAAAGAGCCGCAACAGGGTGTTCTTCGCCGGGGCGCTGCTCTACTCTCTCGCTATCCAGACCGTCGCGGTCCTGGGCGGTGTTATGAACTTCTACTGGTACCAGCAGAACACCTACTACAAGCACTATCCCCTGGGCGGCTACATCATCTGGCTGGGGCTGGTGCCTCTGGCCGCGGGCCTGCTGTTCTACCTGGTCGCGGCGATGACGCAGATGCTCTCGACGGTGATGATGCCCAAGGCGAGCGCCTGGGCGAGGTCGGCTCTGGCCGGAGCGATCGCAGTTGGCTTCTACCTGCTGATCGAGCCCATCGCCATCACCAACCACTGGTGGACCTGGAACCTCAAGTCCTTTTACATCATCGACATCCCGCTGGTGGCGCTCTTCGGCGTGTTCGCCGCGGTGTTCCTGTTCAACGCGGTCTACACCCTCACGGTGCTCGACGCCAAGGACCAGAAGAATCTGAAGAAGTTTGAGGACAGGACCGTCAAGAAGCTGCTCAAGACCAACCACCACCCCGCCAACCTCAACTGGAGGCAACTGCAGTGGCTCTTCTTCTACAGGCTGCTGATGTCGCTGGTGGTGTTCGCCGCGTTCATGACGCCGGTGATCGTGATCTTCTGGGCTGTCGCCAACCGGGGACAGATACCGCCCAACTGGTAAGCGTTCATTCTCCTACTTCTCCAGAGCTCCGGGGGTGAACAGCCCCGTCACCGGCGCCTCGCGCCAGTCGACGAACGTGGCCGTCTGACCCTTCCACTGGACTTCGATCGCCGAGCCTTCCCTGACCTGGCCCAGCGTCACGTGCTCGACGCCGTGCTCGTCGAGGATGGCGGCCAGCTCCTCTAATT
>DAIQAV010000013.1:0-22904 GCA_036781505.1 Candidatus Anoxymicrobiaceae bacterium | reverse complement strand
CACAATCGGGGTCACCGAGCCGAAGGACAACTGTTACCTCGCCGAAGGCACCACGCTCTACGGCTTCGAGACGTTCGTGCTGATCGCCAACCCCAACGACGCCGAGAATATCGTCTCAGTACAGTACGACACACCGCACGGTGTGGAGACCGGTCCATCGTTCACTATGCCTCCCTTGTCCCGGGTGACAGTGAATGTCAAGAGCGATGTCCCGGATTCGGACGTGTCGATTGAAGTCATGGGGACCAAGATCGTCGCGGAGCGGGCGATGTACTGGCACAACCGCGGGGGCGGGCACGACTCTATCGGATACATGAGCGACTCGGGAGATGGATGCCCTTAGGCGCCAGCGTTAGGCGTCGGCGGCTAGAAGCCGCCGTGGCCGCCGCCCTTGTTCTCGAGCACTCCGGCGATCGCCGCCATGAACTCATCGTCGTTGAACGGCTTGCGGAAGAACCCCACGGCCCCCAGCTTGCGGCCCTCCTCCCTCATCTCCTCGTCGTCGAAGGCGGTGAGAAAGATCACGGGGATGTTTCGCGTGTTGAGCGAATGCTTCATGCGGTCGATCGATGAGAAGCCACCGCCGGAGGGCATCCGCACGTCGAGTATTATGAGGTCGGGCTTGTTCTGGCTGGCCTGCTCGTAGGCGCCCTCGCCGTCGTGGGCGGTGATGATGTCGTAGCCCGCGGCCTTGAGGCGGATCGACATGGCCATGACCAGGTCCTTGTCGTCGTCGGCCACCAGTATGAGGCTGCGTTCGCCGTCAGCCAATCGTCCCTCCCGGGCTCATCGTACGGCCGCCTGGCCCTGGTAGGACGGGATGGATAAGTGGAAGGCACTGCCCATCCCCTCCATGCTCTCGGCCCACAGGGTGCCGCCGTGCGCGCGTATTATCTCGCGGGAGATCGCGAGCCCCAGCCCCGCGCCCTCCTCGACGTAGACCTTGTCTTTCTCGACCCGGTAGAAGAGGTCGAATATCTTGCCCAGGTCCTCCTTGGGGACGCCGATCCCGGTGTCCTCGACCGAGACGATGACCCTGCCCTCGTCCCGCGGCATGAACCCCGCCCTGATCTGCAGCATTCCCTGCTCGGTGAACTTGATGCTGTTGCCGGCCAGGTTGGCGATGACCTGCGCGATGCGCGACTTGTCAGCGTACACCGGCGGCAGTCCGTCGGCCACCTGGACCTGCATCGTGATCCCCTTGTCGGCCGCCTGTGACTGAAGCCGGTCGTGCACCACCGCGACGATGTCGCTGACCTCCACTACCTCCATCGTCAGCTTGTAGTCGCCGGACAGGATCTTGTTCGCGTCGATGAGGTTCTCGATAAGGTTGTGGAGGCGGAAGGAGCTGCGCCGGATGACGTCGATATAGTTGGCCTGGTCCTCTGTGAGCTCGCCCGCGAGCCCGTCGAGCAGGATGCTTACGTACTGATCGATCGCGGCCAGCGGCGTGCGGAGGTCGTGGCTCACGTTCGCGATGAACGTCTTGTGTATCTTGCTGACCTCCTGGTCGGGGGTGATGTCGGTCCCCACGGCCAGCTTCTCGACCTCGCCCCTGGAGTTGCGCATGACAGCCGAGATGAAGCGGTAGCTCTTGCCGTTCTTGAGGGTGGCCCTCCAGCGGGCCGAGCCCCTGGTCTTGGCGCAAACCTCGCAGGGCTCGGTGCGGTCGTAGAAGATGTGGTGGCACGCGCCGCCGCGCTGACCCTCGCCGAAGATCTCCTCAGCCGCCCGGTTCATCCAGAGTATCTGGTACTCCGGGCTGACGATGTAGGCGGGGTCGGCCAGGGTCGCGAGTATGCCCCTCACCTGGTCGTTGGTGTCCTCGATGACGCGGTTGCACCAGTCGATGCGCCGCTGCTTGGCGCCGGTGTTGAGGGCGGCGATGATGCGCGGAAGCGGGTCCTCGCGCATGGGCTTGAACATGAAGTCTACGGCGCCGCCCGCCAGGCTCTTCACGGCCCCCTCGATGTCGTCGGCCGCCAGCACGACGACGATGGGCTGCCTGGACAGCCCCGCCTTCCTGAGCTCCTCGACCGGGATCGCGGCGTCGGGCGGCAGGTTCTCTTTGTCCCAGAGCAGTACGTCGGCGTTGAAATCAACGGCCTGTTGCATGCCCTGGTAGTCCGCGCCGGCGCTCATGAACTGAAGGCCGTCTCCCTTGAGCGCCGTCTCGAGCACCAGCACTGCTTCGTTGTCGCTTCCGAGATAGGCGATGCGGTAAACCTTCATTTCATCAGTATAAGAGAGCCCTCAGGCACTTTCCACTAAGTAGAAAACGGGGTCAGGCACTTTTTGGCGTTTTTTTCTACTTCGGTTATCACAGCGCAGAAAGCTTCTGGAATTCACGCGCGGCGAAGAGCCCAGGTAGAAAATTCCGTTGAAAAGTGCCTGACCCCTGTCTCTACTGTCCCTAGACCGGGTGCTTGTCGCGCCAGGGATGCGCGCGCTCGAACGCCGCGGCGAGCCTGAGCACCGTCGCCTCGTCAAACCGCCTGCCCACGATCTGCAGGCCCACCGGCAGTCCGGCGGCAGTGAAGCCGCAGGGGATGGACATCGCGGGCTGGCCCGTGAAGTTGAAGGGGAACGTGAACGCGATCCAGTTCGCCGGCCCTACCTCCACGCCGTTTACGACCTCAGGCGAGATCATCCCGCCGGGCTTCAAGTCGAACGCCGGGCATATGGCCGTAGGGGTCATCAGCGCGTCGTATTTCTCGAAGAACGGCCAGAGCTTCTCCCAGATGTCCTCCCTGTGGAAGCCCACGCGCGCCAGGTCCCGGGCAGTGAAGACGCTCGAGAGCTCCAGGAAAGGCCGGTACGGCGGGAACATCTTCTCCGCGGCCTCCTCCAGGTGGTGCTCGTGGGCCGCGCCGGTCTCGGCGATGACGAGCGTCGCGAGGTCGCCGGACATGTCGAAGATGCCCGGGTCGTCCAGCTCCACGTCGCACCCGATCTCCGAGAAGGCCAGCGCCGCGCGCTTGGCGATGTCCGCGACCTCGGGGTCGACCGTCACCGCCGCCAGGTCGGAGGTGAACGCCACGCGAAGCCCCTGCACGTTGCCCTCGACCACCCTCAGGTAGTTGGTGGGGCTGTCCTGCAGGGAGAACCTGTCGCGCTCGTCCTGGCCGGCCATCACGTTCAGCAGCAGCGCGGCGTCGGAGACCGTGCGCGCCATCGGCCCCTCGTGGTTCATCGTCTCCCAGCCGTGCACCGCGTGGGGCCACGAGGGCACGCGCCCGAACTGGGGCTTGAGGCCCGCGATACCGCAGAGGGCTGCGGGAATCCTTATCGAGCCGCCCCCGTCGTTGCCCACCGCAAGTGGCGACAGCCCGGCGGCCAGCCCGGCGGCCGCCCCGCCGCTCGAGCCTCCGACGGTCTTCTTCATGTCCCAGGGGTTCCAGGTCGGTCCGAACACCAGGTTGTCGGTGACCGCGACGAGCCCGAACTCCGGCGTGTTCGTCTTGCCGAGTATGACACCGCCCGCTTCCTTGATCCGCTCGACCAGGACGGCGTCGGCCTCGGGCACGTAGTCCTCGAAGAGCTTGGAGCCGAAGGTGGTGCGGACGCCCTTGACCGGGATCAGGTCCTTGATGGTTATAGGCACGCCCTCGAGCCGGCCGGCCTTTCCTTCAGCATACGCGCGCTCCGAGGCCTTGGCCTGCTCCCTCGCCGCATCGGCGGTGAGGGTGACGATAGCGTTGATGTCGGGGTTTATCCCCTCGATGCGCTCAAGGAGCGCGTCGGTGACCTCAACCGGGGAAAGTTGCTTGCTGACGTAAGCGTCGATGAGCTCGAGCGCGCTCATCCAATAGATCTCGTTGCCGCCCATGACCGACCTCCAATGCAAGTTCTGGGGTCAGACCCCCGCGAAGCCAAATACTAAGTCCAGCGAGAGCAAACCCCACGCTATTGAATTCCGGCTATCCGTGCCAAGCCTTAGAGATGACGTCGTTTCAGCGCTTCTCGGACTGCGCCTTCTCCCAGGGGAAGCCGACCTTGCGGGTGACCCTGGTGCGCTTGTCCTTGAGCTTGGGCTCCTGGTAAATGGAAAGCGTGAGGATCGCCCGGGCCTCCTCGGGGTACTTTGCGACGAACTTCAGCTCGTCCTCGGTGAGAGGCTTTCCGGTGGTGACGTTCGCAAGCCTGACGAGGTCCAGGATCTCGCGCGCTTCCTCGTCGGAGTTGAACTCAACCTCGAGTCGGTCGTAGACGTTGCGGAAGCCCTTGACCCCGCCGTACGCGCCGGTCGTGATCATGCGCCCGGTCTCGACGATCTCCGGCTCGCCGCGCCCGAGCTCCTCGCAGTCGTAGAGCTCGTAGTTGCGACGGTCCTTCAGCGCCCCGTCCGCGTGGATGCCCGACTCGTGGGCGAACGCGTTGCGCCCCACACCGACCTGGTTCACCGGGATCGGGACCCCGAACGCGTAGGACGCGTACTTGGCCAGGCGCCAGGAGTTGGTCAGATCAATGTTGGAATCCACGTGGTAGCGCCCCTCGAGCCCGCTCGACTTCTTGATCGCCAGCAGGCAGGAGATGAGGTCGGCGTTGCCGGCCCGCTCCCCGATGCCGTTGACGGTGGTGTTGACGTAGGCGTCCACCCCGCCGTCGATAGCGCCCTTGGCGCCGGCCACCGAGCAAGCCACGGCCATGCCCAGGTCGTTGTGACAGTGCAACTCGATATCGAGCTTGACCTCTTCGGCCAGAGTCTTCATGCGGTCGTACACCGTGAACGGGTCGTCGTAACCCAGCGTGTCGCAGTAGCGGATCCGCACCGCCCCGCCTTCCTTGGCCGCCTGCGAGAACTTGATCAGGTCCTCCATCGAGGTCCGCGAGGCGTCTTCGGCGTTCACCGCGACGGTCTTGTAGTCGAGCTCGTAGGCGCGGGCAAGCGCCTCGCGCATCATCTCGATCACGTCGTCGAAGGTGCGCTCGCCCTTCCACTTCCCGTTGATCATCTGCGGCGAGGTGGAGATGGATATGTTGGCGTGCTCTATCCCCGGGACCATCTCCTTGGCCAGCTCGATGTCGGCCTTGATGGCGCGCAGCCACCCGGCGATCCTGAGCCGCTTGATCGCCCCGCTCTCCACCAGCTCCAGGTTCCCCGTGAGGTAGTTGGTCTCGTGGTTGGTGGTCGGGAAGCCGGCCTCGCTCTGGAAGACGCCCATCTGGTCGAGATACATGTTGATGATGGTCTTCTCGATCTTCGCAAGGCCAAGCTGCGAGGTCTGCACCCCGTCGCGGTTGGTCACGTCAATAATGTATATGGTGTTCTGGGACATTTCGGTCGCTCCTTTGTCCGCGGGTTGGAGCCCGCCGGGACCGGCTGATTCATGGCGCCTTGGTTTTCATTCCTTCATCTCTCCGGCGCAGCGATACATTATATCAAACAGGTCGGCTATCTCGTCCACTTCCAGGCACGAGAAAGCGATTCTTATGTCGGACGAACCCTCCGCGATGACCCCGACCCCGTAGGAATCGAGCAGGCGGAGCCTGAACTCCTCGGCGTCGATGCCCTTGAGGGCGATGCTCATGAAGTAGCCCGCGTTGAACGGGTAGGGCTCCCAAACCTCGGCGTAGTCGGGGTTTGCAAGCACCTCGATCACGCGCGTGGCCCGCCGCTTCATCAGCTCGAACTTCTCCTGTTTCTGGGCGGCGTACGCGGGGTCCTCGAGCACGGACAGGACCAGCGACTGCGAGAGCTGCGAGCAGTTGCTGATGTTGCCACGCACCCCGCCGCCGACCTTCTTCTCCAGGGCGGCATGTACCTCGTCCTCGCGCCCCTGCGCCGCGACCGAGAAGGTCACGAACCCGACCCGGAGCCCCCACGCGTACTCTTCCTTGGTGGCCCCGTCGAGCTTCACCGGGAAGACGTGCTCGCTCGCCCCGGCAAACCTGCCGAACAGCGACTCGGTCAGTGCGTCCTCGGTGTAGAAGAGGCCAAAGTAGGCGTCGTCCAGGACGACTATTACGTCGCGCCCCGGCCCCGCCGCCGCAAGCACGGCCTCGACGATGCCGTCGGCCTCGTCGCGCCGGATCGAGTAGCCCGTGGGGTTGTTGGGGAAGTTGAGGAGCAGCAGCGCCTTGCCCTTGTCGTCGAGCGCCTTTCCCAGCGCCTCGGCCATGGCCGCCGTGTTGAAGCTGCCTCCGTCGAAGAGCTTGAACCTGCGTACCTCGGCCTCTCGCCTCACCCCGTAGACCATGTTGTAGTTGCCCCACGCCTTGTCGGGCATGACCACCAGGTCGCCCGGGTCGAGGAACATCTCGCCCGCTACGGTCAGCCCGTGGGTTATGCCGCTGGTGACCACCGGCAGGCTCGTCTTCCTGCCGGCGAGCGACGGGTTCTTGGCGAGCATGTCGGCGAGCCAGGCCTTGCGCAGGCGCATGTTGCCGTAGGAGGGCGCGTAGTCGACCGTCTCGTCCGGGCTCAAGCCCTTGATATGCTTCATCATCGCAGGCAGGTGCATGGCCTCGCCGCATTCGCGGGCGATGCCGATCGTGGCGTTGTACTTTCCCGCCCTCTCGCGCGCCTCGGCGGTCTGGGTCAATATCCCCTTGGGGAAATAGAGCTCCCTGCCCAGCCTCGAGAGCGCCCCGAACAGCGCGGGGCTCGCCTCTTTCAGCGTAGCGTTCAACTCTTCTGCAAGTGGATTCATGCCAACCGTCCCGGTCGTGATCTGCTCAGTGAAAGCGCTTAATTCTACCCGATTTGCGGCCCGCCAGACCAGATAAATATAGTCTGTTTTCGCCAGACAGGTTTACCGGGGAGCGAACGGGTCAAATTCGGGTGTAGCGCCGGCGTCTCGCCCGGCAATTCAAGCAAGGAATAGCGAAGAGTTGTTGATCTTCGGGCGTGGTGGCAGCGCCGTTTCCCAGGCGGCTACAGCCCCGCGCAGGCGGCTTTGACCTGGGCGATTATCTGCTGCGACTTGTAGCCGGCCAAGCAGTTCGCCCCCGAGCTGCACGCGGCGCTGCAGGCCCCGCAGCCCTTGCAGAGCGAGCGGTTCACCACGGCCACCCCGGCTTCCTCGTCGAACGAGATCGCCTCGTAGCTGCAGACCGCCACGCACTTGCGGCAGCCGGAGCACATCGACGCGTCAACGCTGGCCACTATGCCTTCGGTGACGACGTCGGGCTTCGACAGCACGGACTCGGCGCGCGTGGCCGCGGCGCTGGCCTGCGTCATGCTCTCGGAGAGGTGCTTGGGAAAGTGCGCCAGCCCCGCCAGAAATACTCCGTCGGTGGAGAAGTCCACCGGGCGCAGCTTCACGTGCGCCTCCAGGAAGAACCCGTCGGCGGTCAGGGGAACCTTGAGCCTGGGCGCCAGCCTCCGCGCGTCGGGGTTGGACACCACGCCGCAAGAGAGCACCACCAGGTCGGGGTTTAGGACGACCTCCTCGCCGCGCAGGTTGGCGTCGTCCACGCGCACCTGCACGTTGCCGAACACGTCCTTGACCTCGGGGGGCGAGTCTTCCTCGAAGCGGATGAAGTTGACACCCGCGTCGCGCGCCTCCAGGTACTTGTCCTCGGCAAGGCCGTAGGTCCGTATATCCCGGTAGCACACGTTCACCCTGGCATCGGGCGCGGCCTTAGCCAGCGCAAGCGAGTTCTTCACCGCCACGCCGCAGCAGATCTTGCTGCAGTAGGGGTGCTCCTCGTTGCGCGAGCCAACGCACTGGACCATCACCACGTCGCGCACGGCCTCGAGCGAGGACGGCTCCTCGGTGATGCGCCTCTCCAGCTCGGTCTGGGTGATGACGCGCTCCTCGCCCCACCCGTACTCACCGGCGGCGGGCTGGTACTCCAGGCCTCCGGTCGCGACGACGACTATGCCGTGGTCGACCTCGACGTCGCCCTCGGGGGTCCCGATGGTCGAGTGGAACTTGCCCACGAAGCCGTCCACCGACTCCACTGCTGAGCCGAGGTAGAGCCCGATGTTGCGGTGCGCCAGCACGCGCCTGGTCAGCTCGTCCAGCTTGGCGGCGACGTCGGCGCCCTCGAGCGTCGTCTTGATGTGGCGCATGTTGCCGCCCAGCTCGCGCTCTTTCTCGACGAGGTAGGTCGTGAAGCCCGCGTCGGCCAGTTGCAGGGCGGCGGTCATCCCCGCGGCGCCGCCTCCGATGACCAGCGCGCGAGGCGTCACCGGCGAGACACCCTCCTCGAGGGGCTCCAGCAGCGCGGCCTTCTCGATGCCCATCTTCACCAGCATCTTCGCCTTGTCTGTGGCGAGCTCCGGCATGTCCATGTGCACCCAGGAGCAGTGCTCGCGGATGTTCGCCATCTCGAAGAGGTACTTGTTGAGGCCAGCGGTGCGCATCGTCTCCCTGAACAGGGGCTGGTGGGTGCGGGGTGTGCAGGAGGCGACCAGCAGACGGTTCAGGCGGTTCTCGCGGACCGTCTCGCGGATCCACTCCTGCGCGTCCTGGCTGCAGGCGTACAAGCGCTCCTCGGCGAAGACGACGCCGGGCAGGGTGCGCGCGTACTCGACCACGGAGGGCACGTCGACCACTCCTCCGATGTTGGTCCCGCAGCGGCAGATCACCGCTCCGATGCGCGGCTCCTCGCCGGACACGTCGCGCTCGACCGGGTAGGAGACCTTCTCCATCAAGTCGCCCCTGCCGGCGGTGAGCTTCGCGCTGGCCATGCCCGCCGAGGCGCTCGCCTGCACCACGCTGTCCGGGATGTCCTTGGGGCTCTCGACCGCGCCGCAGGCGAACACGCCTTCCCGCGACGTCTCGACGGTGAGGAAGTCGCCGGTGTCGATGAAACCGTGTTCGTTGAGGTCCACGCCGACCGCGCTCGCAAGCTCCTTGGCGCGGGGCTCGATGCCCACGCAGAGCACGACCAGGTCGAAGACCTCCTCGACCGTGGCGCCGTTCTCGTCGACGTAGCCGATCAGCATGCTCTTGTCCGGCTGCAGCTCCTTGGCGTAAGAGGCGAGGCAGCGCACGTACCTGATCCCCTGCTCGTTCTTGGCCTTCTGGTAGTACTCCTCGAAGCCCTTGCCGGCCGCGCGCATGTCTATGAAGAATATCGTCGGCTCGATCGACCGCTCGTGCTCTCTGGCGATGATCGACTGCTTGGTCGCGTACATGCAGCATACGGACGAGCAGTAGCTGTTGCCGGTGGTGGAGTCGCGCGAGCCCACGCACTGGATGAAAGCGATCTTTTTGGCGGGCTCGCCGTCGGAGCGCCGCAGGACGTGTCCGCCGGTGGGCCCGTTGGCCGCAAGGATCCGCTCGAACTCGACGCTGGTCACGACGTTGTCGTAGACGCCGTAGCCGTACTCGGCCCTGGCGCTCGCGTCGAACGGCTCGTAGCCCGCGGCGAGGACGATCGAGCCGACCTCGACGACCTCGGTCCTCTCCTCCTGCTCGTAGTCGACCGCGCCCGCCGGGCACTCCTGGAGGCAGTTACCGCACTTGTCCGCCAGAAAGTGGAGGCACTTGGTGGGGTCGATGAAAGCCGCTCCGGGAACGGCCTGCGGGAACGGGACCCTGATGAGGGGGGCGCGTGACAGGCCCGCGTTGTAGGGGTCCTTGATCTTGACCCGGCACTTCTCGCTGCAGATGCCGCAGCCTGTGCACTTTTCGATGTCCACGAAACGCGGGTGCACTTTCAGCGTGACCTTGAAATCGCCGGGCGCTCCCTCGACGCCCATGACGTCGGTGAGCATGTAGAGCTCGATGTTCTTGTTCGAGCCGACCTCGACCAGCTTGGGCGACAGGATGCACATGGAGCAGTCGTTGGTCGGGAAAGTCTTGTCGAGCTGGCCCATGAACCCGCCGATCGAGGGTCCGGAGTCGACCAGGTAGACGCGGTAGCCCATGTCCACCAGGTCGAGCGAGGCCTGCACGCCGCTGATGCCTCCGCCGACCACCATGACCGCTCCCACGGGCTTGCGCTCAATGGGAGTGGGTGGTTGCGCGGGTTTCTTGGCGGTCGCCTTCTTGGTGGCGGGCTTCTTGGCGGCGGACTTCTTGCCCGCTGGCTTTTTAGCGGCTGGTTTTTTATTCGTCTTATTCTTGGGCGTGTCTTCGTTCATCTCAGCCTTATCGGATTGTTCCTCCGAACGCGATTTATCCGTCACTCTCTAGGCGGCTTAATCGCGTTCTCCGTCACCGCCCCTTCGCCGTAACCTTTCGATGTAACCCGTTTCTAATTGACTAAGTCCAACTGTTTCAGCAAAGGCAGAGGGCTTATCAGGTGGCTCTTGAACCAACTTTGAGCATCCAGCCCCATCGCGAGCCCCAGCAGCTCGGTGAAATACAGCACCGGCATCCGGTGCACCACCGTGAACGACAACTTGCCGGGCTGCTGACGCATCTCCAGGTTCGCCGCGCACATCGGGCATGCCGTAACGATGCAGTTCGCGCCCGCGTGCTCGGCCTGCACATACAGGCGGTTCACCAGCTTCTCTACTATGTCCGAGCGCGACAGAGACAGGCTGCCCCCGCAACAATCGGTCTTGAACGACCACGGCCGGACCTCCACGCCCAGCGCCTTCAGGAAGCGGTCCAGGTCGGTGGGGTTCTCGACCGAGTCGCAGCAGCAGACCTCGGGCGGGCGCACCAGCAGGCAGCCGTAGTACGGGACCGCCTTCAAGCCAGCGAGGTCGGCGCGCAGCCATTTCTTGATGTCCCGCATGCCGATGTCGTTGGCCACCACGTCGAGCAGGTGCCTGATGCGCCCGGTGAACCTGGGGTCCATGCCGACCGCGGCCTCGACCTCCGCCGCCAGCGCCTCGTCCGACAGGATGCGGTTCTGCGCCACCTTCATCCTCGAGTAGCACGCCGCGCACACCACCAGCAGGTCCTTGCCGATCTTCTTCGCCAGCGCCAGGTCGCGCCCGGGCAGGGCGATGGAAAGCAGGTCGTTGGTCATGTGGGCCGAGGACGCGCCGCAGCAGCTCCAGTCGGGCAGCTCCTCGAGGTCTATCCCCAGCGCGGCGCAGACCGCCTCGGTCGACAGCCCGAACTCCTCGGCCGAGCCCGTCTGCGAGCAACCCGGGAAGTAGGAGAAGGAGAGCCGGCTCATTTCGGTCCCCCCTCGGTGCGGTCGAATATGCGCCTCATGCCCGCGCGGTCCTTGACCACTCGAGGCAGTATCTTGATCTTGCGCTTGGCCAGCATCACGGCCCCCAGCCCCAGGTCGTCGAACAGCCGCCTGCTCAGCGTCTTGTACGCCCCGATCAGTATCGGCTCGTTGGTCTTGCCCGTGTACTTGATGCCGCCCAGGAACGACTTGTGGAACATGCCCACCTCGGGCTCGCCCAGGGTCTCGTCGGCCTCGAGCGCCATCTGCCGCAGCCCGTCCATGACGGCGGCGATGTCGATCTCGTTGGGGCAGCGGGTGGTGCAGGTCTCGCAGGAGGCGCAGAGCCATATGGTCGAGGACCGCATCAGCCTGCGCTCCTGCCCGTACTGGACCATCTTCATCACCTCGTGAGGGACTAGGTCCATGGCGAAGGCGATGGGGCAGCCGGCGGAGCATTTCTTGCACTGGTAGCAGTCGCGGACCTTCTGGCCCGTGCGCTGCTGGAGCGCCTTCTCCAGCTCCCGGTTGACCGTGTTTATCATTGTTTCTCAGCTTCCGGTAAAGCGGTTCAATATCCCAAGGTGATGTCGAGCGACGATCAGCCTCGCAGGCAAAAAGCGTACCACAAACCGGCGGCGACTTGATTGAAGAAAATCAACAACACGCACCACCGGGGTCAGGCGCCAGTGGTGCGTTTTTCAGCCGCCCAGCTCGTTCCTCTCGACCGGCGAGGAGTCTCCCCCGGCGACGTAGCGGGCGCGAAGCTCCTTCTTGAGGATCTTGCCCGTCGGCGTCCGGGGAAGCTCGTCCACGAAGATGACCTTCCTGGGAGTCTTGAAGCCGGCGAGCCTGCTCCTGCAGAACTCGATGACCTCGCCCTCGGTGAGCTCGCTCCCGGGCGCGACCACGACCAGCGCGAGCGGCGCCTCTCTCCACTTGACGTCGCGCATCCCGATGACGCCCACGTCCGCCACAGCCGGATGCGCGTGGATGCAGTCCTCAACCTCCGCGGGGTAGATGTTCTCCCCGCCCGAGATGATCATGTCCTTCTTGCGATCGACTATGTAGAGGTAGCCCTCCTCGTCGAAGCGCCCCATGTCCCCGGTGTGGAACCACCCGCCGCGCAGCGCCTGCGCCGTCTCCTCGGGCATGTTCCAGTACTCCTTGAAGACGTTGGGCCCCCGCACCACGATCTCGCCCATCTCGCCCCGGGGCAACTCCTCGTCGTTCTCGTCGAAGATCCTGATGTCAACGTGGAAGCAGGGCTTGCCGGCCGAGCCGCGCTTCCTGAACACGTCCTCCTCGGGCAGCGCCGACACGCCGGGCGCGGTCTCGGTCAGCCCGTAGCCCTGGGCGAAGACCACCCCTTTCTCCTGGTACTTCTCGATCAGGGGGACCGGGCACGGGGCGCCCCCCGCGATCATCGCCTCGATGGATGACATGTCCGCCGAGGCAAACTTGTCGCTCATAGACATCAGCAGGAACATGATCGGGATCCCGAACATCGCGGTGATCTTGTACTTTTCTATGAACTCGAGCACCTGGTCCGGGACGAAGAACCTCGTCAGCACGACGTGCCCGCCGCCGTAGATGATCGGGGTCGCCGCCGCCGACAGGCCTCCTATGTGGAAGAGCGGCGCGGCCACCCAGGATGATGTCGTCGCCGGATAGCGAGTACATCAGTATCGCGTTGACGCCGTTCCAGAGAGTGTTGCCGTGCGTGAGGACGGCGCCCTTGGGCCTGCCGGTGGTCCCGGACGTGTACATGATGAAGTGAGGGTCGTCCAGGGTGACCTCCCGCTCGACGACGGGCTCGGTATCCGGGGCCGACGATATCCACTCCTCGTAGTCCATGTCCCCCTCGTTGCCGCCCCCGACAGCGATGAAGTGCTCGACCCCTCCGGCCAGGCCCTTCAGCTCCGCGGCCTGCGCCGCGAACTCCGGGGTGTAGAGCAGCACGCGCGAGCCGCTGTCTTCGAGTATGTAGGCGAGCTCCGGCGGGGCCAGACGAAAGTTCAACGGCACCATGATGGCCCCGATCTTTCCGGCCGCGAACAGCAGCTCCAGGAACTCGGGGTTGTTGGGGAACAGCGCGGCCACCCGGTCCCCGCGCTTCACCCCCACGCCGGGCAGCGAGTTGGCCAGGCGGTTGACCCGCCGGTTGAACTCGAGGTTGTTGTACGAGCGGCCGTCGTCGCATGAGACCATCGGCTTGCCCGGGTCGAGCCGCGCGCGGATGGTCGTCCATTCTCCCACGTTCACCTCAGACCTCCTGACCCCGAAGATGCGGTTGCCATGCCAGATGATATCACCGCAAGTCGCGGATGGGGCGCCCGAGCGAAGTGTGCCCGCCCTGGACCGCCATGCTATATTATCGCCGGGGGTTATGGTTCCACCCCGACCGATCCAAAAGGGGAGTCCACTTGCTCTGCGAAAGCTGCAACCGCCGTCCGGCGACCATGAAGATGATGGTGCGCAACGCTGCCGGCGAACAGCGTATGCTGATGCTCTGCGGCATGTGCGCCTACCGCTTCACCAACGTGCTCCCTAACATGGCCGCTAAGCGCGCGGCCCCGACAACTGGCGGGATGAGCCCCGAGCTCTTCAACGAGCACCACTTCCCCACCGACCGGCACGGGGCCTACCTCGGCTTCTCCACCTCCACCCAGCAGTCGCTCTCGAACGCGGAGGGCTCGACGCGCGACCTGGGGCTCTACGCGATAGGCACGTTTCAACTGCTGATGGGCATATGCGCCCAGGACGGTCCCACCAGGCAGGTGCTCGAGCAGTACGGGGTGACCCTCGAGAAGCTCGAGCAGGCCGAGCAGAAGGCGCTCCAGCAAGGCACCGGCGGGGTCGCTGAACAAGGCTCGGCCACGGACGCCAAGCCGGGCGAGCAGAGGCGCATAGAGCTGCAGAAGAACACGTTGTCAGTGCTCGACATGGCCGGCAACATCGCCACTGGCATGTCCTCCCCGTTCATCGAGCCCGAGCACATCGTGCTCGCGATGATCGAGCTCACCAACGTGAGCTCGGCCGTCTGGATGCAGCAACTGGGCGTGAACCTGGACGCTCTCAAGGCAGACCTGACCGAGGCCGTCGCTTCCGAGCCGGCCGACGCGCCGCCGCAGGCCGTCGAGGCGACGCCCGAGGAGCAGCTTCTCGGCGCCGAGGCCACCGGCGCGCCCTCGACAGAGTCCCGGGGAGACCCGCTCCAGAAATACGCGAGAGACCTCACCAGCGCGGCACAGCAGGGCAAGCTGATGCCTGTCATCGGCAGGGAGACCGAGCTGTCCAGGGTCGAGATGATCCTGTCGCGCATGGGGAAGAACAACCCGATGCTGCTGGGCGACCCCGGCGTCGGAAAGACCGCGGTGGTCGAGGGTCTGGCGCAGCACATCATCGCGGGGCAGGTGCCCGCGCGCCTGCGCTCCTGCCGCGTGTACGAAGTCGACCTCGCCTCGATCCTGGCGGGGACGCAGATGCGCGGCGAGTTCGAGCAGCGCCTGGAGGACCTGATAGCCAGGGTCGCCAAGCTCGGCCCCAACGCGATCCTCTTCATCGACGAGAGCCACATGCTGGTGGGCGCGGGGGCGAGCGAAGGCAGCATGGACGCGGGCAACATCCTCAAGCCCGCCCTGGCTCGCGGCGAGCTCCACCTGATCGGGGCGACGACCAAGGCCGAGTACGACAAGTACATCGAGAAAGACCCCGCGCTGGCCCGCCGCTTCCAGCCGGTCCTGGTGGGAGAGCCGACCCTGGGGCAGGCTATAGAGATACTGGAGGGCATCCGCGAGCGCTTCGAGAAGCACCACGGCGTGACCGTATCCCACGAGGCGATATCGGCGGCCGTCACGCTGTCCAACCAGTACATCACCGACCGCTTCCTGCCGGACAAGGCCATAGACCTCATCGACGAGGCCTGCAGCTCTGTGGCGATGGCGAACGAGAAGTCGGGCCAGAAGAAGGCGGTTGTCGCCGAAGACGTGGCGAACGTGATCTCCTCCTGGACCGGTATCCCACTCAACAAGATGATCGAGCCGGAGAAGAAGCGCCTGCTGAAGATGGAGCAGATCCTGCACCAGCGGCTCATCAACCAGGAGCCGGCGGTCAACGCGGTGGCCGACGTGGTCAAGCGCAGCAGGGCGGGCCTCAAAGACCCGCACAAGCCCAACGGCAGCTTCATCTTCGCCGGGCCCACCGGGGTGGGAAAGACCGAGCTGGCGCGGGCGCTGGCCGAGTTCCTGTTCGACGACGAGGACGCGCTCATCAGGATCGACATGTCCGAGTACATGGAAAAAGAGTCGGTCGCACGGCTCATCGGCGCCCCGCCCGGTTACGCCGGCTACGAGGAGGGCGGGCAGCTCACCGAGAAGGTGAAGTTCAAGCCCTACTCCGTGATCCTCTTCGACGAGATGGAGAAGGCCCACCGCCAGGTGCTCAACGTGCTGCTGCAAGTCCTCGACGCCGGGTCCCTGACCGACGGGCAGGGTCACCTGGTCAACTTCCGCAACACCATCATCATCCTGACCACCAACGTGGGGGCGGACCTGTTCTACTCGGGCGACGCGGCCGCCATGGAACCGGCCCAGCTCAAGCAGAAGGTGACCGACCTCCTGGTTTCGGCGACCTCACCTGAGCTGGTCAACAGGATGGACGACGTGATCGTGTTCACCCCGCTAACCGAGGACCAGGTCAAGCAGGTGGTCAAGCTGCAGATCGCCTCGCTCGCCAAGCGGCTCAAGGACCAGAACCTGTCGATAGAGGTGACCGACGAGGCGCTTACCTTCCTGGCGAAGGCCGGCTACGACCCCGCGATGGGCGCGCGGCCCGCGAAGCGCATCATCCAGAACCAGGTCGAGGATCCCCTCTCGGACATGATATTGAGCGAGCAGCTCAAACCCGGAGGCAAGGCGAAGGTCCACGTAGAGAACGAGACGCTGAAGGTAAGCCCGGAATAGGAGACAAGGAGAACGCTCGCGATGACTCAGAAGCTCGAGATAACCTGGTTCGGCCAGTCGATGTTTGCGGTGGCGAGCAAGGACGCGACGGTCGTGATCGACCCGACGCCGCCCCAGACCGGATATTCCTACGACCCGGTTTCCGCGGACGTGGTGCTGATGACCCACCAGCATTTCGACCACGGCTACCTCGACGGCGTGGCCGGCGATGCGAAGGTCATCAAGGCGAGCGGGACGTTCGAGCTGGGCAAGCTGAAGGTGCGCGGCTTCGACTCCTGGCACGACGCGAAGCGCGGCGAGGAGCGGGGCCCCAACGTGATCTACACCTGGGAGCAGGAAGGCTTCAGGATAGGCCACTTCGGCGACCTCGGCGACGAGCCCGGCCACGACGTGATGAAGAAGCTCCTCGGGCTCGACATCGCCATGATGCCGGTGGGCGGCGTCTTCACGATCGACGGGGAACAGGCGGTGCGGCTCATTCGCGACCTCGAGCCGGGCATCGTGCTCCCGATGCACTACGGGACGGCGGACGGGACCGTCCAGCTCCAGCCGGTCGAAGAGTTCACCAGGCGCTTCAAAGGCGTGGTGCGGGATATGGGCTCCAGGCCGATCGAGGTGACCAGGGAGTCGATCCCCAGGGCCAGCGAAGTCTGGGTCCTGCGTTACAAGTAGGCCTGCGCCGCGGGCGCTCCCGCCCGTAATATCTCCTTTTGCTCCGCGAGCCCCCGGACTATAATCTTTGCTGTGACTTGGACGAAGCGGTTAGGAGATGTAATGCCCCTTCAGGTTCTCGACACCTCGCACCTCCTGGCGGAGGACAGCCCCCGTATCGAGCGGCTCAAGAGCCGTCTGCTGGGCGCTTCCTACGAGATATGCCTGGAGCGCGCCCGGCAGTTCACGCGCGTCTACAAGGTGACCGAGGGCATGGACCCGGCGATGCGAAACGCGCTCGCGCTCAAGGCCACCTGCGAGAACCAGCCGGTGCACATCTACGCCGACGAGTGGATAGTCGGCAACAAGACCGACTCCTACATCTCCCCCGTCATCGCGCCCGAGCGGGGCGACTCGATGCGGGTGCTGCAGCTGGAGATGGAGATACTCGACGAGAAAGGCCACCCGTTCGAGATAAGGCCGGAGGACAAGAGAGAGTTCCTGGACGAGATCCTGCCCTACTGGGAGGGCCGCTCGCTCCGCGACCGCAAGGCGCGCAACTGGATCGAGTCGGGCATCATCGAGCCGGTGCACGGCAACCCGCTGCGCACCGCCAGGCAGGTCAGCAACATGCTGCGGTTCGCGCGCACGGCGGGGCGGGACAACCTGCGGATGATGGCCGGGATCAAGGAAGGCCAGAAGCAGCACCCGGGCCGCGCGCTCACCGCCTGGAAGACCCGCGACGAGCTCTCCAAGAACAACCCCAACATGGGCGTTTACTGCTACGACGTTCAGGGCCACCTGCACCTGCCGGTTGAGAAGGTCGTGCGGGAAGGCTTTGTCGGCATCAAGGAGCGCGCGAAGGAAAGGCTCGACTCGCTCGACGAGGGCGAGGAGGACTACGCGGCGAAGAAGGCCTGGCTCGAGGCCGCCATGGTGAGCATGGACGCGGCCTGCATCTACGCCGACAGGCTTCGCGAGCTGGCGCTGGGCGCGGCCGCCGACGCCGAGGACGATGCCGAGCGCGAACGGCTGGAGGCTATCGCGAAGAGCCTCGAGCACGCCCCGGCGCTGCCGGCGAGAAACTTCCGCGAGGCCGTGCAGGCCACGTGGTTCGCGCTGCTGATCGGCGAGATCCAGTACGGGATGCACGACGTGCTGGGCATCGGGCGGGCCGACCAGTACCTCTACCCTCTCTTCCGCAAGGACCTGGACGAGGGCAACATCACGGTGGAAGAGGCGCTCGACCTGCTGGAGGAGCTGAACCTCAAGCTCACCGCCAACGTGTCCCTGGTGCCCGAGATAGGCGCCGAGGCCAACGGCACCCTGGGCGTCAGCCAGCACTGCCTCATCATCGGGGGCACCGACTCTGAAGGCAACGACGCCACTAACGAGCTCTCCTACCTGATGATCGACGCCTATGAGCGGATGCGCGGGGCCATCAACCAGCTCTCGCTACGGGTGCACGCGGGCTCGCCGCCCGACTACCTGCGCAGGGGCGTCGAGGTCTTCAGGACCACCAGCGGGCACGCGTTCTTCAACGACGAGGTCATCGTCCCGGCTCTCATCCGTAACGGGATCGAGCCGGCGGACGCCCGCGACTACAACATCGTCGGCTGCATCGAGACCAGCGCGGGAGGCAACTGCTTCCCCTGCCCGGGGGGCCACGAGATCGTGCTGCCGATGGTCCTGTACATGACGATGACCAACGGGCGGCTGCCCGTCCCCATCTTCGGCCAGAAGCGTGGGTTGAAGACGGGCGACCCCGATTCCTTTAAGACCTTCGACGACTTCATGGCGGCCTTCAGGCGGCAGCCGGCGCACAACGTCGACATCCTGGTGACCGCCGTCGACGGCAAGGACCGGGCCTACATGGAGTTCCTCCCCTCGCCTTACGTCTCGGCGATGATGGACGGATGCCTCGAGAGCGCGACGGACATGACGCGGGGCGGGGCGGTCTACGACTTCACCTCGCTCATCGGCCGGGGGCTCGCGACCTGCGTCGACTCGCTGCTGGCGATCAACGAGTTCGTGTACGAGCGGCGCGAGCTGAGCATGTCCGAGCTGGTGGCCGCCTGCAAGGCGAACTTCAAGGGGGCCGAGGACCTGCGGCAGAGGCTGGTGAACCTGGCGCCGAAGTACGGCAGGGACGACGAGGATGCCGACGCCGTCGCCCGCGAGGTGGTGAGGACGTTCACCGAGGAGGCCGAGAAGCACACCAACGTCCGCGGCGGAGGGTTCCGCACCGGCATGTACTCGTACGGCAACCACGTCATCGACGGCTTCTACATCGGTGCTACCCCGGACGGGAGGCGCCGCGGGGAGCCGATCTCCAACGGCATCTCCCCGTCCAACCGCATCGGCGAGGGCAACGGGCTCACGGCCTACATGAAGTCCGTCGCGGCGATCGACCACGGGCAGCTCAGCGGCGGCGTGTCGCTCAACGTGAAGCTGCATCCCTCGTATATAGAGAGCGACGAGGGCGTCGACAAGATGGCGGCGCTGCTGTCGACCTACTTCGACCTGGGCGGCATGCACGTGCAGCCTAACGTCATCTCCAACGAGACACTCCGCGCGGCCCAGAACGACCCGGAGGCCTACCGCGATCTGGTGGTCAAGGTCGCCGGCTACAGCGCCTACTTCACCGACCTGGGCCGCTCGATCCAGGACGACATCATCGACCGCTACCAGTTCGACTAGAGGGACAGGTACTTTCTACTTCTTTTTCTACCGAATAGTGTCTTCGTCGATCAAAGAATAGAAAAAGAAGTCGAAAGTACCTGTCCCCGTCTTGAAGAGCCGCATAAGTAGAAAAACAAAGTAGAAAGTACCTGTCCCCACGGGGCTGCTATCATTGAGTCATGGCACATGAACCCGAGACGCGCATCGAGCTCCCCCAGCAGGTTGAGGCGGTCGCACGCCGCTTCGCCGAGGCCGGTGGCGAGCTCTTCGTGGTCGGCGGATGGCTGAGGGACAGGCTGCGCGGCGCCCCCTGCAAGGACGTGGACATGGCCACCGGCCTTGCGCCCACCCGGGTAAAGGGGCTGGTGGACGACCTGGGCCCCGTATACACCATCGGCGAGAAGTTCGGCACCATAGGCTTGCGGCTCGACGACTACGCGATGGAGATCACCAGCTTCCGCAGCGACACCTACACGCCGGGGTCGCGCCACCCCGATGTCGAGCCCGCGGACGACATCGTCCAGGACCTGGCTCGCCGGGACTTCACCATCAACGCCATGGCCATGCGGATCGCGCCCGAACTGGGGCCGCTGGTCGACCCCTTCGACGGCGCCGCCGACCTTAGCCGCGGGCGCATCAGGACCCCCGGCGCGCCCGGTCCGACGATGGCCGAGGACCCGCTGCGAATGATGCGTGCTGTGCGCTTCGCCGCTCAGCTCGGGTTCGCCATCGACGCGGACCTGCTGGCCATCCTCTCCGCCCGACCGGAGATGCTCCAGGACATCTCGCAGGAGCGCCGTCGCGACGAGCTGGAAAAGATCCTGGTCTCGCCCCATCCCGACGAGGGGGTGAGCCTGCTGGTGGACACCGGCCTGATGAGGTTCGTGGTGCCGGAGGTCGCGGCCATGAAAGAGGTCGACCAGCCGCTCGCCTACCACCGCGCCGACGTCCTCGTCCACACACTTCTCACCATGACTTACCTGGAGCCGGACCCGCTGCTGCGCCGCTCCGCCCTGTTCCACGACGTGGGCAAGCCGCCCGCGAAGGTCACCGAGCCCAAGGTGATGTTCCCCGAGCACGACAAGGTCGGCGCCGAGCTTACAGGTGCGGCGATGAAGCGCCTCCGCTACGGCAACGAGGATATCTCCAGGACGGTCTTCATGGTCCGGCGCCACATGCGGCCGATCCACTACGAGCACGACTGGAGCGACAGCGCGGTCAGGCGGCTGGTGCGGGACTGCACGCTACGCAAGGACGACACCGTCCTGGTGCCGCTGGCCGACCTTCTAGCTCTGGCGCGCGCCGACATCAAGGCCGGCAACCTGGAGAAGGCCGTTATCTTCGAGGCGATGGTGGATGAGCTCGAGCAGCGCATCGAGGCGCTTGACGCGCACGAGGAAGTCCTCAGGGCCCACTCGCCGCTGGACGGCCGGGAGCTATCCGAGATGTTCGGGCGCGAGCCGGGTCCGTGGATACGTCCCCTCAAGGAGCACCTGACTCAGATGGTCGTCGACGGCCACCTGTCCCAGGACGACAAGACGGCCGCCGCCGGGATGGCCCGCGAGTTCATGCGGCGTCCACCTTCTGGGTAAGGAGCCCCTCCATCCACTCGGCGATGAGCGGATAGACCTCGTCGGCCACGCGCCTTCCCATCACCAGGTCGGTGTGCCCGTACCCGGGGAGCATCACGAACTTCTTCTCCGCGCTCGAGATGCGGTCGTACCCGTAGCGCTTGATGCCCTCCCAGTTGGCGAAGTCCATGTCGCCGGTGATGTAGAGCATAGGCGCCTGGATGAGCCCCATGTTGAGCGTGTAGTCGTACGGGTCGCGCCTGAAGACGAACGGGAAGTACTGCCTGAAGTTGATGTTCCAGATGCCGTCGACGAGCTGAATATACATGTGCGCCGTTACGTCGTCCGCGCCCCACTTGACCAGTGACGTGGACGTCTCGCTGTCGGTGTTGCGCCTGTTGTAGAGCATGATGCCTATCGGGCTGCGCGAAAGGGCCTTGATTCCGCGGGGCCTGTTGAGCACCATCGCCTTGGCGTTGCTCCCCAGGCGCACCCTGGGCGCTATCCTGTGGCGCAGCCGATCGCGATGCCGCCCTTGAGCTTCGCGTGGCGCTCCGCCAGCACCTCGGGATCGGAGACCACGTGGCAGTCGGCCGGGTCACCCTCGAACCGCACGCCCTGCAGGTACATGTAAAGGACCATGCCTCCCATGCTGTGTCCTATCCAGAACGGCTGCTTGCCGGTCTCGGCGATGATGCCGTCCACCAGGGTGGGCGCGTCGAGTATCGCCAGCGTGTCGATGCTGTGGCTCCAGTCACCGCCGTCGCAGAGGTACGGCTCCACCCCGCAGCCCCTGAACGACGATATCCAAACGTCGAAGCCGCGCCTCGCCAGGTACACGGCCATGTTGTACCCCTCGCGGGGCAGGTCGAACTCGAACCCGTTGCCGTTGAACCCGTGGCAGAACAGAACGGGCTGGCCGCCAGGGTTGGCGTAGCGCTTCACTCGCAGCGTCACGCCGTCCGGCGTCACGAACTCGTGCTTCTCTTCCGTCAGCCCCCCGGCGACCTCCTGGTCCTGGCCGGGCACCGGCGTCTTCAGGCCCATATAGATGTAGGTGCCGGCGATGGCGGTCGCGGCGGCCACCATGCCCGCGAAAATCCTGTCTTTTTGCGCGTCGTCCATTTCGCCTCCTGGTCTCGATTCAGCGGTCGCAGGGCTTGATGTCGATGACGGGAGTCCCGTCGACCGCATCCAGCCCCCTCACCGTGAGAACCTCTCCTTCGACCCCCAGCAGGTCCACGACGGTCAGCCCCACCGGGTTCGGCCGCCTGGGCGAGTGCGTCGCGAAGACCCCTCGCTCAGGCCTGGTCACGTCCCCCCGCGGGTGGATGATCATCTCGAAGCCCTGCGACCTGTCGAACACGTAGATGACGTAGAGGCGCTCGAAGCCCTCTATCCTGAAGAGTCCCTCCGCGAACCTCGGCACGATGCGGATGCGCGAGACCGTCCCGGCAAAGACGTCGGGGTCGTTCCGCGTCTCGGCAAAGTCGCTCTCCACGAAGCCGACGGGCTCAAACGTGTAACTATCTTTGGACACGATCTCTTTTCCTTCGGTCCGGCGTCTAATATATGATATCAACACGCGGCAGCAAGGATGTTGGAGAAGCAATATGCAATCCGGTTCCGGCCAGATGGAAAGATGTCCGGCATGCGGCAGGGAGTACCCCGGGCAGCTCCCCCGAGTGTGCATGAACTGCGGATGGCAGTTCGAGGCGCAGCCCGCGCAGCCATCGGGACCCTCGCCCGGAGCCGCAGGCCTCAACCAGTACGCCACCCCGCCCGCGCAGCCCGGGCCGCCAGGGCCGCCGCCGGCAGGCGCCGCGCCGCCCCCGCCATATTACGTCACGCCCCCGCCGGTCATCACGGCAAAGAACCGGAGGATCCCTTCCCTCAGCAACAAGAAGACGCGGATTGTTGTCGCGGCCGCGCTCGTCCTGCTGCTGGTCGCGGGAGCGGCAGCCGGCGCCGGTTCAGGAGCCGCCGGAGCCGCCACCCCGCAGCG
>DAIQAV010000012.1:8506-23183 GCA_036781505.1 Candidatus Anoxymicrobiaceae bacterium | reverse complement strand
CTGGCGCTGGTGCCGAGCGTGAAGGACAGGACCACGCCGGCGACGACCGCGACGACGACCACCGATGAGGTCAGCACCACCATCTTGCCCCGCGGAGCCAGCCCCTTCCACCAACCGGTTCGCTCGACGGGAGCCTGTTTGCGCAGCAGGAACTCCGGCGGGTTTGATTTGTCACCCCAGCCGGGCGCACCCGAGCCGTAGTCCTGCCTCGCTCTCGTTCGCATCCTGTCTCCCTGGCATCGTCGTCCCCCGTGCGCGCCTTACCGGTCCGAAGCGTGATTCTGTTATCCCCGGGTGAGCGCACCACGAGCGGCGAAGGAACAAGATTATATGCCAGATGCGAACAAGCGGGCAATCGAGGCCCCGTTGCAACGTGGTTGCAATGAGGCCGGGTGAATAACAGAATATCCCCCAGGACAGTAAGACATAAGAGAGCGCGCGGGCCGGTCCCGCCGCTTCTATTGGAGGAGGGACCATGGTGGACGTGAAAGAGGCCGCCGATCACCTCGAGGCGGGAAGCGGGCTGCCCGTGGTCATGCTTCCGGGCGCGGAGGGCTCCAAGCAGTTCTGGCGCTACCAGCTCGAGGAGCTGGCCGGCGACTACCACGTGGTGTCCTGCGCCCTGGCGGTCAGGGAGCCATCGCTCTCCAGCACCATGGCCGACTACGCCGCCGACACCCTTCGCATCATGGATTCGCTGGGCATAGACAAGGCGGTCATCATCGGCGAGTCGATGGGCGGCATGGTCACCCAGGAGCTCGCCATCAACCACCCCGAGCGCGTGCTGGGCGTCGTGCTCTGCAACACCATGGACAAGCCGCGGCGGGGCGGGTTCGGCATCAACATGTTCACGCTGGCGACCCTGGTGCACCAGATGGCGTTCATGCCTTTCCTCACCGACGACGCGCGCAAGAGGCTGCTGGGATGGGTGGGGCGGCACCGCGGGTTCGTGATGGACCCGACCCCCGGTAACGCGCGCCTCATAGATTATCTCTTCGAGTGCGGGCTGGAGTGCGGCGGCAAGTCATACCTCGACAAGGCGCTGGCGGGCAGGACCGCGGACTACACCGACCGCCTCTCGTCCATCTCAGTTCCCGCGCTGGTGATAAGGGGCACCGAGGACAGGCTGGTGGGCCCGGAGGCGATAGTGGAGCTGGCCGGCCGCATCCCCGGCGCGCGCCTCGAACTCATCGAGGGTGGCGGGCACTGCTGCAGCTACACCATGCCGGAAGAGACCACGGCGGTCATCAAGGACTGGCTGGCTTCCACGGGACTGGCCTGACGGCTATTCGTCCTCGCGCTGCCTGAACGCCTCAGGTATCACGACCTCGGCGGTGCCGGCCGAGCACTCGGGTATTGCGAGCACGACATTCTCCATGCGCTCGTAGGGAATCGTCAGGAACACCACGTCCGGGCCGTACTTCTGCATGCGCCGCGCCGTCCAGTCCCCCAGCGTGAGGTTGGTGTTGCCGGTCACCACCGGGTACGAGATCGCGGCGTGGCAGAGCGAGCCGGTCAGCTCGGCGTGGATGGGCTTGCCGTCCCAGTAGTGGTCCAGCGTCACCAGCCTGCAGGCCTGCTCCGCGTTACACACGAAGACGACGATGTCGGGCCGTATCGGCGCCGAGTCCATCGGGCCGACATAGATGCGCTCGCTCAATCCGGTCGGGGGTGAGGAGCCGAGGTCTGACATCCTCTGGAAGGTCACGATCGAGTGCGTGAGCTTCTCGCCCCTGGTGAGGAACTCCTGCAGGCCGCGACGCGCCTGCGCGCTCGGCGGCTCGGAGAGCCCGCAGTGCCAGGACCCGCCGGGACAGCCGGAGTTCTCGCGGTCGATCACGAACTGCGAGCCCTTCCCTGCGGCGAGCTTGAGAGCACGGCAGAGCCAGGTCTTCTTGGTCTGCTGGCCGATGTCTACCTCGTCGTTGGTGAAGGTGATCGCGACCGGCTTCGCCTCCAGCGAGAATGTTACGGCGATCTCCCTGGCCTGTTCCTTCCAGGTCTCCTGCATATCGGCCACCTCCCGAAGAATGTCCGCTGCGACGCGGACGGTTGTCTCACTCCTCTACATGCTATTCTTTGTGACAATGATAGCCCACTGGAGGGTCGATGGAAGTAGTCCGGCTGAAGATTGCCGAAGAGCACGTCGAGATGCTGCGCAAGGATTCCCTCGCCGCGCTTACCGGGGGCACCGGCCGCGCCAACGAGGAGACACTGGCCGCCCTCGAGCGCTCGCTCGAGACGATAGTCGGGTGTGCCGAGCCATGTGGCGGATACAGGTACGTGAAGGTTACCGAAGTCACGCGCTCGGAGGTGACCACGGTGCTGGGGCCGGTCGAGAGCACCAGGCTGTCGCTCATAGCCCGGCGGTCGTTGGGGGACAAGCAGCTGGTGTTCGCCCTTTCGACGGCGGGAGAGGCCGTCGACGACGCTATCGCGGGCGACATCCCCTTGCTGGACAAGTTCGTGCTGGACACGGTCGCGTCCGAGCTGGCGGAGATAGTCGCGGGACTGGTGGAGGAGCGCTGGCTGGAAGAGGTGTGCGCCGCCGGGCGGGAGGCGAGCGCCAGGATGAGCCCCGGCTACTGCGACTGGCTCATCAGGGGCCAGTCCGTCGTGTTCCGGGCGCTGGACGCGGCCGCCCTGGGCGTGCGACTCACCGACAGCTTCCTGATGATACCGTCCAAGTCCGTCTCTTCGGCGGCGGTGGTGGCCGACGAGGTGCCCCTGAAGGTGCAGTGCCTGGCATGCGGCAGGAAGGACTGCCAGTTCAGGCGCGCCGCGACCGACGATGCCTGGAGCGCCGAGCTGGCCGGGTGACCAGGAGCGGCGGTCAGACCACTGGTGCAAGCGGCCGTTCCTTTGAATAGAATTATTCTGTCCCCTCTTTGGAGGTATTCAATGAGCAGCACCGATAACGAAGAAGCGCGCAGGCTGGCGTACGAGCGCAGGGCGAGGCTCGCCGCGCCGGTGTTCCTGCCGGCCATGTGGAGGGTCCTCGACTTGCTCAGGAAAGACGTTGACGGAGACCTGAATGCCGACGACCTCGAGCTCGAGCACATCGAGGTGACCTCGCTCGACGGCACCAGGCTGCACATGACCGCCTGCGGCGAAGGGGACAGCTCGCTGTTCTTCGTCCACGGCTGGACCTGCAACGAGAGCATCTACAGGTTCCAGCAGCGGCACTTCGCCGACGACTACCGGGTCTACACCCTCGAGCTGCGCGGGCACGGCGCCTCGGCGATTCCCGAGAGCCTCGACTATCACCCGGAGAGGCTGGCGGAGGACCTCGAGGCCGCCATCAGGCACGTGGGGCCGGAGTCCTTCGTGATCGGCGGCCACAGCATGGGCGGCTTCACCGCCTTCAAGTGGTTCGAGCGCTTCGGGTCGGAGGCGAAGGGCAAGCTGAAGGGGATGGCCATCATCGACTCCACCGGCACCGACCTCTCCGAGGGAATGGTGATGGGCTCGGCGATCAAGAGGCTCTACCCGTTCCCGATAGGCAACGTGCTCAAGGAGATGGGCCGCCGCAGCAGGATATCCGACATGGTGAGGGAGGCCATCAAGGAGACCTCCGCCGCATATGGCATGGTGCGCTGGGGGCTTTCGGCTCCAAGCCCAAGGGGGCGCAGGTCGAGCACGTCCGCGACATGGTGCTGGGGACTCACATGACCACCCTGGCGCTGGCCGCCAAGGCCTGCCTCGACTTCCACTACGACTACTATCTGCCGAAGGTCGACGTCCCGGTCACGCTGCTGGTGGGCGACCGGGACAAGCTCACCAACCGGGAGGTCAACGAGAGGACGGCGGCGCTGCTCCCGGACGCACGGCTCAAGGGGTTCGAGGGCGCCGGCCACTGCAGCCTGCTGGAGAGGCGAGAGGAGTTCAACGGCGAGCTTGAGGCTTTCCTGGCCGAGGTCTTCGACTGAGCCCGTTTGCGCGGCAACCCGATAAACTGTATTATTTCGCGGATAGTGGTTTTAGAACGTCGGGTCAGGTTTGCTATCCAGGGGGAGGGGTCCGATGAACAAGTGGCAGGAGCTCTACAAGTCCAAGCTCACCACGGCCGAAGACGCCGCCAGGACCGTCGTTGACGGCGACAAGATATTCTGCGGCAGCGGGTCCTGCACCCCAGCTGGACTGCTGGACGTGCTTTTCGACCGATCCGAAGAGCTCAGGAACGTTACCTTCGCCGGCCTCATAATGCTGGGGCCGCTCTACAAGATACTGACCCCCGAGCACATGAGCCACATCGCGTTCGACAACTACTACTCGACGCCGCTCGACCGCGCGGCCATGCGAGACGGCATCTGCACCCACACGCCGTTCCACTTCTCCGACCTGCCCAGGATCGCCGGACAGTACGCCGGCTACAAGAAGATATTCACCCAGGTGAGCCCGATGGACTCCAACGGCTGCATGAGCGGGGGAGTCTCCGGCAACTTCACCGACGTGCTCGAATACGTCGACGAGCTGATCCTGGAAGTTAACGAGAACCAGCCCAGGATCCACGGACAGAACTTCTACCACATCTCCAACCCCAGGATCAGGTGCGTTATCGAGAACAACACGCCGATAATCGATCTGCCACCGGAGGCCCCCTCCGAGGCCGACCGGCAGATAGCCGAGCAGATCGCCTCCTACGTCGACGACGGCTCGACCATCCAATTGGGAATCGGTGCGCTGCCCAACGCCATCGGGGAGTGCCTGATGGACAAGAACGACCTGGGCTGCTACACGGAGATGGTGCCGGACGCCGTCATGAAGCTCTTCGAGGCCGGCGTGATCACCAACGAGAAGAAGAACTACTACCGCTTCATGACCAACGCGTTCTTCGCGGCGGGCTCGGCCGCTCTCTACGAATGGCTCAACGAGAACCCGATGGTCTACTTCGCGCCGGTCAGCATCAACAACGACCCCTACAACGTCGCGAAGAACGACAACATGATTGCCGTGAACTCGACGCTGGAGATAGACATCACCGGCCAGTGCTGCTCGGAGTCGTTCGGCCCGGTGCAGTATACCGCCACCGGCGGCCAGGTGGACTTCACGCGGGGAGCCTACCTTTCCAACGGCGGCAAAGCATTCATCGCGACCCACTCGACGGCAAAGGACAGCACTACCGGCGAGACCGTGTCGAAGATAGTACCTACGCTGCGCACCGGCGCGACCGTGACTCTGACCAGGACCGACGTGATGTACGTGGCTACCGAGTTCGGGGTGGTGAACCTCAAGGGCAAGAGCTTGCGCGAGAGGGCCAGGGCTCTCATCAGCATCGCGCATCCCGACTTCAAGGGCGAGCTGCGCGATTACGCCAGAGAGGTCAAGTACTTCATACTCCCGGAGCACGAGGTCGACTGAGAATGCTCGGTATACCTTCTCCTCCAGTCGGCTCGAGGACTCGAACTCCTTCGGAGAAGGTATACCTCGCCGGGATGAAAATAATGTTAGCGGTACGCTGAAGTCTTACTCAGCCGCGCCCGGCAGCGACCGCAGGAATGCTTCCTCCGTTGAGGAATCTCATTAGCCGTAGCCTACCAGGGCGGTATCTTTAGACCATGGATAAAAAACGTCTCGTCATACTGGTGATAGTGCTGGCTGCCATCGTCGGCCTGCTCGTCTACGTCGGCACACACGGCAAGACATCCGGCACCACCAAGGTCACCGTCCCGGGCGTCGGGACCAAAGCGGTCACCCCCACGGACAAGCTGCATGTCCGCACCGCCGAGGGTCAGCCCAAGATCGACCTGGGCACCTACAAACTCAAGGTGGACGGGCTGGTCGGCAATCCGCTCTCACTCACGTTCGACCAGGTGAAGGCCCTGCCGTCGGTAGAGCGATACGTGGTTCTGCCGTGCGTGGAAGGATGGTCCGACCGGGGCATATGGAAAGGCGTAAAGCTCACTGACGTGCTCTCGCGTGCGGGGGTCCAGGGGTCCGCCCGCACCGTCGTGTTCAAATCGCCCGGCGGCTACACGACCTCGCTCACCACCGCCGACGTGAAGAAAGCCGACCCGATCCTGGCCTACGGCGTGAACGGAGTGAGGCTACCCGACGAGCAAGGCTATCCCGTGAGGCTCGTGGTCCCCCACAAGCTGGGATACAAGTGGATCAAGTGGGTCACTGAAATCGACCTGATCAAGGGCTCGTACTCCGGCTACTGGGAGAGCCAGGGATACTCCAACAGCGGCGACGCCGGCGGGCGCTAGGCCCTGCCTGATAGTTCGGCCTGCAAAGGGCTAGGCGGCCTTCAGGGGCAGTCCGAGGTAGAGGCGCTCCACTTCCTGCTCAGTCACCGCCTTGAACGGCACGGTTTTTTCGATGCGCGCGCGGCCCTTCTTGCCGTTTCCGTTGCCCCTGGCTGAATCGAAGGGGAGTCCCAGGTACCAGCGCTCGATCTCTTTGTTGCTGTACATCATTTTCACCTGTTTCTCACAAGAGAAACTGTTACTCTATAATGATACACCAGGAACACGACTTTTTCCAGTGTTTTTAGGGGGGAATCCACTGCGAAATGATCGAGTTGGAGACCATTCGCCACAAAGCGAAAGCCCCCCGGGGGAGGGAGGCTTTCACCGTCTATCCGGCTCTGGTTTTGGATCGGGGCTCTATATACCTACAGGCTGAGCTGGCCGTCCGACCACATGTCCCTGATCCGCTGATCGGTCGTGAACGTGGTGAACACCAGGACTTCGCCTGCGCGTGACTCACGCAGTGCCCGGGTCTCGGGGTCCATGTAGGGCTGCCCTACCATCTTCACTTTCCAGAGATAGTTGAGCTCAGTTGCTACATTTGCCCTCATTCTTCTCACCCCGGTACTCGGTTTCTCACAAATGATTCATAACACGGTAACAGTATGAGTATAATACTAAAACGTTTGTAGCCGTCAGTCAAGTATGTTAGATTTCAGTCGAAACCAAGCAGGAGAGGCAATACTTTGGAAGATGTCGGCCGCATACTCCAGAAACTACGCAAGGATCGCGGCTATTCCATAAGGAAAGTCTCCGAGGAGACCGGCTTCTCGCTCTCCTTCCTGAGCAAGCTGGAGAACGGAAAGACCAGCATCACGATCAGGAACCTGATCAAGCTCCTCAACTTCTACGGCGTCACCCTGGCGGACGTCTTCGCCGAGCCGTCCAGCAAGAAGATCGCCTTCAGGCGCGAGGAGCGCAGGGTGCTCGAGAGCTCCGAGCACATCACCCTGGAGCTGCTGGTCGACGACCACGACAACAACATGGAGCCGATCGTGGCTACCTTCCAGCCGCATGCCAAGTACGTTGAGCAACTGGAGCACGGCGGGGAAGAGTTCGCTTTCGTAGTGAAGGGCGAGCTGCGGTTCACTATTGAGAACAGCTCGCACCACCTGCGCGAAGGCGACTGCGTCTATTTCCCCGGTCAGAAGTCGCATGGGTGGGAGAACATGAGTGACGAGAGAGCCCTGCTTCTGATGGTGACGAGCCCGCCCAGCGTCTAGCTATCAGCCCTGGTTTCAGTTCACGCGCGATATCGCGCGGACCGCCCTCTCCATCGATTCGAACACCGGCACGCCCGCGGCGTGCAGGCGCTTGCGCATCCGCCGCAGCATCGTCTCGAAGCGCATGTCGTCGGGGTCGAACGAGCGGGAGTACAGGACCGCCGCGACGTGAGTGCCGGAGCGCCTCCTGGTTTCGCCCAGGAGTTCCACCGTGCGCTCGATGCCGAAGTCGCCCGCGACGTCGTAGCCGAAGTTGACGGCCAGGTCGAACAGCAGGATGTCGGTGGTGGGGTTGCCCCCGGCCTCGAAGAGCGCGTCCTCCAGGAAAGGCATCGGGATCAGCGGCGCGCCGACGTCCAGTGGATTGCCGGCAACGGCTCCCGCGTGATCGAGCACCTCCTGCAGCCGCTCCAGAGCCCTCACGTCCAGGTCCGGGACCAGCAGGCCTTCTTTCTCGGCGAGGTCGGCGCCGTAGGTGCCCAGCCCTCCACCGCCGCCGCAGATGAGCAGGCGCTTGCCCGGGGACCTGCCGAAGTGCTTGAGGACGAGCACGATGTCGAGCAGCTCGTCGACGCCCGAGGCCTCGATGGCGCCGGACTTCTTGATGAGCGAGTCCCACAGCTCGGCCGAGCCGGCCAGCGACCCGGTATGCGAGAGGACCGCGCGCCTGGACGATTCACCGGCCCCGACCTTCCAGAGTACGACGGGCTTGGCGGCCGCGGCTCTCTGGAGCACTCGCGCGAACCGCGCGCCGTCGCGCACGCCCTCGATGTAGGCGCTTATCATGCGGGTGTCGGGGTCGTCGGTGAAATACTCCAGGAAGTCGGACTCATCGAGGTCCGCCGCGTTGCCGTAGCTGATGACCGCGCTGAAGTCGATCCCCAGGCTCTTACCCTGGCGGGCGACGTGGGCGCTGTAGCCACCGCTCTGGCTGATGAACGCGACGCTGCCGGCGCTCTTGGAGAAGTCGTGGCCGGGCAGGAGGGTGAGGCGGTTGCGGGGGTTGTAGATGCCGAAGCAGTTGGGCCCGATCATCCGGAAGCCGCCTTCGCGCGCTATCGCGAGCGCCTCCTCCTCGAGCCGCTTCCCGCTCTCGCCGGCCTCCTTGAAGCCGGACGCCATCATTATGACCGCCTTGACCCCGATCTTGGCGCAGTCGGCCAGCACCTCGACCGAGCGGTGAGCGGGTATTGTCAGGTAGACGAGGTCGGGGGCCGATGGAAGAGAAAGCAGGTCGGGATAGGCGGGCCTGCCCATTATCTCGTCCTCGTTGGAGTTGACCAGGTAGAGCGGGCCGTCGAACCCCATGGTCACCTGCGAGCGGGTGAACATGTAGCCGAACTTGGTCGGTGAGTTGGAAGCTCCCACCACCGCCAGGGACCTCGCGTTGATGATCGCGTCTATCTGTTGAAAGTCGTAGTCCACGGTCTTCCTTTCCGAGCGGGCGCCGTCACGCGGCCGGAGCCGACGGGTGGACTGAGGAATTATAGCACGCCCGGTGGCCGCCGCGGCCATGGCTGAAGCCGGCGGTTACCGGTAGAATGCTTCCCGAGCGCGTTGGAGGCATAAGGAGGACCATCATGTCCAGGCCTATGTGGTCTGTGAAGCTCATACGAAAAGGATTTCCATACAGCTCGCTGGCGGCCCGGCTCACCCGGCTGCCGCTCCTCGGGCGCCCCCTGGGGAACATCTTCTTCGAGGGTGACGACATCATGCTGCTGCCGCGTAAGACCGTGGCGGTGGGCGAAGCCGTGGGCCCGGCCTCATCGGAGGTGCTGCCCTGGCAGGTCGTGGAGCGGTTCATCGAAAGGGCCGGCTTCCTATGGGTGATGGACGAGTGCATCTGCAGGAGCTCGATGGGCTGCAAGGACTATCCCGTGGACCTGGGATGCCTCTTCCTCGGCGACGCGGCAAGGGACATCAACCCCGAGCTGGGGCGGCCGGTGACCAAAGAGGAGGCGCTGGCGCACCTGGAGCGGTGCCGCCAGGCCGGGCTGTTCCACCTGGTGGGACGCAACAGGGTGGACGCGGTATGGCTGAAGGTGAAGCCGGGCGAGAGGCTGCTCACCATCTGCAACTGCTGCACCTGCTGCTGCCTGTGGCGGATGCTGCCGGACCTCGACAAAAGGTTCTCGTCCCAGCTTTCCAGGATGCCGGGGCTTCATGTGCGAGTGACCGAGCGTTGCGTCGGCTGCGGCACCTGCCTTGACGCCGGTTGCATGGCTGGAGCGATATCGGTCGTTGACGGCGCGGCCCGCATATCGGATGAGTGCAGGGGCTGCGGGCACTGCGCCGAGGTCTGCCCTGAAGGCGCGATAGAGCTGGTCATGGAAGGCGGCGAGGATTTCGTAACCAGCGCGGTCGAGCGGCTGTCCGGGAAGGTCGATGTGAGCTGAACCGGAGGTGGCGGCGGCAGGAGCCGGCGCCCGGCCGGCTAATATAATGATTGTATTGTTCAAAATGCGCCGACGGCGGCGGTGACAAGGGGAGGTGCTAGCGCGATGGACGCTGAGCTGATGGTGAAGATGGTGGAGGGTGCCTGTCCGTTCGCGAGCCGCAGCAAGATGCGAGTCACGCGCGTCGGAGACGAAGGCAACATCACCATGATCCTCGAGGACAACCCGGACAACCTCAACGCCTTCGGGCTGGTTCACGCCGGGGCCATCTGCGGGCTCGCGGAGACCGCCGGAGGCATGGCCATATTCAACTACCTGGACCCGATGGAGTTCCTGGTGCTCAACACCGTGTTGAACATAAGGTTCGTCGCCATGCCCAGGGGCGAGCTGCGCTGCGGCGTGCGTGTGGTCGCCGAGGAGGTCGAGGCGATGCTCTCCGACTTCCGCATCTTCGGCAAGGCCGACAAGGCCTTGAGCCTCAAGGTGCTGGATTCCTCGGGCAAGATGGTGGCCGACGCCCAGGCGACCTTCCGGCTGATGGCGACCCCGGATGAGTTCAAGAAGTATTTCGAGGGGATGGCGTCTTAGGCTCGCTGGCTCCATTGACATCTCTCATGGCCCCATCCGCTGCTCTGGTTGATGATGACCGGGACAGCACCTACAGCCGCTGTCAGCATCACCTGGACCAAACCTACAAGTGGAGGCGGACGTGAGAAACATCGAAAGCAGCATGAGGTCGTTCCTGACCGACACCTTCGGCCCGCGCGCCACCTTCGACGAGATGGAGCGCAAGGTATACGGGCACGACATCGGGTCGATACCTTCGATGATAAAGCCGTTTCTAGGCCGCACCGCTCCCGACGCCGTGGTACAGCCCGAGACCACCGAGGAGCTGTCGACGCTCGCGGCGCGGGCACGCGACATGAAGGTGCCGCTGATCCCCAGGGGGAAGGCGACCTCCGGCTACGGCGGAGTTGTCCCCACGCGCGGCGGGATCGTGGTCGACATGCGCCGCATGGCCTCCGTGCTGGGCCTCGATACACAAGCCGGTGAGGTCAGAGTGCAGGCGGGCATGACCTGGCAGGCTCTCGACCGGGCGCTCGCGTCGGACGGCATGACACTGAGGCTCTATCCCAGCAGCTACCCGTCCTCGACGGTGGGCGGCTGGCTGGCCCAGGGAGGAGCCGGCTTCGGCAGCTACCAGTACGGCTACTTCCGCGAGAACGTGGCGGCCGCGACCGTGGTCTTCGCGGGCGGCGAGATACGCGAGGTCTCCGGCGATGAGCTCGACATGTTCTCGGAGGCCGAGGGGATCACGGGGTTCATCTCCGACGTGACCCTCAAGGTGCAGCCGCTCGAGGACATCGAGGTCGTAGCGGTGAGCTGCGACACTCCCGGCAAGCTGCAGGGGTTCATGACCTCTCTGCTGTCGTCGGACGCGCCGGTGTGGTCGGTGATGTTCATCAACCCGCGGATGGCGGAGATGAAGAACAGGACGCCGGCTCCGGCGTGCGACGCGCCACAAGCCGCGGAAGTCGTGTTGCCCTCCACCTATATAGTGGTCGTATCATTCCGCTCACGCGTTGCCGAACTGGTCCGCCCGCTGCTGGCGGAGATCGCCGGCAAGACAGGGGCCTCGACGCTCTCGAACGAGATCGCGCTCCACGAGTGGGAGAACCGCTTCAGGATAATGCAGGTCAAGCGGCTGGGGCCGTCCCTGGTCCCCGCGGAGGTCGTCGTGCCCGTCACGCAGCTCGCCTCGGTCATGTCCGAGGTCGAGTCGAAGATAAAGCACCCCGTGCTCAAGGAAGGGATAATCGTCCGTCACGGCAAGGGCGGAGAGGCGGAAGCCGTGCTGCTGGGGTTCATACCGGCCGACGAGCGCTCTCTCTCCTACAACCTGATGTTCGGGTTGTCCCTCTCTATCATGAACATAGCCGAGAGGCACGGGGGCCGCGCCTACGCCACGGGCCTGTACTTCTCGGGCAAGGCCGATGGCGTGCTCGGCGCCGGACGCGTCGAGAAGCTCAAGGCATACAAGCGGCGCTACGATCCGGCCGGGGTGATGAACCCCGACAAGGTGGTGGGCTCGGGCGTGCTCCCCCTGATGGTGAAGGCCGGCGGTCTTTTCGAGCCGCTGGTCAGGCTGGTGGCGAACAGGGTCGCGTCAAGGGTCGGGGAGAGGCTGGGCAAGGACTCGCACGGCGTTCCGGGCGACGTGGCCTGGTACGCGTATTCCTGCTCCCAGTGCGGCTACTGCGTCGACTCCTGCCCGCAGTTCTACGGCAGGGGCTGGGAGAGCGCGAGCCCGCGAGGGAAGTGGTACCGGCTGCGCGACATCATCGAGGGCCGCGCCCGCTGGGACCAGCGCCTGGTCGACGACCTGCTGGTCTGCACCACCTGCGAGACCTGCGACCTCAAGTGCTCCGAAGGGCTTCCCATCGAAAGCTCCTGGATGAAGATGCGAGGCGAGCTCATCGAGCGCAGGAAGTTCATGACCTTCCCGCCGTTCGAGATGATGGGGGCGGCGCTCGCGTCGCAGGGCGACATCTGGGCGGGATACAGGAAGGACCGGGCCAACTGGTTCCCTGCCGACCTTGTCGAAGCGCACGGGCCGGGGACGAAGGCGCCTAACGTATATTTCGCCGGCTGCACCGCGAGCTACGTCGAGAACGACATCGGGATAGCGTCGGTCAGGCTGCTCGACGCGGCCGACGTCGACTTCACCTACCTCGGAGAGAAGGAGAGTTGCTGCGCCACGCCGATGCTGGTGGCCGGCAAGTGGGACCTGTTCGAGCGCACCATGAGGCGCAACATCGAGGCCGTCAAGGCGGCGGGCGCCGACACGGTCATCAGCTCCTGTCCCGCCTGCGACATGATGTGGCGCAAGGTGTACCCGGAGTGGGCGGAACGGCTGGGCATCGACTACGGAATAACCGCGAAGCACTACAGCGAGGTCCTCGCCGACAAGATCGCCGACGGCTCTTTCGAGCTGCCCGGGCTGAGCGATGACGTTACAGTAACCTTCCACGACTCCTGTCACATCGGCCGGGGGTCCGGCGTGTACGAGCCGCCCCGCGAGCTCATCAAGGCGGTCGGAGGAGCTCACCTGGTCGAGATGGAGCACTCTCGCGAGGAAGCGCTCTGCTGCGGGTCGGTGCTCACGCTCATCAAAGAGCCTCCGGTCGCGGCTGACATCGGAGAGGTGCGGCTGCAGGAGGCGGTCGACGCCGGCGCCGAGAAGCTGGTCGCACTGTGCCCATGCTGCGAGTTCCAACTGCGCGTCTCCGCGGAGAAGAAAGGGACGCCGATGGAGGTGGTCGACCTCGCCAGGTTCGCGGCCTCTTCTCTTGGCTACGACTTCCCCGACCCCGAGCCCGAGGTGCAGGCCCAGTGGGCGGTCTTCGAGGCGATGATCGCCTTGATGACCCCCGAGGGTTTCGCCGAGCTGATGGGGTCGATGTGGCCGGAGCTCATCGACGCCATGCCTCTGGGCATGGGTCCGATGATGCGGCTGGCGGGTAAGGTGCCGGGCGCGCTGCAGTTGATGAAGCCGATGTTCCCGGTGCTGTTCCCACGGCTGCTTCCGCTGATGATGCCCAAGGTCATGCCCGTGATGCTCGAGCGCGTGGCGGAGCGCGTGCCCATGCCCGACTACATGCGCGAACAGATGGCCGACATGATGCCGCAGGTGATGGACAACCTGATGCCCCACATGATCGGTGAGGTCGTCGGGCTCGTCACCGACCCGATGATAGAATACCTGCAGAGTTGAGGCGGGAAAGCCGAGAGGGCGGTGGGAGCACTGGAAGAAGTCGCGGCTGACGAAGCGCGGAGAGCGCTCCATTCGGGCGAGTTCTACCGGCGCGTGCTCGACGAGGTCGACGACGGCGTCTACGTGCTGGACAGCGACAGGCAGATCATCTACTGGAACAAGGGCGCCGAGCGGATCACCGGGTACCCGGCCGCCGAGGTCGTGGGACGGGGGTGCCGCGACAACATCCTCATCCACGTCGATAGCATGGGCAACCAGCTCTGCACGGGCGCCTGCCCCGCGCTGACAGCGATGCGCGAGAACCGCGTTTGCCGGTCCGACGTGTACGTGCACCACAAGCTGGGCCACCGCGTCCCCATCCACGCCCGCATCGTTCCCCTCAAAGATCCGCGGGAGAAGGTGGTCGGCGGGATCGAGGTCTTCACCGACGACACCTCGAGCATCGCCGCCAGGCAGAGGATGGAGGAGCTGGAGCGCCTTTCGCTGCTCGACACACTGACCAGCCTGGGCAACCGCAGGCACGCTGAGGTCCACCTCTACGCGAGGCTGCAGGAGTTCGACAGGTACGGCTGGAGGTTCGGCCTTCTGTATTTCGACATCGACCATTTCAAGCAGGTCAACGACACTTTCGGCCACGATGCGGGCGACGACGTCCTGAAGATGGTGGCCGCGACCACGCAGAACGCGGTGAGGTCTGTCGACATGCTCAGCAGATGGGGCGGCGAGGAGTTCACCGCCATCATCGCGAACGTCGACTCGGTGGAGCTGCGTGCTCTCGCCGAGAAGCTTCGCGCGCTGGTGTCGCAATCGAAGATCGCGCGGGACGGCGTCAACATCGAGGTCACGGTATCGGTCGGCGCGACACTGGTGAACGAGGGAGACACTCCAGAAACGCTGGTGAAGCGCGCCGACGGCCTGATGTATGAGGGCAAGGAGGGCGGCCGCAACAGGGTCGTCTTCGGCTAGGCTCCCTCCGCGCCGCCCGCCGCCGGCACGGTAAAGGAAAATGTGGAGCCCACCCCCAGGCGGCTG